>CALMRM010000168.1 GCA_937871605.1 uncultured Terriglobus sp. | reverse complement strand
ACCTGTACGACGCAACCACGGGCAAGCTGAAGCGGCAGGTCACCCGCGGCGAGTGGAATGTGGACCACCTCGTGCACGTGGACGAGAAAACCGGAGACATGCTCATTGCAGGCGTGGGCCGTGAGAAGGGCGAGGATCCCTACTACCGCAGCATCTACGCGGTTAACCTTAAAGGCGGCGAGCCGCGCCTGCTCACGCCGGAGCGGCAGGACCACGTCGCGGTTCCTTCCGAGAACGGCAGGTACTTCGTGGACATCTACTCCACCCCACAAGAGCCGGTCACGTCGGTGTTACGCAAGGCAGACGGCACCGTGGTGGAGCCGCTGGCAAAGGCCGATCTCACGCGGCTGAAAGCCACCGGCTGGCAGGCGCCGGAGAGCATCGCCGTCAAGTGCAGCGATGGAAAGACGCTCTGCTACGGCCTCTTGTACAAGCCCGCGAACCTCGATCCCGCTAAGAAATATCCGTTGGTCAATTACATCTACCCCGGGCCGTTCGAAGGCTCGCTACCAACGCGGCAATTTGTGGCCTCTCTCTTCGACAGCAACGCTTTGGCGCAACTTGGATTTGCTGTCGTTGTGATCGATGCCATGGGCACGCCACGCCGGTCGAAGCAATTCCAGGACAAGTACTTCTACGACATGGGCCATCAGGCGCTGCCAGACCAGGTCAGCGGCATCCAGGACCTTGCGGCAAAGTACACGTGGATTGACTTGAGCCGCGTGGGTGCCTGGGGGCACTCCGGCGGCGGCAACGCCACGGCATCGTTGATGTTCCTGTACCCGGACTTTTACAAAGTCGGCATCGCGGAGAGCGGCAATCACGACAACCGCAACTACGAAGACGACTTCTACGAGAAGTACCTGGGTCTGCTGGAACAGCACCACGACGGCACCACGAACTACGACCTCCAGGCAAACCAGCTCACTGCGAAGAATCTCAAGGGCAAGCTGATGCTGGCGCACGGCGTCCTGGACGACAACGTGCCAGTCACGGAGACGTTCCTTATTGTGGATGCGCTGGAGAAAGCCAATAAGGACTATGACCTCGTCCTGTTTCCGCGTGCGCACCATGGCTACGGCGACATGAGCTACTACATGATGCGCCGGCGTTGGGACTACTTCGTGACGAACCTAATGGGATCGACGCCCCCGCACGAATTCAAGTTGGAGCCCCCGGCACGGTGAGGCTCTTCCTCGTTGCGCAACGACAGGAAGCCCTCAGAACGTCAGCTTCACACTGAATTGCAGCTGGCGGGACGTTCCTGCGCTGGTAATGACACCGGCGCTGGTGTTGCCGACGGCGGCGGCGGCCTGATTAGCTGCCGAGCCCTGCGTCGGTCCGCTGGTAAAGACGACAGGATTGGGCTGGCCAAGATTCGTGTGGTTCAGCAGGTTGAACGCTTCGGCTCGGAACTGTGCGTTCAAGCGTTCCGTGATGGCTGTCACTTTCTTGAGTGAAATGTCCCACGCGGTAAAGCCGGGCGCGACGAGCGTGTTGCGGCCCAGGTTGCCGACGGTGCCATAGGCCGGCGCACTGAACGCGGCAGGATTGAAGAAGCGAGCGGCCCGCTGTGCGGTGCTGCCGCCGGTGTACAGCGATCCCGTGAAGGCTCGGTTCAGGTCAGGCCTCACGGGGTTGCGCGTGTCGCCGCTGCCGGTGGGATTATAGCCCAGTTGCGGCGTCAGTGGCAGGCCGCTTTGCACGGTAACAATGTTGGAAACCGACCAGCCGCCAGCCAAGCGGTCCAGCAGGGTACTCGCATTGGGGAACAGTGCGTGGCCCCGGCCCAGCGGCAGGTCATAGGTACTGTTGAACACGCCGATGTTGCGCACGTCCGTGGCCGCCAGGCCGTAGTCGAGGGAGGGTTGTTTTGGATAGGAGACGAACGCGGGCGTGTTGGACGACACACTGGTGTTCCAGGCGGTGCCGTTGTCGAGATTCTTGCTCCAGGTGTACACCGCGCGCAGCTGCAGGCCGTGGCGCGTGTTCTGCTTCACATCCACCGTCGCGGCGCTGTAGTTGCTGTAGCCGCCCGTAATCCATGACACGGTGTTGGCCAGCAGCGGCTGCGGGCGTGTCGTTGGGGGGTAGAAGAGCCTCCCGTTTGCGACACCCGAGGGGCAGTTGTTGTTGCACACAATGGAGGCGGGCTCGTTCTGGTTGGCAGAGAGGATCTGCTTGTCGCCCTTGGAGCCGATGTAGCCAGTGGTCAGAGACAGGCCGGGCGTCAGCTCGCGCTCAAGGCGCAGTGTCCACGTGTAGACCACGGGCGTGGGCAGGTCGTTCTGCACGGTCTGCGGCGACACCAGGCCTGCCGCACCTGCTGTCGGCCGGGCAATGCCCGTGTTGCTGTACGTCAAAATGCTGTTGAAGGGCGGCGACGAGTCGAATCGATAATCCAGGCTGTCCAGCAGCGAGCGATGGACGCCGAAGCCCGCGCGAACCGAGGTCTTGCCGTCGTCCGTGGCCCTCCATGCAAGGCCGATGCGCGGCTCCCAGAGCAGCTTTGCGCGGTTCACCAGCAGGCCGCGGCGGCCCACGGTGGGCGTGGCGTTGATGACGCCATCGGTGTACTCGTATGCGGGTGCCTTGCCGTCCGGCGAGTTCCAGCCATCTGTCGATTCGGTGCGCAGCCCGGCGCTGAGTTCGAGCGCGGGGGTCAGCTTCCACTTGTCTTCCAGGTACAGTGCCAATAAATTCGTTCGAAAACCTAACTGTGTAGGTGTTGGCACGTAGGAGAACGTTCGCACCGTGCCCTGCAGAAAGGTTTGCAGGCTGGCGAAGTTGGCCTGGCCGTTCTGCTGCTGTGCCAGAATGCCGACGGAGCGCACCTGCTGCGCCCACAGGCCTGCCTCAATCTGGTGGTTGCCCACGGTGTAGAAAATGTGGTCGTCCACCGTGTACAGCGTACGGGCCAGTGCATTGTTACTACCCACGTTGGTGCCTGCCGCGCCCAGCTGGCCGGTGGCATTTGAGCCCGTGGACCCGGCGATGACGATGGCACCTACGGGTCTGCCAGGCACGAACGTGCCCGAGGCCGCCTGCACGTCTGCCGGAACGGAGCCGACGAAGTAGAAGGCCGCACGCGAGACACCGATGCGCGCTGTGTTCAGCAGCCGCGGGGTGAAGACGTGCTGCTCTTGCACGCTGAACACCTGTGACCGCAGGTTCTCATCGATGAGCGACAGCGCGTTCTGCGTGGGCGTGTGCGCAATCGAGTCATCCACCGTGTACACGCCGAAGAGCAAGTCGTTTGGGGAAAGGTTGAAGTCGGCGCGTGCGGTGCCAAAGTCCTCGCGAATGCGCTGCGCGGGCGAGGAGTACGCCAGCGCAATGCCACCACCCAGATCCGGCCCGTTGGCAATCGGCCACAGGTTCAGGAAGGGCCGCACGGCGGGTGCTGCCAGGGCGCGCGAAGCCGCGTTCGGCACAATGGTGACGTTGCTGAGGCCAAGGTTCTGCCGGTACCCCTCGTAGTTGCCGAACAGAAAGGCCTTGTCGTGCCGCAGGGGACCGCCCAGCGCCGCACCGAAGTTGTTGCGCTGAAAGCGTGGCTTCTGCGCGAGGTCAAAGTAATTGCGCGCGTCCAGCGCAGAGTTGCGTAGGTACTCATACACTGCGCCATGCACGGTGTTGGTCCCGGATGCGGTCACGATGCTGACCTGCGCGCCCTGCCGCTTGCCATAGCTGGCACCATAGGTGTCACTGACCACGTTGAACTCGCGCACGGCATCCACCCCCAGCAACTGGCCGCTGGTGCCGCCCGGCGTCACGTTGATGAGCGACGCACCGGTGTACTCTATGCCGTTCAGCAGGAACAGGTTATCCTGCGGGCGGCGGCCGCTGATGGAGAACATGTTGCCCACCGACGAATTGGACGTGCCGATGCTGCCCGCGCGCTGCGACGTGTAGTTGACCGTGGCCGGGTTCAGCGTGATCAGCTGGTCGTAGCTGCGGCCGTTCAGGGGTAGATCCTTCACCTGGCGTTCGCTTACCAGGCCACTCACCTGCTCGTTCGACAGGTTCACCGTGGGCGCGGCATCTGACACCGTTACCTCCTGCGTGGAGGAGGCCACGCGCAGATGCAGGTCCAGCACCAGCGCCTGGCCCACCACCAGCTCCACGCCGGTGTGGCGCTCCGGCGCAAAACCCCCTGCCGACGCCGCAATGCTGTAGCGTCCCACAGCGACCGACGGCGCGGTGTAACGGCCGGCGCTGTCGGTCAGCAGGCGGCGCTCCGTGCCGGTTTCCTCGTTGCGGATGAGCACGGCAGCACCGGCCACGGCGGCACCGGTGCTGTCGGACACAGTGCCACTCACCGTGCTGCCGACGACCTGCGCCAGAAGTGTTCCCACACCAAACATGAGCAGTGCTGTGAGTGCGCGATAGGGAACTCGCATGGAATTTAGCCTCCCATGTGCTGACTCGTGAGCTGCTCGCTTCAGAGGAGTGCAGGCAAGTACAGGTGTAAGAAACATGGCCCTGACGGGGATCAGTCTTGAACAGTGCTGTCGTGCAGCTTAGGCGATACTCGTGAACGCCGGGCGGCACGCGTTTCGCAGTGTTCTTGAGACTCAGAGGAAGAAGGGATGCAGACAGGCGCAGTGCCGCTCAACCGGTGTGCTGACTACCGGGAGCAACAACAATGCTGTAGCTGAAACATCATCTGCTCTGAAGGGTACCCTGCTGTACGGACGACGTCAATCAGCAGCGCGTCCGCCTCAACCCTGACGTTCAGCACAGGCCCAGGGCTGGCTTTGGGCCGACCTCTCTGGGCAATGAAGCCGAAAGAACAGTGTTCAACGTATGGAGCGAAACTTAGAGACTTCTGCGGACTTGATGATGGTGGCCAGAGACGGGATCGAACCGCCGACGCCGGCCTTTTCAGGGCCGCGCTCTACCACTGAGCTATCTGGCCTTGGGAGTGGCTACTGCCGCGGTCCCTTGCTACCGCGTGATGCCGGGGAGGCAACTCCACGAGTATAGCAATCCTGTACGGAAGCGCAAAGCGTTGCGCCTTTTGGGTCAGTGGTCCATGTGCATCTCCGCCCGGAGTATCCCGTCGGTTGCGGCGCATTCGTTTGCGCGCCCCGCGCAGACAGTGGCGTGCAGCGCGGGCAGGCACGCCTCCGCGCCCTCTGCGTGCACTTCCTTTCCGTCCTCTGCGTTCTGCTTTTCAAGTTGCTGCAAGGGGATGCTGCGCAACGTCCGCTATGCTTAGCTATTCACTCGGGCGTGCATGTATGCCGAGTGCCCGCATGGGAGTACGGCATTACTATGAACCGTCTGAGTTGTGCGTCGGCCATGCTGGCAGGCGCAGTGTGCCTCCTTGTGCAGGGACTTGCGCAGAAAGCACCCGTGCGTGCGGTCTCGCTGGAGGAGCAGCGCACCGCACAGCAGATGGAGCGGCTGCGCGCGAACCCGCCCGCGTTGCACGCGTTCCTGCTGCGGATACCCAAGGGCGGCGACCTGCACATGCACCTGTCGGGCGCGGTGTATGCAGAGACGTTCATCCAGGACGCGGCAGAAGACGGCCTGTGTGCCGACCCGGTCAAGCTGGTGCTGCTGCCCAATCGGGGCATGGACAAGGGCGTGCCCACCTGCGTGGAAGGCACCGTACCCGCAGCATCTGCGCTCAAGAACCAGAAGCTGTATGACGCGCTCGTGGACAGCTTTTCCATGCGCGCCTTTGTGCCGAGCGCGGGCTGGAACGGGCACGACCAGTTTTTCGCGACGTTTGCACGCTTCGGCGGCATCAACAAATCGCATCTCGGCGAGTGGGTGGACGAGGTGGCGACCCGCGCCGCCGCGCAGAACGAGCAGTATCTGGAACTGATGCACACGCCGGACTTCAGCGTGGCCGGGCGGCTGGCCGGGCAGCACCCCTGGACGGGCGACCCTGCCGCGCTGCGTGCCGCGTTGCTGGGCGCGGGGTTGCGCGACAACATTGCGGCGAACCGCGCGGAGCTGGACGCGATGGACGCGGGCCGCAAGCAGCGTGAGCACTGCGGCACTCCCGATGCCGCGACTGCATGTGCTGTGCAGGTGCGCTACCTGTACCAGGTGTTGCGCTCTGCCGAGCCGGCGCGCGTGTTTGCGCAGACACTGCTGGGATTTGAGCTGGCGAGTGTAGAACCCCGAGTGGTGGGCATCAATTTTCTGAAGCCAGAGGACGCGTACCTGGCCATGTCGCAGTATGTGACGCAGATGGCGATGCTGCACTACCTGCGGGGTGTCTACCCAAAGGTGCACCTTTCGCTGCACGCGGGCGAGCTGTCGCCGGGCATGGTGCCGCCGGAGGGGCTGCGCTTCCACATTCGTGAGGCGGTGGAGGAGGCGGGCGCGGAGCGCATCGGCCACGGGGTGGATGTGCTGTATGAGACTGACGCCACCGGCCTGCTGCAGACCATGGCACAGCGGCACGTGATGGTCGAGGTCAACCTGACGTCAAACGACGTGATCCTGGGGATCCGCGGCAAGGATCACTCGCTGGCCAGCTATCTCCAGGCGGGTGTGCCGGTGGCGCTTTCGACAGATGACGAGGGCGTCAGCCGCATCGACCTGACGCATGAGTATGAGCGCGCCGTGCTGGAGCAGGGGTTGACCTACGCCCAACTGAAGGCTTCGGCACGCACCTCGCTGGAGCACGCCTTTCTGCCGGGCAGCAGCCTGTGGGCCGCGCCGGACCAGTTCACGACTATGCGTGGCGGCTGTTCTGATGGGTCTGCACCAGCTCCGTCGTGCGCGGCGTATCTCGCCGGCAGCGAGAAAGCACAGCAGCAGTGGGAGCTTGAGCGGCGCTTCCGTACCTTTGAGGCGGCGATGCCCAAGTCGCAGGCAAGTGCGAAGGGAGGGGCCCTGTGAAGCAGGTGATCGCAATCATTTGGCAGGCGGTGGTGCTGTATGTGGCGGCATTCGCGGGCTTTCTGCTGGGGCTCGCCGTGCCCGCACTGCGGGTGTCGCGCGTGCTGAGCCACACGCTTACCGTGGAGCGTACGTATGACTTCGACTGGCTCATCGCAGTTGGATTGGTGTACGTCCTGCTGCTGGGTGTGGCAGCGATCCGGGCACGGTTTCGGCAGGGGTGGATCGCCAGCACGATTGCACTGGTTCTGGTGCTTCTGGTGGTCACATTTTTCACGCAATTAGGCGTGAAAGAGACGGCACTTTAACCCCTTTCCGCTGCTAAAAACGACACCGAAGAGCACGTTTTCGTCAGTTTTGTACGTTAGAAAGCCACTCCAGCGGCGTTGTGAAGCGGTTTTTGTTCCGCTGCAGTAGCCGTTTTGTTACTTCGAGTGTGTCAGTGCGTGAAAGTGGCAGATTTCGGTCCAACTGCGAGCCATCGTGCATGAGAACGGTCGAGGCTCGACCCACTTTTGGGTTTGCTGTCAGGCCGCGATCCACGTTGCGCAGCATGGCGGCCGCGTCGATGTCGAGCCAGTCCTGGGCCACCGCGTTCCATAGCACAGGCGTCAGTCCCATGCGGCGGGCGGTGCGCACCACGTCTGGCCGGCGCGCACCATAGGGTGGACGGAAGAGCACAGGCGTGACGCCGAGCAGGTCTTCCGCAAGCATTTGGCAGCCTTCGAGTTCGCGCCGTACGCGCCCAGGCAGGCAGTGCGCTAGGTTGGGGTGGGTCACTGTGTGATTGCCGATCACGTGCCCCGCTGCGACCACGCGCCGTGCCAGCGCGGTGTGCGAGCGAATGTGGCTGCCCATCATAAAAAATGTGGCGCGCACGCTGTGTTCGGCAAGGAGGTCCAGCAGGGCAGGGGTGTTGCGCGGGCTGGGGCCATCGTCGTAGGTGAGGGCTACCGTGGGCGTGGCGGGTGTTGTCTCCGGGCCCGCGACCAGGGCCCTCCCGAAGAAGGCTGAGGTCGATGCCCTGGAGCCGTTCAGGTAGCCGTACACCAGCGCACCACCGGCGGCCAGTACCGCGCCTGTTTGAAGCAGCTTCCTCATGCTGGCAGTGTAGCGTTGCGGCCGTTCCGGAGAGTGCGGACAGCGCGGATGCCGTAGACCAGCAGGCCGCTGAGCAGCACAAACAAGACCGGCCGCAGCTCCAGCAGCAGGCGTGGGCGCGACAGCAGGATGTACACGAACCCGCACATAGCCAGCAGCGTGGGCAGCGGGTACAGCGGCATACGGAAGAGCCCCGCACCCTGCCGCGCGGCGCGGTGGCGCGGCAGCATGACGGCGATGCCCTGCAGCAGAAACTGGAAGACGATGCGCACCACTACCAGCGACGCGATGACCTCCTGCAGCCGCAGGAGGCAGCACAGCAGCGTGATGCCGCACAGCGTCAGCAGGCTCACGGTGGGCACACGGTGACGCGGGTGCAGCCGGGCGAAGACCGCAGGGAAGTTGCCGTCCTGCGCCGCGGCAAAGGGGATACGCGAATACCCCAGCAGCAGCGCATAGACCGAAGCCAGCGCTGTCAGTGCGATGAGCACCACGGCAACGCTGCCCGCCGCGTGCGCCCAGGCATGAGTGCGAAAGGCGGTTTGGGCGAACACGGCAATGCTGTACTGCCGTGCCGCCGCGTTCTCCCGCGCCAGTGTTTGCCATGGCAGCACGCCCAGCACGGCGGTGTTCATCAGGAGGTAGAGCGTGCCCACGATCGCGATGGACCCCAGCACCGCGCGCGGAATGGTGCGGCTGGGCTCGCGCACCTCCGCGCCCATAAAGCAGACGTTGTAATACCCCCAGTAATCGTAGGCAGAGATCAGCAGGCCGCCACCCAGGCCAAGCAGGAACGCACCGTCCACATGGAAGGCACCCGCCGGAAACGAGAAGGCCAGCGCAGGCGAAAAGTGCGTAAATCCCACCGCAATCACCGTGAGCAAAACGAGCAAAACAATCCCGCCCAGCAACCGCGTAGCCGCATCAATGCGCCGGACCGGCTGCAGCAACAGCACCGTACCCAGCACGCACACCAGCATGGCCACGCCGGTCAGAAAGGCGTGGGAACGCCCCGGCAAAAACCAGCTGCTGTACTGCGCAAAGCCAATGCAGCCGCTGGCGATGGACAGGGGCGCGGAGAACAAGAGTTGCCACGCATACAGGAAAGAGGCGGCGCGCCCCCAGGGCGCGGGAAATGTTCGCTGCAGGTACGCGTAGGAACCGCCCGCCTCTGGGTATGCCGTGCCCAGCTCGCTCCACGTGCAGCCATCCAGCACCGAGAGTACAGCGCCCAGCAGCCAGCCCAGCATGGCCTGCGGCCCGCCCATGACGCCCACGATCAGCGGCAGCGTCAGGAACGGCCCGACGCCAACCATGTCGATGATGTTCGCGCCCAGCGCACCCGCCGTGCCCAGGCCGCGGTGCAGCCCGCCACCCGCTGCGGCTTCGCCGGTGCGCAACGCGCTGTGCTTCGCAGGCATGGGCTGATGGTAGCGCGATCCGAATGTGCTCCAGGAATGCGACGTGCCGTAGCTCTCTGAACAGAGGGCTAGAGTTCCACGTAACCGACTTCCGAGGCCCTGAACACGCAGCGCCCGGCGTGGCAAACCGGCTCGACTTAAGTCGTGCGCTCTGCCGTTGACGATGAAGTTCTCCAGGCAGAGACGTCACGGCGCGGTGGGCTGCCAAACGTGCGTACATACTCCCGGCTGAACTGGGACACACTCGCGTAGCCCACCTCCAAGGCAGCGCGTTCGACGGTGGCGTGCTCCGCGAGCATCAGGCGCCGTGCCTCAAACAGGCGCAACTGCTTCTGGTATTGCAACGGGGCCATGGACGTGATCAGCCTGAACTGTCTATGAAAGGTTGTGGAACTCATATGAGCGACTCTGGCGAGATCTTCAGCGTGGATCGGCTCGCGGAAGTGGTCGCGAAGGTGTTGGATCGCCAGCATGACTCTGCGGTTCTGGCCGTTCGCCATGACCACCATGCGCTGGAGCCGATCGCCACCCGCACTTTTCAGGAGCCAGTAACAAATCTCCCGCATGATGCCGGGATACAGCACGGGAACAGCATCTGGCATGTCGAACAGACGCACCGTGCGTAAAGCACACTCGAGCAGTGGACCGTTCAGTTCGAGGGTGAAGGGCCTCGCGTGTTTTGCCCTCGCGTGCATTTTCGCTCCAGCGGGACTTACTTCCACGATCTGCTGCAACGTCTCAAGATGAAGCTCAAAGACGAGCCCAAGGTAAGGCTTCTCTTTGCCTGCAGCGCACACTGTACCCCGCTCGGGCATTTCAGCGGTCACAACGAGCCCGTGTCCTGCACGGTACTCGTAACCGTGTAACCCGAACGTGGCTGCTTTTACCCCCTGCACAGTCATGCACAGCGACGGTTTGATGATGCACTGCACGGATTGGATAAGCGCGTCCGAACGCAGGGTCGATACGCCAGGGATTGCAGTCGCATACAGCCTGTTGTCCCGCTTGGCGTCGGTGTATCGATCTACCAGTGAGGTCAACTCCGCCAGGCGAGACGTAGATTGATCTGCGCGCCGTGCCATGAAGGCGATTCTATAGGGCAGGATTTGACATGATTTCGGCAGTCTTGGGCATTCACAATCGATTGCTTGAGACCTAAGCTTTGCCTGAAGGAGATCAGTCCATGAAGATTCTGATGGTGCTTACTTCGCACGACCAACTGGGCAGTACGGGCAAAAAGACGGGCCTTTGGCTGGAGGAGTTTGCTTCACCGTATTACACCTTCAAGGATGCGGGCGCGGACGTCGTGCTGGCTTCACCCAAGGGCGGTCATCCCCCGGTGGACCCAACAAGCGAGGAGCTCAAATTCCAAACAGTAGCCACGCTTCGCTTCAAGATCGACGCCGCAGCCAAAGAGCAGTTCGCAGCCACAAAGCGGTTAGACAGCATTTCACCGTTGGATTTCGACGCCGTCTTTTACCCTGGCGGACATGGGCCGATGTGGGACCTTGCGGAAGACCAGCATTCAAAGGCGCTACTTGAGGCTTTTCTTGCAGCGGAAAAGCCAGTCGCACTCGTATGCCACGCGCCGGCTGCGCTCCGTCACGTCAAGACGGCGGCTGGAGCGCCACTGGTCTCTGGGCGGAACATTACCGGCTTCGCCAACACAGAGGAAGCCGCCATGGGACTCACCGACGTCGTCCCATTTCTACTCGAAGACGAACTCAAGAGGTTGGGCGGCATCTACTCAAAAGGCGAGGACATGGCTGAACACGTGGTTGTGGATGGCCTTCTGATCACCGGCCAAAATCCTAAGTCTTCGGCTGCTGCTGCAGAGATGCTTGTAACAAAGCTCACCTGAGTGGCACAACCACAGCCACCTTCCCATCACGAGGGGTGAATTGCCTGGAAGCTCACCCCCTCGTGAGGACTGTTCACGGATGCGATAAAGTTCTCCTATTCATCATTTGAATCACACGGTCGAAGGCATCGTTACGCCCGCGTGCAAAGGGAGACTCTTGAAACGAGCCCATACGGCGTATTTCGCATTCGCGCTCACGGTGGGTGCTTCTTTCACGTTGCTGGCGCGCGCGCAGCGTGTCGAACCGCAACCCGCGGGCCTCCTTCCGAACCGGCCTGTGCCCGCGTGGTCTGCGCCGCTGCCATTCGACCGTGGCGCAGCGGGTTTGGCGCAGAGCCTGCGCAAACTTGCGACCACGGCCAGCATGCTGCAGATCAACGCGCACCCCGACGACGAGGATGGCGGCACGCTGGCCTACGAGAGCCGGGCCGAGGGCGCGGAGGTGAGCCTTTTGAGCCTGAACCGCGGCGAGGGCGGCCAGAACGTGATGACGGGCGAGTTCTGGGACGGCCTTGGCATACTGCGCACGGAGGAGCACCTCTCCGCCAATCACTACTACGGCGTGCACCTGTACTACACGCGCGTGGCCGATTTCGGCTTCTCAAAGACGCGCGAGGAGACGCTGCAGCAGTGGACGCACGAGCGCGTGCTCGCCGACACCGTGCGCGTGGTGCGCGAGACGCGGCCCACCGTGCTCACCAGCGTGTTTGCAGGCAACGTGAGTGACGGTCATGGCCACCACCAGGCCGCGGGCGTCTTGACGCAGGAGGTGTACACCGCCGCCGCCGACCCAACGATATTTCCCGAGCAGTTGAAGGAGGGCCTGCGGCCCTGGGCACCGCTCAAGGTCTACGCCCGCACGCCGTTTGCCCGCGTGACCAAAGAGGGCATTTTCGACTACGCCACGGGCAAGGTGGAACCGCTTCTGTACAAGAACTACGTCACCGGCGAGGAGATGCACGAGGTACCGCCGGCGACGGTGACGGTGCCCTCCGGCAAGTATGACGCGCTGTTCGGCGAGAG
>CALMRM010000167.1:5803-7940 GCA_937871605.1 uncultured Terriglobus sp. | reverse complement strand
AGACAGAAGATTCCCGAAAGGTCCAGCAGAGCGCAAACCCACCATATCGCTCTATGTCGGAAAGACCAAGGGTAAGCGACGCAGAGCAGCAACAGTATCCAGCTACGGCCAAGAGCTGCCAGAAGCCGCAGTCCGGCATGAACAATGTGTTTCATGGCTCGACTCACACCAACTGTATACAGCACTTAAGCTGTATCGGAGCAGCACGGATTGGTGCGCAAACCGCAGCCGCTCCGCAACGAGTACGATAGCTCATCCCTGCACCACTTAGGAGCCGCCATGTCTCGCACCCCGTCCGCCGCGCGCGTACTGCGCCGCTGCACCCTTGCCCTTTCGTTTTCAGCCACGCTTGCGGCTTCGGCGCAGGTGGTGGTTGTTCCCACAAAGCCGGTCGTCGGCTCGTCGAACCCGGCCACGGCAGAGCCGCCCGTCACCCGGCCCACCACCACGCCGTGCACCGTGACCCTATTCGACAACGAAGCGTTCAACGACTACAGCGCCCACCCCATCACGTACACGCCGCCCGTGGGCTGCGGCAACGGGCCCTGGGCCAAGGTCGTGCTGAACGTCGACTTCACCGTGACCGCCGGCCGCCAGTATGACCGCACCGCCTCGCTCTACTTGGGTAATGCCAACATCTTCTACGGCACCACCGCCGAGCCACGCACCGCGCTGAGTCCCTCCTGGCACGTGGAGCGCGACGTGACCGACCTTTCTGCCATCTTCAAGACGGCGCAGAACGGCCAGGCCATTGTCTACAACATCTTCAACAGCACCTACAATGGCGGCATTTACGGCACGGCAAAGCTGCAATTCTACCCGGCCAATCTGCGCAACCTGCCCGCCCTGGTGCCGAACGTCGTCATCCCGGTGAGCGGTGTGAGCAGCCCGTATGAGCTGGACACCACCGCGTCGAAACTCACCACCAGCGTGACCGCGCCGCGCAATACCGTGAAGGCCTACCTGGACGTCATCGCGCAGAGCCAGTCCAATGACGAGTTCTGGTACCTGGATGTACCGGACGACGTCGCGGGCAAGCTGGACAGCACGGGCGGCACCGCCTTCCGCGAGACGGAAATTACTATCGACGGCAAGCCCGCGGGCGTTGCACCGGTGTACCCGTGGATCTACACCGGCGGCATCGATCCCTACCTGTGGGAGCCCATCGTGGGCGTGCAGACGCTCACCTTCAAGCCCTACCGCGTCGACCTGACTCCGTTCGCGGGCGTATTGAGCGACGGCCAGCCGCACACCGTGGGCGTCAGCGTGTTCAACGCCAGCAGCTACTTCCTGGCGACGGCCAACCTGCTGCTGTACACCGACCCGTTCCGCCAGCAGACCGGCGGCGGCATCCTTGAAAACACGCTGAGCGCCGCACCCACCCCCACCGTGCAGGAGCAGTTGACCACGGACAGCAGCGGCAACACCACCGGCACCGTGACGGTAGCTTCTGCCCGTACCTTCACGGTCAAGGGCTATGTGAATACCGCTCTGGGCCGGGTGGAGACCACCGTGGAGCAGGCGGTCAACTTCAAGAGCGCACAAACCTTCAACGTGGGCACCAACGACATCCAGAACGCGGTGCAAACCTCCACCGTCAGCAGCAAGACCACCAGCCAGCTCGGCTTCATCAAGGAAGTGACAGACAAGCTGATCTCGTTCCCGCTGACCCTGAACTACGCCTACACCTTCAACGCCGACGGCACCTCGCAGCAGATCGTGACCAGCGACCAGAAGGATGACGAGATCGAGGCAAAGTCCATCAACGGCTTCGCCCTTTCCGGCAGCACGATCAGCGAAGAAGTGCACAGCATGGATCAATTCAACTTCAACGCAGCGGGCGCTGCTGTCTCGGCCACGCCCACCAATGCCTCCGCCAGCTACAAGAGCCAAGACACGCTTGGCAACTGCTTCAGCCGCCAGGTCACCAGCGCAGGCCGCGTCGTCACCGCTGTGACGGACGGCACCGGCTGCCCAGCGGGTCGCTAACTACACTCTGCAGTACCGTATGCCGCATGTCCTCGGTGAAGATGTGCGGCATAGTTCTTTGACGTAGCCGCTATTTACTTCGTTTCGCCACCAGCGGCACCTGCCGGTCCATCCACCGCGTCACCCGCGCGTCCAGCACGTCGAGCCG
>CALMRM010000167.1:0-5793 GCA_937871605.1 uncultured Terriglobus sp. | reverse complement strand
AAGGTGCGCTCGTCGAACTTGTCACGCAGCTTTGCCGTAGCCTTCGCGCGTAGTTCGCGAATCTTGAGCTGGCCCAGCTTGTAGCTGAGCGCCTGCGCGGGCGAGGCGATGTAGCGGTCGGTTTCGCTCTGGATGGTGGGCTCGTCGATGGCGTGCGAAGCGCGCATGTACTCCACGACGCGCTCACGGCTCCAGCCCATGTCGTGGATGCCGGTGTCGACCACCAGCCGCACGGCGCGGAACAGCTCGGACCGCAGGCGGCCGTAGTCGGAGCCGGGGTCCTGGTAGAAGCCGACCTCCTTGCCCAGCTGCTCGGCGTACAGTGCCCAGCCCTCGGTGTAGGCGGAGTTGCCGCCGTGCTTGCGAAACTCCGGCAGGCCGGGGATGGTCTGCTGCACGGACAGCTGCATGTGGTGGCCGGGAATGCCCTCGTGGTAAGCGACCGCCTCGTCGTTCAGGTACGAGCGGCTGGCGTAGTCGGACACCGCGACCGACACGCGGCCCGGGCGCTTGCCGTCGGGCGTGCCCGTCTGATAGTGCGTGGACGTGGCCTTCTGGAAGTCTGGGATGCCCTCGACCGTGACGGGCGCGGACGGGATGACGGTGAACAGTTGCGGCAGCTTGGGCCGCATCTGTTTGATGTATTTGTCAAAGTCGTCGACGATGGCCTGCTCGGACGTGGGCTTGTACTTCGGGTCGGCCTCAACCTTCTCGCGGAAGCTCGGCAGGTCGGCGTAGCCGTTGGCCTTGGCCAGTGCCGTCATCTCCGCGACGATGCGGTCGAACTCTTTCAGGCCGATGCTGTGGATCTGTTCCGGCGACATGTCCGTGGTGGTGGAGCGGCGTATGGCCGACTGGTAGCGCCGCTTGCCGTCGGGCAGGCTCTCGATGCTGATCTCCGGGCGGCCCGCGGGCACGTACTCCTTCTCAAGGAAGGCCGCGAACTGCTTGTACGCGGGCAGTACCTCGGTGTTCACCGCGTCGGTAATCGCCTTGGTCAGGCGCTGCTTGTCCGCGTCAGAGAACGAGGCGGGGAACTTCTGCGTGGGCTTCAGGAACGGGTCGGCGGCGATGATGCCCTGGCACTGCCCGGGAATCTTGGACGCGAGAAACTTGACCATGGTCAGGTGGTCGCGCACACCGGCACGCAGCACCTCTTCGGTCTGCGTCAGCGCGGTGGGGATCTTGTGCAACCGCCCGATGTAGTCCTCGTAGTGCTTGACGGAGTCGAAGGGCATGGCCAGCGGCAGGTCAGCCAGCGAGGTGTGCGGGCCGCCCAGCATGCTGACGGGCATCTCGTAGTTCTTCAGGTCGAAGTCGTCCTGGTTTTCCTGCAGGTTGCGCAGGAACAGGTCGTGCGAGGTGCGATCCTCCTCGGAGAACCCGCTGGGGTCGATGGCCTGGATGCGCTCTAGGTACGCCGCGCTCAGGTCATGGCGATGCTGCGCCGCGGCCAGCGAGTAGTCGCCCAGCTGGTCGTTGTAGCGGTAGTCGCCCACAGCGGTGGCCTGCGTGGGGTTCAGCTTCAGGTTGGCCTCCCACTGCTCCTGTAACAGGGCGTTCTGCGCGGCCAGGCGGTCAGCCACAGCCGTCTGTGCCGGGACCTGGGCAACGGCAGCATGGGACAGCAAAAGCCCGCTCAGCACGAGGGAAGCAACACAGGAGGTTGTACGCATGCGTAGGAGTGTAGCAGCCACGCCATGCGGTCGTGTCTTACGACTTGCGGCGAATCAAGTGTGTCGCACTCACGATGCAAGCAGCCTGCATGTGCCCGCTTTTGTAAGATTCAAGTTCTAGAAGCACATAGTCCCCGTATAGCCAGTACTCAAAAATCGGTTTAAGTGTCGTCATCTTCTTGTCAACATTTGTCGGGAGGTCTGGGCCGTCCTGATCGCTGCCACATGTTCCTGCATGCTGACACTGCAGGTCGGCTGGACCGCCGTAAATCCCAAACAGATGGTGAGTGCCTACATGCCAAAGGCGCAGATTTGGGTAGCCACCGTTGTACACGCCGAGGCGGCCATGAACCTTCGCAAGAGTCTTGTCACGGCCGCTTGGACACGCCTTGTTGGTCGCTGCAATCAACGGGCAGGTACCAAAAGTAATGAGCAGAGACAAAGCTGTCGCGCGTAAGAACATGACTACACCGCCTCGATAGCGCCGCTCAACCTTATCGCTTTCTTCGTTATAGCTTGCGTGCCGCCTGCAGTGCTTCCACGCCGCCGCAATACCGTAAAGTCGCCTGACTTGGCCTGCTTTAATGACGTGCGCAATCCCAGCAGAGAGCGGCCTGCGTCCTTCTCAATCGCTCTGGCCACTTTGGTAATGTTCAGCTTCTGTGAATGGTTCATGGTTCAACCTATAAAGTTCTTCCATTTGTCTGACTGTGCGACTTGCTTCACGATCTCGTTCCGATAAATTAGCAGGTTGTGCATGTACCGCCTGAGCACCAACTTTTCAGCAATTAGGCCGAGCACAGGCAGCGGTGCTGCAAAGACGAATCGGTCCATCATCTCTGTTCTGTCAGGAGCGAGTGCTTTAAAGAAGTGGTCGTGCTGCATCGACCGGAACGCGCCCTCAATCATTGTGTCCTGAAAGTAAACCGGTCGATTGTACGCGGTGATGCGGCTGGCGAGGTGCTGCTTCACTCCCAGGTGCGTCGCCCTCCATCTCACAAACTCACCCAGACCGATCAGTCCGGTCGTGACGCCTCCAACTGCCTGCTCTCCGGTCTGCTCCGTTCCCAGCAGGTGAACTTCAATGCTTCGCGACAGGTCGAAGCAGCGTTCGATGGGTGCGTTGATGATTGTGCCTAGATTAAGTTCGACCATGACGTTCCCGCAGGCGTGCCTGACGCGTGGCTGCCGAAGGCTGGCACCAGAGTCCTGCGCGACCACTCGCTCGATCTCGTCGCGCTCAATAGCCCACGCGTCGTGTTCACGGGCTGCACGGTTGTCATCGTTATCAGCGGCACGGTGCTGCTGCAACACGGTGCGGAGGAGGGCCGTCGCGCCGCCACGCTCTTACCCAACCACCCTATCTATGTCATTCACCTGGACCAGGTCGTCGAGACCATCGCCGAAGCGCTGCCGCGTTTGACGGAGTACCGCACCCATTGCTACCACCTCAGGGCCATCCGCTACCAGCGGCATCGAAATGACCCGCATCCGCGGCGTCCACGGCCCACGCCGAACGACCGCCATCATCGTAAGCCGAGACACAGAACGGCCCCGCCATGCGTGCGAGGCCGTTTACAGGTTTGCATCCCAGCTAGAACGAAATGCGCCCGCCCAGCTGAATAATGCGCGAGTAGTTGATCTGCGTAGTCACGTTGCCCAGGGTCTGGTTGGCACCGCTGGCAATGGTTGGCGCAGTCGTCACACCTGTTCCCGAAACCACATAGGTAAGTGTTGGCGAGCCGAACTGTGGTGTATTGAAGGCGTTGAGCGCCTCTGCACGAAACTGGGCGTTCACTCGCTCAGTGAGTTTGAAATTCTTGTTGATAGAAATGTCGGAGTTGTTGCTGCCCGGCGCACGGCACGGCAGCATGCGGGGTGCGTTGCCGTAGGTGTACGGTGCGGCAGGTGAGAAGGCAGCCACGTTCACGTAGGCCTGCTCCGTACCCACGGAACTTACACCCAGGCGGCCCTGCGGACGGCCCGAGAGGCATGCCGAGTGCGCATCGCCCACCAGGTTTGGCCGTTGATAGCTGCCGCCCACGCCAGTGGTGCCATACGTGGTGTTCAGGTTGGTCTGCTGGATTGACAGCGGCACACCGTTCTGAATGATCCACTCGTCATTGACCTGCCAGCCGCCCACCAATTCATTCACGTACCAGGGTGCGTTACCCAGGAACAGTTTGCCGCGACCCACCGGCAGATCGTAGCTCACGGCAGCGGTATAGCGGTTGGGCACGCTGCTGAGAGCGCGAGCGTACTCGCCTTTCGGGTTGTAGGCGTCCTGCGGGCCGTAGGTGAAATACACCTGTGATCCGGCACTCCACAGGTTGTCCCAGTTGGAGGCCCACGTATACGTACCCAACACCGTTAGCCCGGTTGCCAGTCGCTTCTGCACCTTGACAGCCATGGAGTTGTAGTTGGAGTAGCCGTTGCTCTCCGCCACGGAGATGCTGGTGAACTGAGGAAACGGCAAGAGGCTTTGCGCTCGGCTGATGGTTTTGTTGGCTGCCTGCCCTGTAGCTGGAAAGCCGTTAATAGAGGTGGCGTAGTACGGATTCGTCACGTTATTTGCCGACGCGTTCAGCTGCGTGCCGCTCAGCCTGGCCGTCGCCAAAGCCGAGTCGGGCAATTGATTCACGTTGACCGCGTTGATGATGTTGCGGGAGTGGGCTCCGATGTAGCTGAGCTTGAAGTTTATGCCGCCTGGCAGATCCTGCTGCACATCGAAGGAGTACTGCTGCACCAGCGGAAAGCGGCGGCCAAAGTCCGCAAGCGTGCTGGTGCTGTTCAGCGTTCCTAGTGGGCCGCCAACACTGGTGAGTGGTCCCAGTGTGTTGCCGGAAGGCTGCACAAAACCGTTTGGAAATGGATTGGACAGGTAAGAGTTGGCCCCTACCGCCACCGTCCCAGAGGGCGTGTTCGGGGAGTACGACGTCACCTGAGAGTACCCTTGGCCCACATAAGTAAGACCTACAGGTGCGTAGAAGACACCGAAGCCGCCATGCACCACCATTCTGGGGTTGACCTGGTATGCAAAGCCTGCGCGTGGCGAAAATTTCACATGGCTCTGGCTGCAGCAGTGGACCGGTGCACCGCCCACACCTGCAAAGCGCAAGCCGCCCTTTGCAGTGATCGCTCCGGTTGCTGCCGGGTAGCTGTAGGTGATGTTCGGGTCGAAGCCCACGTTGTAGCGGTTGTTCTGTTCCCGCTGGCCAAGCTCGTATTCATAGCGCAGGCCGAGGTTCAACGTCAGCTTGGCCGTAAGTCGAACATCATCCTGGGCAAACGCAGCGTGGTACGACGCTTCCTGGTTAAACGCGCCCGTGGTAACGGTGTAGCTGGCGGCAGAGGGCAGGCCCATGAGGATATCCGCATAAGTAAGCGCAGTGGTGGAACTGGGAGAGCCCGGCTTCTGATCGCTGTACTGGCCGTTAAAGGTAAACGATGGAATGCTGTTCGGGTTGCTCTTGAAATACAGCAGCCGATACACATACCCGACACGGATATTATTTTTGTCGAACGTCTTACTAATGCCCACGACGATGTTCTTGGAAGATTGCTCCTGCACGGTGCCATTAGCACCACCAATCGAGTCGCTGTTGGTCAGATTGTTAATGGTGACGGTGGGAAACGTCCGAGACTGCAGGCTGCTGACGAAACTGGCCGGCAAACCCAGTCCTCCTGTACCGAGGTTGTACCCGTTGGAGTACTGAAACGAAGCGCTGTAATAGCGATTGAACCCATAGCCGACCGTCAGCAGGGTGGTTGGATTCAGGGTGAAAGTGTTGTTGATCGCGGTGGCGTCGTTGTAGCGCAGCAGTTTGGTTGCGTTCTCCGCCACAGCGCCACCCAAGATGAAGCCGCTCGGTTCCTGGGTGGCCAGGTGAACGTAGGAAACACCGGCACTCCACCAGGGCGCAAAGGTGTGCTCCAGCTTGCCGCTGTACATGTCGGAACGTGTCTTGAAGGTATTCAGCTGGTTGAAGTTGTAGCCATTACCGGTGGTATTGGGAGCGGGAAAGGCATTGAGGATCGCTCTTCCCACTGGAGAAATATAACCAGCAGGAAGGACATTTCCCGGAATGGTTACTGTTCTATTCACGGTGGTAGAAGT
>CALMRM010000166.1:1837-17890 GCA_937871605.1 uncultured Terriglobus sp. | reverse complement strand
GTGCTTTCGCTTTGGCTTTTGCTAAAGGTGTTCGCGAGCGGCTGTACAGCCATGTCAGGTGTAGAAGCAGTGTCCTAGGGTGTGGGAGGCATTCGAGAACCGACACAGCGGAACGCGAAGCGAACGCTCACCATCATCATCGTGCTGCTGGTTGTTTTCCTTGCAGGAATTGCGGTTCTCTGCCGCGCTTACGGAATAGGCGCTACGGATCCGAATGGCCCCGGGTACCAGAGTGTGCTCTCCATGCTCATTTCCGCGGTGATGGGGCGGGGGTGGTTTTATTACGTCAGCATGGCTTCCATTTTGACGGTGCTGGCTCTTTCCGCCAACACCTCCTATGCTGATTTTCCGCGCCTGACGCGGGCCATAGCCGAAAAGGATTACCTGCCTCACGTGTTCAAAATTCGTGGGCGACGGCTGCTGTACTCGCACGGCATCTTTGCGCTCGTCGGCTTCACCGCGTTTCTATTAATCCTCTTCGGTGGTGTCACTGATCGTCTGATTCCGTTGTTTGCCATCGGGGCATTTCTCGCGTTCACACTCTCGCAGGCAGGCATGGTCATGCACTGGAAGCGAGAAGGTGGGCAGGGATCTACCCGCCGGATGATCGTGAATGGGATCGGTGCCGCTGCGACGGGCATTACGCTGATCGTGGTGCTCGTGGCCAAGTTCACCGAGGGAGCCTGGATCACGGCGATCTTGGTTCCGGCTCTCATCCTGCTCATGGCAGCGGTTAAGAAGCACTATGACCGAGTGACAGAGGAGGTGGCTGTCACCCGGCCGATGAATGTAGAAAGCCTGCCCGACCCTATGGTGATTGTGCCTGTGGATCAATGGACACGTATCACGGAAAAGGGCTTGCGCTTCGCCTTGAAGTTAAGCCAGCACGTTCAGGCTGTGCATGTGGATGCCGAAGACAATAGTGAAGCGGTACAGCAGAGCTGGAAAGAGAACGTCCTGGTGCCTTTTGCAGCGGCTGGCAAGGCTGCTCCGGATCTGCTCATGCTTTCGTCACCCTATCGCTTTGTGTTGATGCCGCTTGTGGAGCACATTCTTGAACTCGTACGTTTACATCCAGACCGTCAGGTTGCGGTGCTCGTTCCGGAACTTGTCGTAAAACGTTGGTGGCAAGCACCTTTGCATAACCAGCGGGCACAGATGTTGAAGTTGCTGCTCTTGTTACGTGGCAATCCACGCATTATCGTGATCAACATTCCTTGGTACATCCAATGAACAAGGCCAAGTGTCGGGGCTGCGCCGCCGTTGCATTTGAAGCACTGCCCAGAGAGCTTGGCATGCTGGCCAGACAGGCTTTGCGGAAGCGCTTGGCTCTGCCCGCAGTGATCGCGCTACTATGTCTTCGCGCGCTGCCGGCTGCCTGCCAGCAGGTCACCTCTGTACTCGCAAAGCCAGCCACCCCAGTACAGATCGAAAACGGGAATGCTGCCTTTAGCGTGACAGATGTTGATATTCCGCAAGCGAACCCTGCTCGCCCAACGGTTACCATCCCAGCTCATCTCCCACCTACTGGGTATCTGCAGTTCGAACAGGGTGTCGTACGCGCAGGCAACTCCCCCGGCGGAACAAACGCGCAATTCGCTGTGAGTGAAGTCGTGAAGATCGCTCTTACGACAAGAGTTTTGGTGCAGTTTCTTTCACAGCCTTATACCCACAACACGTTACTTCCTGCTGCTGGATTGGCAGTAGAGAGCAGTGACCCAGGAGACCTCCAAGCGGGCGTCGAATACGTGGTGCATAAGTCAGTCGGAGCGCTGCCGACGGTCTCACTAGTATATATAAGGCTTGTACGCATCTCCAAATCCAAAAACCTCGATGTCGGTGGTTACTCGCAGTCCGCGATTATTTTTCTCGGAGGAGATCTGCATGGAGGCTTTCATTACGATTCCAACATTCTGTTCAACGAGCAGAACAGTGGACCGATACGCCGCCCACAATACCAACAAACGCTTGCCGTAACGCATGCGCTTTTCCCGCTGGCCACCAAGCAGCGCCTGAGTATGACCATAGAACCTTCACACGCTTCACAACCCTTCGGGAATGCGACATCGTCGGGAACACACGTTACGCGTGCAGCTTCGTATGATCTCCTCTTCGTGGGAGGGTATGCGCTCAGGCCTAACCTGCTCTTTGATGCTTCTATTGATCGTGGCCTGACGTCTACTTCAACGCACTGGCAAGGCGGGTTTGGACTTACCTATCTTTTACCCCATCGCCTCTGGAAGGACTCGCACCCGGTGCCCATTCGGGTGGGCCGCAAAAGCTAAGAGACATCCAGTTCCCATCGTTGGTGCCCTGACTTGCTGTATTTCTTGGAAGCGGACGTTAGCGTATGAACGATCAGGCCTGTGCAGATGCCGAGCTACTTGTGGAGCGTCTCTCTATTTAAGAGTTGGTGATGCAACGGCATGCAGGGCGGCTCTTGTGCGAAGGTGTTCGATTAACTCTGCGACCGCTTTGTGTATCACCCGGACATCGAACTCCGGTGAGAGTGCCTCGGGGCTGAAGGTCTTTGCCAGCAGATCCATACCAAACAGAGATCGCGTCAGGCGCGGATACAAGATTTGACTCAGCAGCCGATGCGCGGCGTCGGAAGCAGAACGCGTCGAAAGCGAAGCCTGCTCTCTAAGATATGTAGACAAACGGGCATGGACCTCCGTGAACATGACGTCGAAATAGAGCTTGGCCTGATCAGGAAAGCGCTCACTTTCGGCCATGCTGACCCGCATCATCTGTACATTGCTCTCGTAGATCAGGATCTCCAGGTACCGGCCACAGAAGATGGTGAGAGCTTCTGAAGTCTTGCGCGAGTGGTCCCCGGGCACGCCCAATCTGCTTAGAAACAAGCTCCGCACCAGCTCGATGACGGCGAGGAACAGCTTCTCCTTGCTTTCGAAGTGGGCGTAGAGCGTTCGTTTCGAGGTTGTGGCACGCGCCGCGATGACATCCATCGATGCCCGTTCAAAGCCCAGTTCGAGAAACACGTCCTTCGCGACCCAGAGGATGTGCTCGCGCAGCTTGTCTCCCCGTTTGTCCACAGCTCTATTGTGCATCTCCCACCGTACGCCGTGCATTCAGTAAACGGTACGGTGTAGTGTAGATATGGTTCTAGATGGGTTTTGCTCGGCTGAGACTGAAACGCGACTCATGCGAGCTCACCCTCGCACACAACACTGATGGATCACAGAACAGGAGCAAACAGTATGATCGTAGTCACCGCACCCACCGGAAGCATTGGCAAGCAACTCCTCAGCATTCTTTTCAGCAGCGGCGAGCAGATTCGTGTCATCGCGCGCGATCCCTCCAAGCTCAAGGACGTGCCCAGCCAAGTAGAAGTGATCGAGGGTTCTCACGGCGACAGCGCGGTGGTCAACAAGGCGTTCACGGGTGCCGACGCCGTCTTCTGGCTCGTTCCGCCGCCCAGTGTTGCAGACAGCATGGAAGCGGCGTACGTCGGGTTCTCCCGTCCGGCTGCGGAAGCGATCAAGACGCAGGGAGTAGAGCGTGTTGTGGTGATCTCCGCTCTCGGGCGTGGAACGCAGGCAGCAGCACATGCCGGCCTGGTCACGGCGTCGCTGGCCATGGACGATCTCCTCGCGAGCACGGGAGTGCACCTTCGGGCGCTCACGATGCCTTCGTTCATGGACAATCTGCTCCAGCAGGCTGGCGTGATCAAAGCCCAGGGCATGTTCTTCTCGCCTCTGTCTGCCGATCGTAAGTTCCCAACAGTGGCCACGCGCGACATCGCCGCAGTAGCCGCGAAGTACCTGCTCGCCACCTCCTGGACCGGACAGGACGAAGTGCCGGTGCTCGGGCCCGAAGATCTGACCTTCGCCGAGATGGCATCGACCCTCTCTGAAGTGCTTGGCAAGCAGGTTGGCTTCAAGCAAATTCCCATGGATGCGCTCAAGCAACGGCTTGCCGGCTTCGGCATGTCTCCTGCGGTCGTTGAAGGATACGCAGAGATGATGGCAGCCAAGAACGATGGCACTGACAATGCTGTGGTCCGCACGCCGGAATCAACCACACCGACGACCTTCCGGCAGTGGGCTGAACAAGTGCTCAAGCCGGCCATCCTTGGCTAAGTGCAGCCACTTGTGAACACGGTCCGGTTAGGAGATTGCTATGAGAGAACGCGCAAAGAACACCATGCCTCGCGCGAAGAAAGGGCCGGTCGTACCACCACCGGCCCTTTCCGGGTTACTGTCGCCGGTTGCTGAGCAGATAACCGTTTGGCCGCGAGTCGTCGCGACCGGACATTGGACGTTTTACAAACCACGTCGCATCGATGGGATCGTTCGTGTTCAATGCCTCTGTCCGGTTTGAGCGGTGCCCTGTTTAGGTCTGCAACACCTGTCGGTAGTACCGCTCGTAGTGTGGGATGATGCGCGTGGTGCAGAACCTGTCCTGGGCGTT
Organism: uncultured Terriglobus sp.; assembly: GCA_937871605.1. GTDB lineage: Bacteria > Acidobacteriota > Terriglobia > Terriglobales > Acidobacteriaceae > Terriglobus. Next base: position 13,456 of record CALMRM010000166.1, on the reverse strand, counting down.
GCGACGCGCTGCGGTTGCCATGTTTTGCAGCCGCGGCGCGTTCTGGAGTAACCCAATCGCGCCCTCCGCCATGCCCTCCACGTCGCCCACAGCGTAGAGCAGGCCATTGACGCCGTCCTCCACCAGCTCCGGCACGCCGCCCACGCGGGTGGCGATGCAGGGTACGCCGCAGGCCATACCCTCCAGCGCGGCCAAGCCGAAGCTTTCCATCTCAGACGGCATCAGCAGCAGGTCGCCGAGCGGCAGCAGGTCCTGCACGCTGTCCTGTTTGCCCAGGAAGTGGATGCGGTCGGCAATGCCGTGCGTGAGCGCGAGGTGCTCGGCTATGGAGCGGTCAGGGCCGTCGCCTACGAGCATGAGCCGCGCAGGAAGTTGTTTCGCGACACGCGCAAACACCTCCACCACGTCGCCCACGCGCTTGACCCGGCGGAAGTTTGAGAGGTGGATAATGAGCTTCTCATCGGCAGCGGCATACTGCGGGCGTAGTTCGCGGCGCTTTGCCTCATCCGGCTTGTAGACGTCGCAGTTCACGAAGTTGTGGATGACCTCAATGGGACCGTGGAGGCCGCTGAACACGCCGAAGTCGCGCTCGGTGCTGCGCTTCAGGTCGGCGGAGATGCTGGTGACACCGTCGCTCTGCTCGATACCGAATTTGGTGATGGGCAGGTAGCCGGGGTCCTGCCCCACCAGCGTAATGTCTGTGCCGTGCAGCGTGGTGATGAAGGGCAGCCGGATGCCGCGCGCGGCCAGCATCTGCCGTGCCAGCAGCGCGCACACGGAGTGCGGAATGGCATAGTGCACGTGCAGGAGGTCGAGCTTATAGAACTCGGCCACCTCAGCCATGCGACTGGCCAGCGCCAGGTCGTACGGCGGGTACTGGAAAAGCGGATAGGTAGTAACTGCGACTTCATGAAAGTGAATGCCCACCTCGCGCCCGGTCAGCCGAAACGGCTGCTGGTACGTGATGAAGTGCACGTCATGCCCGCGCGCCGCCAGCTCAATGCCAAGCTCGGTCGCAACGACGCCACTGCCGCCGTACGTGGGATAGCAGGTGATGCCGATCTTCATGGGTGCTTCTCGAAGTGCATGTGCTCAGACGTGAGCTTTCGAAGTGCGGTACGGTAGCCAAACCGCGTTAAGGTGCGCAAATCATCGTCCGGAACGAACGGCGGGATGTACTCGACCCAAAGGTCATAGTCGCCCGCTTGAAGTTCCTGTAGGTGCAGCGTCTGTGCATCCCCCTCAACCGTGAGCAACTCCCCCGCTTGCAAGGCCTTCCACTCCTTCACCCGATCCAGAATGGATGGCCACTGGTATTTGTCTGCAGCGCATCCAAACCCAACACCTCGGCTTGCGGGATCTCGTGGCGTGAAGTGGTAACGGAGCCAGATCTCTCCCGTATACGAGCCTCCACAATCCAGAATAGGTCTTGGAAGGACGATGGGATGATTTGACTCGTTCTTAAGCAAGAATGTAAACCGCTGCGGTATGCCATTACTAAGAGGTCCCGGCACTGCCTGTAATGACAGTTCAGCTGATGGTGTGGCTGTGCTTTGTGAGAGGGCGGCTCTAGCGAAAAAGCTAGAGAGGAGAGCAAGCACAGCAACTTTCTTCATCCCGCCTCCTGCCATGCCTTAGTCCACAAGCTCGACCAGCAGCACCTGGTCGCTGCCGTCTACCTCGTTCAGCTTGACCTCGATGATTTCCTTAGACGAGGTGGGCACCACGCGACCCACGAACTGTGCTTCGATAGGCAGCTCGCGGTGTCCCCGGTCGATCAGCACCAGCAGGCGCACAGAGCGCGGACGGCCATGATCGAACAGGGCGTCCAGGGCAGCGCGAATGGTGCGGCCTGTATACAGGACGTCGTCCAGCAGGATGATGTCGCGACCGGCGATGTCGAAGCCGATGTCGGCGGGTGTCACGGTGGGGCGCGGGCCGCTGGTGGACAGATCGTCGCGGTAGAACTGAATGTCCAGCGTGCCCACCTCAACCGGAGTGCCCTCAATCCCCTGGATGGCCTTGCCGATGCGCTGCGCCAATGGCACGCCGCGCCGCTTAATGCCCACCAGTCCCAGGTTGCCGCTACCCTCGTGCTTCTCCACAATCTGGTGCGCCAGCCGCACCAGCGTGCGCTCGATTTCTGAGGCGGACATAAGTCGGCCTTTTTCGCGGATGGTTGCGGCGGCTGCGTTTGAATGGGCTGCGGTGTCGTTCATCGTGCGGTAAGGATACGGTTCGCCGGGTGCGGTCGCAAGTTAGGCTGGGCTGGGGCGCGCTCAGTCGATGGTGCGCTGACGCCGGGCACGCAGCACGGTCGCAGCCATCGAGCCACAGACCGCACCGGCCAGCACCAGCAGCAAGAGTGACAGCACGTGACCGAAGATGAAGCTGCTGGCAAGGAATTCCGGCGTCTTCAGCATCTGGAGCAGTTCTGGTGGAGGCGGCCCGGCAGCCTGCAACTGCGCGGGTACCTGCGCTGCTGCTTGCTCAATCTTTTCGCCCACGACGTGTGAGTGGTACCCATAGCGCAAGACAAAGCCAGCAATGCCTGTGACAGTGGCAAACAGCGACCCCATCCAGAGGCCCAGCAATGCTCCCAGCCGTGCCCCGCTTGTGGGCGAGGCGAGTGCGGGCGGCCGGCTGCGGCTGTATGCGTAGACTGCAGCAGACGCGATGAGGGGCGTAAACACCAGCAACAGGCCACCTACCGCGCCGGACACCAGCGCACCCGGCAGCAGTGACGCAACTGTCACGGCGCTGGCACCCGTTGCTGCCACCACACGCAGGGCGCGCGGCATGTACAGTCCCTCGCTGTAGAGCAGTTCTTTGCTTTCAGGAGTTGGAGGTGTGTCTGACACCACCGCGTCTAGGGAAATGCGCAATTGTGGCAACCCGCAGGTGGGGCAAAAGTGCGGTACGTCGCCCTCAACCAGTGGCAGCGGTGCTCCGCAGCGTGGACAGCTTGCAATCATGCAGTATTAGGCTATCGCACCCACACCACGGTGCGTTTACGCTCCACCATCCTCACCGCGCGGCAGTTCGAGTGATACCAGAATGAATTTGGTTCCACCACCCTCGGGCTGCAGCGAGACGATGTGCTGCCGCGTCTTGGAACCTGCTTTCAGCTCCGTCTCGTTGTCTGCATCGGGATCGACGTCCTGGCCCTTGCCCGTGTGCACATGGTTGTCGTCTGCGCAGGTCAAACCCAGGCCGGTCCGTACCGGCGTGCCCACAGGCTCGTGGTGGCGGCACGTGATGACGTCACTGTACTGCGCCAGGGAGGTGCGATAGAAGGCTGCCACCTTGTCCGGCGCATCTGCGGTCGCAAAGCTCATGGCCTGCACGCGCAGGTGAAAGGAACCGAAATTCATATCCACGTCGGCAGGGTTGTTGCTATCATCCTTGCGCTGCTCTGGCTGCGCGCCCGGGTAGAGTGGCAGGCCAAGCTTGCGCTGCACGGTAGCGCTGTCCGTTTTCACGGACAGACCTCCCAGCGGCGTAGCAATGTCAACATCCTGGCCGCCATCACTGCTTTGATGATGGCGTACGCGGCAGCCTGTGAATGGCAGAACGAACAAAACCAAACCAGCGACCGCGCGATGCCTAATTGCCTTCATGCAACACCCTCCGCCAAACCATTGAAGCATACGGCAGACACACGTCAGGAGTTCCGTTATGACACGGACCTAGTGCAATTTTGCAAATGCATCTTTGACAAAGGCGCGCCACTAGCCCAATATCTAGGGTAGCTGGTAGTGCGGTCCACAATGTGTGGCGTTACTGATGTAGATACATGCCAAAGGGCTGTTCATTAACGTTCCGGCACATCGTGGAAGGCGTTTGCCTGCTGTTCCTGTCCATGAGCGAGGCCCCGTGAAGTCCACGGGGCCCTTTTTTGCACCCTGTGCCCGCCGACACCATGCACCGCTACACTGGTGCGGTCTGCAACTAGAGCCGGATGCGTGGAGGCAGCCATGGCGGAGGGTAAGGGCAGTCGCAAATCGCGAGCAGGTGCCCCCCTGCCCGATATTCCGGACAAGTTGTATTTCCGCATCGGCGAAGTCGCGCGCCTGCTCTCGCTGCCTGCGTACGTGCTCCGGTTCTGGGAGGGTGAGTTTGCCCACCTGCGGCCCTACAAAGGCAAGGCTGGGCAGCGGCTCTATCGTCGCAGCGACGTAGAGGCTCTGCTCGAGGTGCGGCACCTGCTGCACGTCCAAGGCTTCACCATCGCCGGTGCACGGCAGCAGCTGGCGGAGCAGACACTCCAGGCGGCGACCGCTTCGGAGCCGGACCACATTCCAGCACGTGCATCGAGCACAAGCAGTCAAGCGACGGCAGACGTGCTGCTGCAGGTGTACACGGGATTGCGTGAGTTGTCGCACTTACTGGGCCGCCCGGCAGCGGCAACCAATCCCACCAAACAGCACGGCCTCCTTGCACCGCGAAAGCGGACCGCACCCTATGAAGACACGCCATCGCTGTTTGCAGCGCCGCCGGAGGAGGAACAGGGAAGCGCAGAATGACGAGAACCAAGGTGGAACCCGTCAGCTACTAGCTGCTCCCAATAAGATAGCGTCTTGCCCAGCACCTCCAGCCCCGTCCCATTTGCAAGACGTCGCCTCGGCGCGGCACAGTCAGCTTACTCGGCGTCGCTGCTGCTGATGCTGTCTGCGCTGCTGTCGGGCGTACTTGGACTCGTCCGCAATAAGCTGATCGCCCAGGTGTTCGGAGCAGGCCCGGCGGTCGATGCCTATAACGCCGCCTTTGAACTGCCGGACGTCATCTACTACCTTTTGATCGGCGGCGTCGCCTCCACCACGTTCGTCAAGTTGCTCTCAAACTATGAGACAGCCGGTACGCTGGATGAAGGGGATCGAGCGCTCTCAAACATCCTGAATGTGGTGGGTGCAGGATTGCTGCTAGCCATTCTCCTTGGAGAACTGCTGGCACCGCTGTATGTCCGGTACAAGTTCCATAACTTCAATGGGGACCTGCAGGCGGCAGCCATGTGCGTGCGCATGACGCGCATCCTCCTGCCGAACCAGCTGCTGCTGCTGGCGGGTGGCGTCTTCGGAGCGCGGCTGCTCTCGCGCAAGATCTTTGTCTATCAGGCGCTGCAACCGCTGCTGTACAACGGCGGCATCATTGCGGGCGCTCTGCTGCTTGGACGGTCGCTCGGCATTTATGCGCTGGCAGTAGGTGCGGCGGCGGGCGCGCTGCTGGGCTTTTTCCTGATCAACCTGCTGGGCGCACGCCGCATCGGCATGCGCTGGTCACCCTCGTTCAACGTGCGGCACCCCACGCTGCGGGAGTGGGTACGGCTCAGTCTGCCGCTCATTCTGGGCCAATCGATCGTGACGCTGGACCCGATCATTCGTAGCTACTTTGCAGCCGACATCCACGGCGGCATTTCGCTGATGAAGTACGCTCGCGACCTGTTTGCCGCGCCTATGGGCATTGTGGGGCCGGCGGCGGGGCTGGCGTCGTTGCCGTTCTTTGCCTCGCTGTGGGCAGAGCAGGACATCTCGCGGTTCAGCAACGCGGTCAACCGCTCCGTATCACGGCTGCTGGCGGTCAGCCTGTTACTGACGTCGTGGATGGTGACGTTTGCCCGGCCTGCCGTAAACCTGGCGCTGAGCGGCGGACGCTTTCGCGGGCACGACGCAACCGAAGCCGCGGAGTTGTTTCTGCTGTTTTCTCTGTCACTGATCTTTTGGACATCGCAGAACCTGTACGCACGGGCATTCTATGCTGCGGGCGACACGCTGACGCCCATGCTGTCCGGCACGGCGGTCACGGTGCTGTCGCTGCCGGTGTATGCGCTGCTGTTCCGGGGCTACGGTATTGCCGGACTGGTGGTGGCGTCAGACGTGGCAATTGCCGCGCACATGGCGGCCTTGGCTGTGCTGCTGCACCGCAAGCGCATGGTCAGCGTAGCGGAACTGCCCTGGGGTGAGGTGGGCAAGGCACTGCTGGCGGCGACTATGAGTGGAGTGGTGGCAGGAGTCCTGCTGCGCCTGTTACCCGCGGGAACATCGCATGTGGCCAGCCTCCTGCGGCTGCTGGGTGGGTCGGTTCTATGGCTAGCTGTCGCTATAGGGCTGCTCATGGTGACCGGTTCCGCCTTGCCCGAAGCGATCTTGCGCAAACGGAGAACTGCCCGATGAAATACTTCCTTACATCCGCCCGGCTAGGCTTTCGGTGCTGGACTGAAGCCGATCGTTCTCTCGCGTTTGCACTATGGACCGACCCGGAGGTCATGGGTCACATGGGCGGGGCAATGTCGAGTGAAGCGGCTGAAGGGCGGTTTGCCCTTGAGATGGAGCGGCAGCGAAAGTTCGGCTACCAATACTGGCCGATGTTCCTGCTCGACGGTGGAGAGCATGCCGGGTGTGCTGGGCTGCGGCCGTTTCACGACAGCTCGCAGGTGCTGGAGATTGGTGTGTATGTCGCGCGCCCGTATTGGAGCCTGCGCCTTGGCGAAGAAGCCGCACGTGCGGTGATCGGCTATGTGTGGCAGACAACCGAATTAGAGGCGCTGGTTGCTGGACATGGTCCTAACAACACCCACTCGCAGGCGTTGCTCAAGCGGCTCGGCTTTCGCTATACGCACCATGAGCTTTGGGGGCCGCACCAGACCATGCACCCGTACTACCGGCTGGAGCGGCCACTTTAATCCAACACCAACATGCCACGCTACTTGGCGTCGTTATATTCCTCGAGCCATGCCATCTGAATGGCCTCAAGGATGCCCTCGTTTGACTTGGCCGGATCGCCCACAAACCCGGGGATCGCGGTCACCAGCTTGTGCATGTCGGTAAAGCGAACGGTAAGCGGGTCCAACTCTGGATGCGCTTCCTGTAACTGGATGCCGATCTCTTCGGCGTCCGTCCATTCAATCTCGCGCGGCATCTCTAATCCTTTCCGCTGGCAAGCACAGTGGCGGGCTTGCCTTCCTGCACATAGTTCCTGTTCCAGGCCGGGATCTCGACCACGTAGCTGCCCGGCTGCTGAATCACGGCCTGACAACCCAGGCGCGAGTTGGTCTGCGGCCCGGCTGCAAGGTCAATGCGGTCCAGCTCGTTGTCCTCCGGCTCGCTCAAGCCGCTGTCACCTTGCTTGATGTAGACGTGGCAGGTTGTGCAGGCACACACGCCGCCGCACGCATGGTCCAGGAAGATGCCGTAGTTCTCGGCGACGTCCAAAAAGCTCATGGGCAGGCCGTGGCCGTCATACAGCAGCGAACCAAATGGAAACTCAACCGTTTTGCCCTCTGGCTGGAAGGTGACGCGGACGATGTTTGCCGCGGGCGGCTGGGACAGGTCGACTTCAGGCAGATCGATCGTGTGCTCGGACATAGTGGCCTCTCCAGTTTAGCGGAGCGAAGCAAAATGGGTGGGCCTGCAGGGTTGAACGCCTGAGCGGGCGCTCTCGCTCACTGCTATTGCGAATAAAAGCGCAGCTGAGGCATAGTAAGAGGTGGGAGGGTGTGCATGCCAATTGTCACGCGTCAAACCAAGCAGAAGCAAGCGTTGCGTGACGCCTTTGTGGAAGCCGACCGGCCGCTCTCGCCCGACGAGGCGTTACAGATGGCGAAAAGGCATGTGCCCGGCATGAGCATCGCCACCGTGTATCGCAACATTGGATCGCTGGTGGGGGACAAGTGGCTGTCCACGGTAGAGCTGCCCGGTGCCGCCCCACGCTACGAAGTCGCGGGAAAGCAGCACCACCACCACTTCCAGTGCAATGACTGCGCACGTGTGTATGAACTGGCCGGGTGCGAGATGCCGGTCAAGCCTACCTTGCCCAAGGGCTTCCGGATCACGGGGCACGAGTTCTTTTTGTACGGGACTTGTGCAGATTGCCGTTGAGCGCCCGTCCGGGCCGGATACACTGCAGCTAGTCAAGCGATCCTGTAGTGCCGGAGCCGTCCCGCGTGCCAGGCAAGTTATTTCCAAGCAGTAGCGTCTTTCCTGCAGCAGTGACCGTCAATACGGCTGTGAACGCAACGCTCGCCATGTCTGCTGCGTCTCTGGAGGCCTCCCACCAGGAAAACCTGCTGATTGCGCGCGGCCTGAAGCGGCAGGATCCGGAGTTGCTGGACCAGCTGATTGAGCAATACCAGCATCGCTTGATGCGCTACCTGACGTTTTTGACAGGCAAACGCGAGGTCGCGGAAGACCTGTTTCAAGAGACCTGGATGCGAGTGCTGTTGCGTGGCGCACAGTTCAATGGCAAGGCCCGCTTTGACACGTGGCTGTTCACCATTGCGCGCAACCTGGTCATCGACCTGTCGCGCAAACGCACCATGACGTCGCTGGACCAGCTGCGCGACCCGGAGGGCGACGAGGCTCCCTTTGAAATCGCCATGGACGGACCATCGCCGTTTGAGCAGTTCTGCTCGCGCGAGGATGCCGCGGAGGTTACGGCTGTGCTGCTGAACCTGCACGCTACCTACCGTGAGGTTCTGCTGTTGCGCTTCCACGAAGAGCTTGCGCTTGAAGAGATTGCCACTGTGACCAGGGCGCCCCTGTCCACAGTGAAGTCGCGCTTATACCGTGGGCTGGCGGCGCTGAAGCCGGAACTCGAACGGTTGCGAGGGGAGCACACCCCTGGACGTCGCGCCGCAATGGCCGGCGGGGTGCAGTAACCATGGCCGGCTCGTCCGAGCAGACGCAGGCTGCTGTCGCGGCACGTGCCACGGTAGTCAATCGGACGCATCGCGTCATTCGCGAGCGCGCCCTGGCCATGCAGAAGCAGAAGCGTACGGCACGCGATTTGCTGGTGCCTTGCCTCGTCTGCTCGGCGGTGTTGCTGGTGATTGCGACCGCGATCTGGACCGTGGCAGACGATGGTATTGCTGGCTGGGAAGAGGGGCTTTGGAGGCGCGTCTCGCTGTTGGGGGCTGACGCAGGTTCGACCATCAGCATCCTCCTGGTATGGTTTCTGCCGCTTTCCGTGCTCACCGCCGCCATTGTGATGCTGCGCCGATCAAGGGCCATGGGTGTGCACGATGAGGTTCGTCGCTGATGCTGCTTGGAACCGATGTCAACCAGCGCCCCGATGTGGAGGAGGGTAGCGACGAACTGCAGCTGATTCCGCTGTGGTCAGTGATCGTGTCGCTGCTCGTGTTTTCTGGCATCCAGGTGCTGAGTTTCTGGGGTCACCAGGGGCAGCCAAAGCATGGGAATCCCGTCCTCCATGTGATTGGTAGCTATAGCTGGGGCGCTGCGCTGGCCAGCTACGTCTTGCTGATCGGCTACATCAGTCGCGACGTCAAGCGACGTAACATGCGGCCCGGCCTGTGGATGCTGATCGTCATGGTGATGCCTGGCGGTATCGGCGCTGTGGTGTATTTCCTGCTCCGGCAACCCATCATGACGCGGTGTCCGTCGTGCCGCACCGAAGTATCCAGTTCGTTTCACTTCTGTCCGCAATGCCAATTCCAAATGTCGCCGGTGTGCGGCCAGTGCTTTCGCGGGGTACACATCACAGATGTGTATTGCGTGCAGTGCGGGCACGACCTGACCAGCGACGAGATGCCCGCTCGGCTGCGCTCGTACAGCGACTAGGCCGCAAGTCGGCCTGGTCTTACTCCTCAACAATCGTGTGTTGACCGTCTGCGGAATCCTCAATGGGGAGCCGCATGCCACGTTTGCGATCGAATATCTTGCGCACCACCCATACTGCAAGGGCTGCCAGCAGGATACCGACGACGAACAGCAGCAGGTGTGCGTGCGACCGCACCGTGCGGAAGATAAGGTCTACGACGGCAGGCCCATACAAATGGGTCAGCGTGGCATACACGGTGAACTGCACTACTTTGCCCAGAAAGGCTGCTGAGAAGAAGGTAAGTGGCTTCATCTCAAACACACCCGCACAGAACTCAAAGAGTTTGAACGGTGTGGGCGGTGGCCCCATGGCTGGAATCAGGATAGCGAAGAACTCCTGCTCCTCGAACCGGTCGCGCAGCCGCTCGTAGCGTTCACGATTGATCTTGCCAAGCAGGAACAGTTCACCGCCAAGCCGCCCGATGTAGAACGGCACCAGGCTGCCCACGGCCGAAGCGGCGGCAGCCAGCACCGGATACAGCAGAAACTTGCCTGGGTTAGCGCTCACCAGCTGCAGCAGCAATGGCTGCCACGGCAGCGGGATCAGTGCAGAGTCAAACAGCGACGCCAGCAGAAGGCCGGGGCTGCCCAGGTGCGTCAACCACAAGCCTAGCCGCTTGAGAGCGCCCGCATGCACAGCGTTGGCAGGGGCGGTCGGGGCAAGTGCAAGCAGGGCAGCAGGCAGGTGAAGCATCGGGTTATTCTACCGTTCCTGCGCGGAGAGGTGAGACGATGGGGAGGAACACCACACGTATCGCCGGTACCGGTTGTGTGCCGCAGAAGAAACAAAAACGCCACAACAGCAGTCCTACGTGGAAGAGACCAGACTCAGCGTGCCCCCTATCGAGACACCTCCTGAACTAGAACGGCCAGAAGGCTCCGACGGCTTGGCCGAGGACCTGTCAGAGCGGCGTACAGCAGGTATCCTGCGCCGGGGCAACCGGGGCAATCGGTACGACTACCTGGAGACGCACGAACTCATCACCCTGCTGGACGAGGTGGACGATGAGCGGTCCCGCGCGCGCTTTCGCGAAGCGGTGTACATCTCGGTTATTGTTTGGCTGGTGCTGGGCTGGGTCATGGTGTACGGCCCACGTTACCTGTGGCATGCACCGGTCCTGGTAACCGCGCTGCCCGATAAAAGCAAGGACATGACCTACCTGGACGTGCCGCCTGACCTGCAGAAGCAGTTGCAGCGGACCAGGCCCACGCCCAACATCAGTACGCGGTCCACGGAGTCGCAGAGCCCAAAGCCCAGCCCACAAGCACCGCAGCCACGCGCGGGAAATCCGGTGCCGCCTGCACCTAAGCCCACGCCGCAACCACGCCCACAGCCGCAGCAGGCACAGCAGCAGCCCCAGGCACCGCAACCGCAGCAACCTGCACCGCAGCAGCAGGCGCGTAACACGCCACCCACGCCGCAGCCCCAACCGCGCCCGCAGCCGCTGGCCGACGCTCCCGCGCCTTCGCCTACGCAGCCAAACCGCAACATTTTCGGCACACCCGGCAGCGCAGCCAACCAGATTCAACAGGCGGCCCGCGGCGCTCGCAGTGGTGGCGACAGTGGCGACTATGGCAGCACCAGCCCAGGCAAGCAGGGCGGCAGCAAGCTGGGCACGCAGATTCTGTCCGACACGCAAGGTGTGGACTTTGCGAAGTACCTCCAGCGCCTCCTGGCCGATGTCCGCCGCAACTGGCTGCCGCTGATCCCGGAGGAGTGCCGCCCGCCGCTGAACAAGCAGGGCATCACCGGCGTGCGCTTCACCATCCAGCCCAACGGTGCCATCAGCGTCATGCACCTGGACTACTCTACGCACGACGTGGCCATCGACCGGGCCGCCTGGGGCTCCATCACCAGCCTGGGCGCTGCGCAGCCGCTGCCGAAAGAGTTTCACGGACCCAACCTGGAGCTGCGCATTGAGTTCCGCATCAACAAGGACGCGCCCTCGGCGGAGTAGCCTGTGCCATCTCGCCCCCCGCAACGCGAAGAAGACAAATCCACTAC
>CALMRM010000166.1:0-1827 GCA_937871605.1 uncultured Terriglobus sp. | reverse complement strand
CATCGGCATCGTGGTGAGGGCGGGTGTGCGCAACGTGTTTCCTGCGGGCTGGTGGCGGCATTGGTAGCGCCAGCCACCGGCATGAACGAGCCACTGCTGGTGGTGCTGGTGGGGCCGACCGCATCCGGCAAGACAGCGCTTTCGTTGCAACTCGCAGAGGCGTTGGGCGGCGAGATCGTGTCCTGCGATTCGGTCGCGGTCTACCGCGACATGGAACTCGGAACGGCCAAGCCCGGCATGGAAGAGCGTCGCCGCGTGCCGCACCACCTGCTGGACGTGGTGTCACCGGACGTGGAATACACTGCGGGCGACTATGGCCGAGCCGCGCGCGCCGCGGTGCACGACATTGCAGCACGTGGCCGTGTGCCCATCGTCACTGGCGGCACCGGGCTGTATCTTCGCGCGCTGCTGGATGGCCTTAGTCCGGTGCCGCAGCGGGATGAGGTGTTGCGCAACCGGCTGCGAGCGCTGGCTGAGCGGCGTGGCCCCCGAGCACTGCACCGCGTGCTGCGCTGCTTCGACTTAAGTGCAGCGGAGCGTATTCACGCCCGTGATGCGCCCAAGCTGATCCGCGCCATTGAGGTCTCCATGCTGGCGCGCAGCCCCATGAGTGCTGCCTGGCAGGCTGCACAGCCCGAGCCATTGCAGGGCTTCCGCGTCGTGCAGCTTGGCCTGCAGCCAGACCGTGCCGAGCTGTACCGCCGCATCAACCAGCGGTGCGAGGAAATGTTTCGCGAAGGTCTCGTTCAGGAAACACGGGCCCTGGTGGAGCGCTATGGTGCGGCGTGCCGCGCGTTGCAGGCCCTTGGCTATGCGGAGGCGCAGGCCGTTCTGCGGGGCGACCTGACGGAAGCGGAGGCCGTAACGAAGACGCAGCAGGGTCATCGCAACTATAGCAAGCGCCAGGGCACGTGGTTCCGGCGCGATGTGCGCATACGCTGGGTCGCAGGCTTCGGCGCGGACGCCCTGCCGGAAGCCCTGCGGCTGATTGCAGCGGCGTGACGCGCGTCCAACACGTGTGCCCATCTCTGCACAAGACATGCTCTTCCCCGACGCTCGTGTCGAGACGGGAGCACCGCGTCCACCGATCCTGTTTCGCGATCTGGACGACATCCAGCAGCGCCTGCTCGCGTGGATGGGACCGCCCCCGCCGCGTGAGGTTTGGGATCCGCTGACGCAGTTGATTTATTCGCTGTGCTCCTCGCGGACAAAGGATGCGGAGAGCATCGCGACCATGCATCTGCTGCGTCAGCGCTACGACGGTTGGCCCACCGGACCTAACTCGTGGGATGAGGTGCGCTGGGAGCGGTTGCGTGATGCGCCCGTCGCGGAGATCGAGGAGACGCTGCGCCTCGTCACCTTTCCAGAGCGCAAGGCACCGCAACTCAAGCAGATGCTGCAAGAGGTCACGGAGCGCACCGGCGCGCTGTCGCTGGAGTTCCTCGCAAAGTACCGGACGGACAAGATCCGCACCTGGCTGGAGCAACTGCCCGGCGTCGGCACGAAGGCGAGCGCGGCGGCGGTCAACTTCACCTCGCTGCGCCGTCCCGCCATCGCCATTGACGGCCATCACCAGCGCATCGCCATCCGCCTGGGCGTGGTGCCGGACAAGGCGACCGCACGGCAGGTGGAAGCGGCGCTCATGCCGCTTGCCCCGCCCGCGTGGACGCCCGCCACCATGGACGAGCACCATACGCTGGTCAAGCGGCTGGGCCAGCAGATATGCCCGCTGAACGAACCACGCTGCCACCGCTGTCCGCTACACGACATCTGCGTGACCGGCCAGCGGAACGCGAGGCATTCGCCGCCGCCCGGCGCCGACTTGCC
>CALMRM010000165.1:28556-30202 GCA_937871605.1 uncultured Terriglobus sp. | reverse complement strand
GGTCAGTTCGCTGCGGCCATCGACCACCTGCACGATGGCGACAGCCTCGTCGAGTGCGATGCGCGCCTGCCGGAAGATTTCGCTGGGGATGAGCGCCTCGTCGTCGGGCACCACGCCGCCCGTGTCGACAATGCGCAGGACGCGACCCTCCCAGTCCACCTCGCCGTAGATGCGGTCGCGTGTGATACCGGGCTCGTCGCCCACAATGGAGCGGCGCGTGCCCGTGAGACGGTTAAAGATGGTGCTTTTGCCCACGTTTGGGCGTCCGCAGATAGCGAAGAGCGGCGCTGCAATGCTGTCGGACGGGCGCTGTGCCTCTTCAATGAGCGGCAGCATGCCCGCGAGTGCGTTTTCGGTTTCCGGGTCGGAGAGTGCGGCGCTATGCACGCGTGGACGTGGCGCTTCCAGTTTGTGCGAACGGAAGGTACCCATGCCACGTTCGCCGCGTGCGGGTCGCTCTGACCGCGGCAGCGCCCCAGGTGCCATTTGCGCACCGGTTACGGCGCGGCCCTTTTGCCGTTCGGGCGATTGCGTGCGCACCTTGCCCTTGCTAAAAGCTGCTTCTTTCTTGGCGGCAATCGCCTTGCGGCCCTTGGGCGAAGCCCCGCCCACCGACGACGCGGATGCCTTGGCACCCTTGGGCGTCGCGCCCTTGTGCGGCCGCGTTTGCGCTTGCCGGTGCTTCTTGCCTAACCGCTTTTTCTCCGGTGCCATCGCTGTACCGCCTCTGTTTAAGCGTAGCAGCGGAGTGCGCCGGTGCAGCAGAATCGTCACGCTCATGGAGGGGCTGGAGTCCCTTCAGGTGTCGTCAGCAATCCTCTTGCGTGCGCTGTATGGTGGAGGTGCTATGGATCTTCGTTACGGACGCACCACCCGCGCTTTTGCTTGTACGTGCACGATGCTACTTACGGCTTTGCTGGTGAATGGTGCGCCGGCACAGACGCGTAAACAACAGTGGACGGGTACGTGGGCCGCAGCCCCTTGCGCACCACCCGCTGCCGATAGCAGATCACCGCTGGTCTTCCACGATGAAACGCTGCGCCTCATCGTACACACCTTCATCGGCGGCCAGACCGTGCGCATCCGGCTGTCGAACACCTTCAGTGCGGAGCCGGTAACGGTGGGAGCGACGCACATCGCCCTGCGAACCAGCGGCAGCGCGATTCGCAACGATACCGCGCTGCTGTTCAGCGGCCGTCCTGCGGTGATGATTCCAGCAGGTGCGTCTGTGCTGAGCGATCCGGTCCCCATGCAGGTACCCACGCTGTCAGATCTTGCGGTCAGTCTGTCCCTGCCGGGCGAGTCGCACCCGGGCGCGGTGCACTACGACACGCGGCAGGCCAATTACGCCGCAGCGGGCGACCAGACGGGCGCAGCCACGCTGCAGGGCGAGCACACGTTGGAGCGCTGGCCGCTGCTGACCGCCGTGGAAGTGAGCAGCAACAGTCCGCAAGCAGCCATTGTCGCGCTGGGTTCGTCCACTACCGACGGCGCGCACAGCAGCATGAACGGCAATCACCGCTGGCCAGACTACCTGGCCGTCCGCCTGCAGGAGGACAGCGCGCTCAAGACGCTCGGCGTACTGAACGAGGGCATTGGCGGCAACCGCGTGCTGCACGATGGGCGTGGACCGAACGGACTGGCCT
>CALMRM010000165.1:0-28546 GCA_937871605.1 uncultured Terriglobus sp. | reverse complement strand
TGCCAGCGCGCGCTTCGACCGCGACGTGCTCTCGCAGGCAGGCGTGCGCACCGTGGTGCTGTTTGAGGTGGCAATGACATCAACCATCCTGGTGATGTCGCCCCGGTGTCAGAAACCATCACCGCGGACGACCTGATCGCGGGCTACCGGCAGATCATCGCCCGCGCGCACGAGCACGGACTGCGCGTCATTGTCGCCACCATCACGCCCTTCGAAGGCTCACTCAAGCAGCCGGAGGCATTGCCGCAACGCGAGGCCATCCGGCAGGCAGTGAACCGCTGGGTGCTGTCGAACACAGAAGCGGACGGCAGCATCGACTTTGCGCCCGCCGTGGCCGACCCGACGCACCCGGCGCGCTTTCTGCCCGCATTCGACAGCGGCGACCACCTCCATCCGAACGACGCCGGGTACAAGGCGATGGCAGATGCCATCGATCTGGGGCTGTTCCGCCGATAACGGGAACGGGTCAGACAGAATCGGCACGGCTGTGTCGTGCACCTGCTGTGCGGGGGTGTACAGTTGCTGCAAGTTCAGCCGATGCGGCATAGGAGGCTCCCCGCACCATGACGCTGCTCACCATACTGTTCACCGCCTTGCTGGTGACCCCCGCTGTCGTGATCGCCGGGTTCTGGCGGGCATCACGGCGGCGCGCAGCGCAGCACCCGGCGGCCATGCCAGATGCCGAGGCGCTGGTGCTGGCCCGCGTGGGTGGCCTGCTGTGCACGATATTGCCCGCATTGCAGTTGCTGGCCAGCATTGTGCGCTGGCGCACCGGTGAACCCGGGATCTATTTCTGGTATGCAGTTGTTCTCGGTGGAGTGGTGCTGGCGGTGCTGGCGCTCACGGGTTTTCTGACGCATGCACGTGGCCGGGAACGCGGCGTCTCCTCCGGCATGGTGCTGCTGTCGGTCTCGCTGCTGCTGCTCATCACGTTTCTGCAGGGCGGCAGCGCAGCGTAACCTGGCGGCTTATCATGAGAGTTGTTCGCCCTCTCTTCGCGCCTTGCCTGCTGCCACCGCCACATCCGCACTGCCTACGCTGCACGAGTTCTTCGCGCCTGGCGGCGTCTTGGCCCGATCCTCGTTGCACTACGAGCACCGCAAAGGCCAGTACGAGATGGCCAAGGCCGTCGAAAGTGCCCTTGAGGACCGCCGCCACCTGATTGTGGAGGCGGGCACCGGCACCGGCAAAACGCTCGCGTACCTGCTGCCTGCCCTGCGCATGGCGCGTGAGCGCGGTCAACGCGTCATCGTCAGCACCGGCACCAAAAATCTGCAGGAACAGCTGTTCTTCAAGGACGTTCCGTTCCTGGAATCCTTGCTGGGGCCGCTCAAGGTCTGCACCATGAAGGGCCGCGCCAACTACGTGTGCAAGCAAAAGCTGTACGCCCTGGCGCAGACACCTCTTCTGAGCCAACCGGAGGAGATCCGGCAGTTCAACATCATCCAGGCGTGGGAACAGACCACCGCCACAGGAGACCGCGCCGAGATCGCCGGGCTGCCCGAATCCTCGCCGCTGTTCAGCAAGATGGATGCTCGCAGCGAAGCGTGCCTAGGCCAGGTGTGCCCCAACTTTGAGCCCTGCTACATCACGGAGATGCGCAAGCGCGCGCTTGAGAGCGACCTGGTGATTGTGAACCACCACCTCTTCTTTGCGGACCTGAATATCAAGCTGCAGGCGGCGGGCGCGCCGGATGCAGGCGTGCTGCCAGAGGCCGCAGCGGTCATCTTCGATGAGGCGCATGAACTGGAATCCGTCGCCAGCGACTACTTCGGCGTCAGCATCTCGCAGGCGCGCTGTGAAGAGGTGGCGCGCGATACAGACCTTATCTTGCGCTCAAAGAAGGTCTCCGTTTCCAGCGTGGAAAGCGCCACCGCAACGCTGCGCGACCGCAGCCGCGCCTTCTTCGGCTCGTTGCCCATGGACGGCTTCCAGTTAGGCCGCCAGCCCTTCCACGACCGTCCCGGCTTTCTGGAGGAGCGCGGCGATAGTTATGCAAGCTATCTAACCGCGCTGGATCGCCTGAAAGACGAGCTCGACCGCATTAAGGACGTGGACGAGGTCTCCGGGCTCAAGCGGCGCGTTGCAGACTTGAAGGGAAGTTCGTCCTTCCTCATGGAGGCGGCGGACCCGAACACGGTCTTCTGGATTGAGCGGCGCGCCGCCGGTGGTGTCAAAAACTTTTCGCGCACTGAGGCAGGTACGCCCGCCAGCTTTCACACCTTTCTGCAGGCCACGCCTATCGATGTATCGGAAATCCTCGCCGAGAACTTGTTCAAAGCCTTCCCTACCGTGGTCCTGACCAGCGCGACACTCACCGTGCAGGGCGGCTTCGACCACATCAGCAAGCGGCTGGGCCTCGCTGGAGCGCGCGAGCTGACCGTGCCCTCGCACTTTAACTACAGCAAACAGGCGCTGCTCTACCTGCCGCCGTACCTGCCCGACCCGCGTGACGCAAGCTTCCTGCCCGCTGCGGCGGAGCGCATGCGCAGGGTGCTGGAGTTAACGCGTGGCCGCGCCTTCTGCCTGTTCACCAGCTACGCTCAGATGCGAACGCTGTACGAGCGCATGCTGGTGGAGCTGCCGTTCCCCTTGCTCTTACAGGGTCAGGCCCCGCGCAAGGCGCTACTGGACGAGTTCCGCGAAACACCCAACGCCGTGCTCTTCGGAACCAGCAGCTTCTGGCAGGGCGTAGACGTGCAGGGCGAGCAGCTGAGTTGCGTCATCATTGACCGGCTGCCGTTTGGCGTGCCCAGCGACCCCGTGATGCAGGCCCGCATGGAGGCTGTGGAGCACGCGGGCGGCAAGCCCTTTCACGACCTGCAGATCCCCCAGGCCGTCATCACGTTGAAGCAGGGCTTTGGCCGCCTCATCCGTTCCGCCAGCGACCGCGGCGTGCTAGTGCTGCTGGACAACCGCGTGCAGCGCCAGAGCTACGGCAAGATCTTTCTGGACAGCCTGCCGCCCTACCGCCTGACGCAGGACATCGCTGACGTGGAGCAATTCTTCGAACCTCAAATCAAATGACCGTTGGTCATGTACACTGACCAGCAGTCATGGAGGACAGCGATGTCGAAATCAGAAACGCAATGGGCCGTCGTCACAGGAGCCTCGAGCGGCCTGGGAATTGAGTTCGCCAGAAATCTGGCCGGCAGAAAGCACAACGTGGTCCTGGTCGCGCGGCGCGCAGAGCCGATGGAGACGTTGGCAACAGAACTGCGCCAGCAGCATGGGGTACAGGTCGTCGTGGAAAGCATCGATCTGAGCGCGCCCTCCAGTCCGGTTGACTTACAGAAGCGGCTGGACGAGCGAGGCATCGACCCGGGTATTTTGATCAACAACGCGGGCTTTGGTCTGAGCGGCGAATTTATCACGCAGGAGCCGGAACGGCTGCGCGAAATGCTGCATCTCGACATCGTGACGCTGACTGAACTGACGCACCTGTTCGGCAAGCGCATGGCCGAGCGCGGACGTGGCAACATCTTGCTGGTCGCAAGTCTGGCGGCGTACCAGCCCGATCCACTGTTGGCTGCGTACGGCGCGGCGAAGCATTATGTGCTCGCATTTGGCGTCGCTCTGCACGTCGAGCTCGGCAGCAAGGTCAACGTCACGGTGGTCTCCCCGGGACTGATGGATACCGGCTTCAACGATGTGTCCGGGTTCAAACCCAAGGCTTCGTTAAAGCCTTCTATCGTGTCGCCCGTCAAGGTGGCCGCAGTCGGGCTCGAAGCGATGTTTGCTGGAAAAAGCAGCGTGATCGTAGGCAAACTCAATCGCTTCACGGCTTTCTCCAATCGGTTCACTTCCCGTCTACTGCAGGCAAGGCTCACCTACCGTATGTCGAAATGAAGAAGACCATCGCGGCCCACGCGCACGCCTTCGAGGACAAAGCTGCACGGCGCACCACCATCCTGCAGGCTGCCAACACCCTTTTCATCGGAGGCCAGGGCAGCCTGCCTACTCCCGCAGACATCGCCGTGGAGGCAGGGCTCGCCAAGGGAACGGTCTACCTCTACTTTCGAACCAAGGAAGAGATCTTTGCCGCACTGCTGCTGGAAGGTTGGAGCGCCGTCATGGAAGAAGGAAGATCCCTCTTCCAGGCGACGGCTGGGAACCGCGCGCTTAAAGTTGCCACTTTCCTGACGGCGCTTGTGGCTCACCTGGAGAAACACCCTGAGTTGCTTCGCCTTGACGCTCTCGGCTATGGGGTGCTGGAGAGAAATATGCCGCAGGATGTGCTGATTGCACACAAGGCGGAGTACACAGCGCGTCTGGAGAAGACGGGAAGCGTGATCGACTCGGCGCTGCGCCTGCCAGGAGGCCGGGGACTGGAACTGCTGATGCGGACCTACGCGCTCACCCGAGGTTTGTGGCAGTCCTACCAGGAGGCGGAAGCATCCCACCTGCCGCATGTGGCGCGAGGTTTCACAAACCCCTTTGCGCGAGAGTTGCGCGAGGCCCTGACAGAGTACTGGCGTGGTGCGCTTGCGAGTCCGGTTGGCAATGGCGGCTGATCGAGAACACTCCTCAACGAGCTTGGCATGGCGCGGGTCACTCGGGTCATCCAACTCGAACACTCTCTAGTGAGAAGCTGCGTATGCATCCACTGTGGCCGCACGGACAGCTCCTGGACGCGGAGCACGTCCCGGCAGTTGCGAGCGTTCGCTGCAGTGGCCGCACCGTGCTGCGCTGGCGGACACTAGCCTCCATACTGCCCCTTAGTGCGGTGTGCGCGAGGCCGTTCCTGGCTCTGCGCCTCTGACTGCGCACCCTTTGCCGCAGCCGCATCGCTCTCCGGCGGGTATTGTGCCATGTACGCCTTGCTGTTGAACTTCTTGCCGGTGCTGGCTCCGCTCATGTAGCGGATTTTGCCGAAGACCTTGCGCTCGCCCCACGGCCGGTCGAACTTGCCGTAGATCGCCCATGCAATGCCCGCATAGCCGCCCGGGTCGCGCCCATCGACAAAGTACTTGTCGTTCAGGTAAATACAGGTCTGCATGGCCGTTGCGTTGTCTGGCGACCACTCCAGGATCTTCTTGGCCCAGTACATCCGCATGAAGTTGTGCATCCAGCCCAGGCGCACACCCTGCCGCTGAGCCGCGTTCCACAGCTCATCGTAGGTTTCTGCGTGCTCCATCTGCTCAACGGTATACACCGGGTCACGCTTGTCGTTCACGTGGGCTGCGACGGTCTTCTCTGCCCACTCTTCCGCACAGCCGGGATCGTCGTAGTGCGGGTTGTACTTCACGTAGTTCACGCACAACTCGCGCCATGTGACCATTTCGTCCAGAAAGCCGTCGGCGCTCTCGCGTAGGCTCTTGTCCTTCTCGACCGCAGCCTCAATCGCCAGGTAGATGGTGAGCGGGCTGATGTGGCCATAGTGCAGGTAAGGCGACAGCACAGAGGTACCGTCTTGGTCCGGGTGGTTGCGGTTGTGCGCGTAGCCTGGTAGCAGCTTGTCCACAAACAGCTTCAGCCGTGCCTGCGCCGCATGCGCACCACCACGCAGGTCCGGGGCCGCGCCCACGCTGCGGTCTAGGTGCTCCCAGCCCTCGGTCATGTCCTTGGCGGGGTCGTCCGCATGGAAGCCATCCGGTTTGCGCCAGGCATGCTTTGCCTTGGGATTCGTGCTCGTCTCCAGGTAATCCGGCACCATCTTCCACAGCTTGGTGCGCATGGTGTACGCCGCATACTGCGCCTTGTCGAACCGGTTCATGGGCACCAGCGTGTCGGCATCCACCGTCCAGAACGGCACGTCGATCTTCTTTGCGATCTCCACACGCCAACTCTCTGGCACGCGCATGGGATTCTCGTCACCGATGACGATGGCGGCTTCCACATCGCGGAAGAAGGTGAGGTGATCCTCGTGCGGCGCATTCCGCAGCACAAAGCTGACATTACGCAGCTGCAGGTCCTCTGCCACTGTGCGCAATCCCTCGTTCAAAAAGACGTAGTGCCGCAGATTTGCGTGCGGGAAATTAGAAATGCCCGCGAAGTACACCACCACAGGCAGACCGAGCTCGTTGCCCAACTCAACCGCACAGTCCAGCGCGACATTGTCAAAGGCACGCTCTGCGCGCTGCATCCAGTAGACGACGGCCTTGCCGTCCGCCCTGGACGCGCCGTCACGCCGCACGGTCACTCGTTCCCCGCTTGCCAGGGCACGGAGCGCCTCCGGCAGGTCTGGGGAGAGCGACGCAGCCTTGGCAGCGCGCGTGGTGTCAGCCTCAATGCCCGGCTTGGCTTGCTTCGGTTTGGCCGGTGACTTGCCCTGGATGGCTTTGCTGGCAGCCCGGATCGCTTTCTCCCGCGCGGGGTGGTGCGAGAGTGCCGCCGCGTCGCCCTCGCTCATGCCTTTGGCGGCACTATCCTCACCATGTTCGCCCGGCGGCGTGGCCGCACTTTCCTCTTTATCGTTTATGCCTTTGGTCGCCATGCCTGCCCTCTCCTGCACATGGATGCAGCGAGGGCATGCCGTGCATCGTCTGGGCAGGCGGATGCACCTGTGTGTTGTGCCTTGCTGCACAGAGAAGGCATCTTCACCGTGTCACCAAATGGACCGCGACCAAAGTCCTGCATCACTGCACGTCAGGCGCGGCAGGCCGTGCGTATGCTCTGTTCAGGGACATTCATGGCATACCATCTTCGCACCTGCACCCTTGAGGACAGCGCCTTGCTTTCGCTGGTAGCGGGCGCGGCATTCCTAGAGGCATATGCCGACGTGCTGGATGCCGCAGACATCCTGCACCACTGCCGTGAGAACAATTCGGCAGCAGCGTTCCACAAGTACCTGGAACAGCCGTCGACCCGGTGCGTGGTCGCCGAGGCAGAACCGGGTCGTGCGCCTATCGGCTACATGCTGACCTGTGAACCGGACCTGCCCTTGGATGTGGGGCCCACGGATTACGAACTGCGACGCATCTACCTGCTACACCGGTTTCAGGGCCAGGGTGTCGGTCGAGACCTGATCGACGCAGCTGTGAGCGCAGCCCGGGCACTGGGCCGTACCCGTCTTCTGCTGGGCGTGTATGGCAAGAACGACAAGGCCATCCGCTTTTATGAAGCGGCAGGTTTCCGGCAGGTGGGGGAACGCTACTTCACAGTGGGCGCAACGACGCACCATGATGCAGTGATGGCTCGGGCGGTGTGACTGCACCGAACGCCTGCACCTGCTGCGTCCTAGCTCCATCAGTAATCAGGCCTCAGCGCAGGGTGATGCTGCGCATGGGCTGCTGCGGCTGCGGCCCTTCGTAGTCGCCGCACGAAAGCAGGTTATTCCTTGACGTGAGGCGCGCAACGACGACGTTGACCAGCAGCTGCAGGGGTCCGGTAATGTTCGCCTGGGCAGCACCACTGAGCCGAACCGCGGAGATCTCGATGGGAGCACCTGGCGGAACCGGACGTGTACTGAACTGCCCGGTCCAATCTCTCCTGCGTGCGTGGGTACGCCTGCCCTGGGCACGCCATACGCGTAACCAAAGGCCTTAACCTGCTCGCCCCGCTGCCCAAGCGTCTGCTGCGCGGCGGGTGTCAGCATCACGGACACACGGAACGGCGGGCACTGCGCCTGTGGACGACTCTGCCCTGCTGCCGACCCTGTCACCAGGTACGTTCCGAGACACAGCAGACATTGCGCCTGCAAAACAGATGAACAAAGGCCTCCAAACGGAGGCCTTTGAGCAGAGAAGTCAGGTTAAATCTACCAGCGGCCCCAAGCGCGAGAAACATAGTCGAGCAGGCTCATCATGCACAGTACCAAGAAGGTGAAGACCCCGGCGCTCACCGTGAGCTTGACCAGCTTGGAGCTGTACTTGACGTGCATGAAGAAGAGGACCACGAACACGGCCTTGGTGCAGGCGATGGCAAGAGCCACCGGAGCGTTAAACGGCCCGAGTGGAACATATGCCATGCCGGCGGTCAATGCCGTTCCGACCATCAAGATGCCAAAGATCATCAGATACACAACAGGGCTGACGATGTGGTGCGCTACGTGTTCCGGATTCATCACGTTGGGCGCATCGTGCATGTCCAGATTTTCCTGTTCAGCACCAATCGGCTTCAAGCTGTTGTTGGTCGTAACCTGGTCACTCATGCGTCTTCCTTACATCACGTTCAAAGGTGGTCTTGCCTGCCGCAGTTTCGGCCGTATCAGTGGCGGTTGATCAGGTACAGCAACGGAAATAAGAAGATCCACACGATGTCAACAAAGTGCCAGTACAGCCCGAAGTTCTCGATGGGTTGCACATAGCCTTCGGTATAAATGCCCGAACGTGAGTACCACAGCAGTCCAATCAGAATCCCGATGCCGATGATCATGTGCAGAGCGTGCACACCGGTCATCGCGAAGTACAGCGAGAAGAAGATTTGGGTCTTGTTCGCCATGTCGACGGACAGGGCTTTCTCATTTGTCCCTGGCTGGGGGTGCACAAAGTCATGGATGTCGAAAGATGCGCCGGGCACGTGGTGCTCAGCGAATTTGTCGTAGTACTCACCCGTCTTAATGCCAAGAAATGCAAATCCAAGCACAACGGTGGCTAGCAGAAAAATTTGCAGCAACTTCTTGTTTCGTACCTCGGCGGACCACACGGCCATCGCCATCGTGAAGGAGGAACCAATCAGCACGATGGTGTTGATCAACCCCATGACCATGTTGATGGAGTTCGAGGCGGACACAAAGGCGTCGTAATACCAGTTTCGGTAGAGCAGGTATGCGAAGAACAGCCCACCAAAGAACATAATCTCTGTGAGCAGAAAGAGCCACATGCCGAAGGACGCAGCCTCGCGCTGCTGCTCCGCTGTTTCAAAGTGATGTTTTTGATAAAACGGGTGCTCGTGCACGTCGTGAGACGCGTGGATCTCCGGCTCCGGCGGATTCGTGATGGTCGAAGCTAGCGACATGCAATACCTTTCGTTCAGACGTAAAGTTCCAACTGCAGCGGACCGGTCAGTACCGGCCCGCGATGGTTGCCGTAAGCCCTAGCCGGATCCTAACCAACGTGTTGAAGTTCCCGTTCCTTCGTCCGCTCCAGCCACTCATAATCGTAAGCTTCGTGGTCGACGATGGGAGTTTCGATAAAGTTCTCCGTGAGCGGTGGCGACTGAATCTGCCACTCGAGGCCAGTAGCCTGCCAAGGATTGTTACCAGCAATAGCACCATACTTCAACGACCAGGCGAGATACAGCAGCGGCAGCATGTAGCCGACGCCCAGCACAGTTGCGCCCGCGGTCGAGAGCACGTTGAGCACCTGGAACTCCGGAGGGTACGCATGGTACCGACGCGGCATGCCGAGGTAGCCCACCACAAACTGCGGGAAGAAGGTAAGAATGAAGCCGACGAATGTAATGATGGCCGCCAGCTTCGACACTGACTCCGGGTACATGCGCCCGGTGAGCTTGGGCCACCAGAAGTGGATGCCTGCGAGGAACGCCATCAGCATGCCGCCCACCATAACGAAATGGAAGTGCGCCACCACGAAGTACGTCTCGGTCAGCATAACGTCCATGCCCAGTGCGCCAAGGAAGACGCCAGTGAGTCCACCAATGGTGAACAGGCCGATGAAACCGAACGCGTACAGCATCGGCGTCTCAAAGGTAATCGATCCCTTTTGCATGGTGAAGGACCAGTTGAAGATCTTGATGGCCGAGGGTACGGCAACCAGCATGGTTAGCAAAGAAAAGACCAGCGCCGAGTAGTTGGAGACGCCCATGATGAACATGTGGTGGGCCCACACGAAGAAGCCGAAGACTGCGATGGCGACCGAAGAGAAGGCGACCGCCGTGTACCCAAAGACGCGCTTGCGGCTGAAGGTGGAGATCACCTCAGAGATGACGCCGAACCCGGGCAGAATCATGATGTACACGGCCGGGTGCGAGTAGAACCAAAAGAGATGCTGGAACAAGAGCGGGTCGCCGCCCTTGGTGGGATCGAAGACGCCGATGCCGATCGTGCGCTCCAACGCGACCAGCACAATAGCAATCGCCAGCACAGGGGTACCGAGAACCATCAGCACGGATGCCGCATAGTTCGACCACACAAACAACGGCAGGCGGAACCAGGTCATACCAGGAGCGCGCATCCGGTGGATAGTGACAATAAAGTTCAGGCCCGTAAAGATCGACGAGAAGCCAGCGATGAAGATAGCGGTCGCTGTCGTGACCACGTGTGTGTTCAGGTAGTGCGTCGAGAGCGGCGTGGTGAAGGTCCAGCCCGTGTCGACACCGCCCAGCACCAGGGTGGTGAGCACGAAGATGCCACCTGCCATGTAGAGGTACCAGCTCAGCAAATTGATCTTCGGAAATGCGAGATCTTTCGCGCCGATCATGATCGGAATTAGGAAGTTACCGAGCGTGGCCGGGACAGAAGGCACCAGAAACAGGAAGATCATCACGATACCGTGCATCGTGAACATCTTGTTGTAGGTGTCTGCTGCCATCAGGTCGCCCGCGGGCGTCAGCAATTCCAGGCGAACCATGCCCGCAAAAAATCCACCGATGAAAAAGAAGAACGTGATGCTGACGAGATACAGCATCGCGATGCGCTTGTGATCGGCTGTCAGAAGCCACGACAGGATGCCGTGTTCATTGTTGATATAGGTGCGCTTCGGCAGCGCCGCCGTAGTCTGGTCGGGCAAGGACACGATGGTACTCATGGCGTCACCTTCTGGTCGGGCGTGGGCTGGACCACGTCTTCCGCCTTCGCTGTATTCAGCGTCTGTTGGATACGGTAATTGGTCTTGAGCTGCTTGATGTACTCAACCAGATCAATCAGGCCTTCTTCGCTAATCTGCCCTTGGTAGGTGGGCATGATCGGCTTATAGCCAAGCGGCACGTGCTGCGAGGGGTTAAGGATGGTGTCGCGCAGCCAGCCGTCGGTGGCCAGCTGTTCCGACCCGTCGTCCATCTTGATTTTGGAGCCGTACACGCCTGCAAGGTTTGGGCCTGCTGCGGCAGCGTTGCCGGAATGGCAGCTGTTGCACCCCATGGAGGCAAACAGACGCTCACCGTTCTGCGCCAGGCTCATGCCGCTGGTCGACAGCTTCGTCCACTTCTCGTAGTCCTCCGGACGCATCGCGGTGATCTCGCCGATCATGCCCGAGTGCAGCGTACCGCAATACTGCGTGCAAAAGAGATGGTAGACACCGGGCTCGGTCGCGTTGAACCACACTGTGCTGTACCGGCCAGGAATAACTTCACGCTTCACGCGGAATGCAGGGATCGAGTACGAGTGGAAGACGTCCTGCGAGATCATGGTCAGCTGTACGGGCCGGCCGATGGGTACATGCAGGGCATTGATCTCGTGCTGCCCCCCCGGATGCTCTGCCTTCCACATCCACTGCTTGCCGACCACATAGACCTGCATCGCATCCGCAGGCGGGTTGTAGATGCGGAAGTAAAGCCACGCACCCCAAACGAAGATGAAGAGGAAGATGCCCAATGGAATGATGGTCCACGTGGCCTCCAGCAGTGTGGAGCCCTCTATCTGGACGGCGACCGGGTGCCGTTCCTTCCGGTAGCGCACGGCAAAGGTGAAGACCAGCGCACCGACCAGGACGACGCCGAACAGGGTCATCAGCCAAAGAAAGATGAACAGCGCATCCGCCCACGGCGCGATGGTGGACGCTTCTCGCGGCCACACGGGCGAGGTGGTGAGCCACTTGGTTAAAAATTCCCAAAGTACCGGACTGATTCCCATCGTCTGCCTTTACTCTCTACTCGTTCGCTCACAGCTGCTGGCCACGGCACCCCATGGTACGGACATCGTCGTTCCTAATCGTCTCCGCGGGTCAATGCGTGCTCCCGGCCCAGCTTCAGGTCGCGTCGACACATCAGAAACATAAACCCACCGAGGCCTGCCACCGTGATCATGCCCCCGAATTGCACCACCCGTGCCACCAGCAAACTGTGCTTGTTGCGGTGCGGGTCGTAGTGGTAGCAGTACGTCAAGATATTGGCAACAGGTGAACCGATCTTGTTGCCGGAAGCCTCGACCAGCCCTAGCAGCAGGTCCTTGGGCGAATACTCCACCCCCAAGTAGTATTGCGCAATCTTGCCCTCGGGCGTGAGGATCTGGATGGCGCTGGCGTGTGCAAACTGCGTCGTGGCACCATCTGAGGACGGTATCCGCACATAGCCAAAGCCCACCGCCCGCGTCACCGCGTCAATGGAGGCTTGCGGTCC
The DNA here is from genome assembly GCA_937871605.1 of uncultured Terriglobus sp. Taxonomy (GTDB): domain Bacteria; phylum Acidobacteriota; class Terriglobia; order Terriglobales; family Acidobacteriaceae; genus Terriglobus. The sequence continues at coordinate 16,369 of CALMRM010000165.1, read as the reverse complement.
CGTCAGAAAGTGCCATCCTGCATCGGTACCCGGACGCGCGTACCGCTTGGTGTACAGCGCTTTCTTCTGCGCTGCCATGACCGGAGTATCTTTCGGATCGATGCTGATCACAAGGACGTTGAAGTCCTTGGACGGGTCCAGGTGAACCATGGCAAGCGCCTGCGTGAGGCCGTCCAGCTCCTCTGAACACAGCATCGGGCACTGAAAATACACCAGCGCCAGCACAGCGGGCTTACCATGGCCGAAGTAGTCGCCCGCTGTGACGGCCCTTCCTGTCTCATCGACAAAGGGCACGTTCGGCAACACCGTGTTCAAGTGCTGGTCGATCGAGGCACCTTTAAGCACGGTCGGCAACTCATTGCCGTAGTTGTCGCCGGTCTGCTTGTCACCGTAGCTGCTGACCTGGGCCACAGCGGCTGGCAGCGCAGCCAGGAACAAGCCGCACAGCAGCGTTAGCAGCGGCCACGCTGCCCTGCCCCGTGCATTTCGGATTGTTCGTTGCTGCGTCATGTCCACCGTTTACTTCTTGGCTACGGTCTGGCCCGGTGCCGCGGCCTTTGCCGTCTTAGAGTTTGGACTCTCACCGGCGGCGAGTCGCTGTTCGCGGCTTTCCATCTGGTCAAGTTCGTACGCCGTTCTTGCGAATCCCATGGTCAGCGGCGCGGTGGCAACATAAGTTGTGTCACCTGTCATGCCGGTCTGTACCTGCTGTACCTGCGTGGGAGCCTTGGGCAGGCCCCGCTGCACAACCAACTGCATCGCCCGGTCAATGGGAATGTGGATTGTCCCTTCCGGACCATCGGCCACGTCAGCTGCTGTGTAGTGGTCGAGCAGCAGATCTTCGCGAGCGTGCATGTCTGCCGTCTCGGAGTCATCATCGTCGGTCGGGACACGTGGCGTTGGGAAGCTCTGCGCAATCTGCGAAGCGACTTGCTGCTCCTGCTCCGGATTGTTGGCCAGGCTCTGGCCGCGTCGCTGTAATTGCTGTGAACTTGCTGCTCCAAGCGGATTACGTGCAGCAGCCTTTTGGTCGTCGCTCAGAAGACCACCATTGATCGCTTTTCCGAGGCCGTAACAAAGCACAAAGAAGACAAGGAGGAAACCTAGCAGGCCGCCGATGAAGACCACTACACCGCCCGTGTTGACGTCGGTCACTTCTTAACCGGGGCGCTCGGCGTCCAGCTTGCCGACAGGGTGTGGCGTCGGCTTTGCAAGGCCGTGTTCATCTGCCCCACGCGAAGGTGGCTTTTGGCTTAAGAAGTGATTGCGCTCGTTGGACTCAGTGGGCATGTTCCGGCTCCAGGACCTCCGCCGTATGCGGATCGTTGAGGACGAGTACGGGGCGCGACGCCAGGTTCGTCAGGTAAAACCAGAGCCACAGACCGCCGACAAACAGCGGCACGGCAATGTACGCCAGGATACCGATGCTGAAATGCAGGTTTCCCATGGCATCTGGAAAGTTCGGTTCGATCAGCCAGAACAGGTCGAAGACGCGGGCAAACAGCATCCAGGCGGTCAGGCCGAGCATTTTCCGGTTGTTGTATTTGAAGTCGCGGCTCAGGAGGCAGATGAATGGCACAACCCAGTGGAAGATGAAGTCGAGCGACGTGATCGTCCACCAGCCGCCGTGGATCCGGTTCAGGTACCAGGGTATCTCTTCCGGCGAGTTTGCCGACCAGATGATGAGGAACTGGGCAAAGCTCAGGTAGATGTTGAGCATCACGAAGCCGAGCATGAATTTGCCTAGGTCGTACTGCTCCGTTTTGCGCAGCGCTGTTGCCAGCGGCTGGTAGCGTGACAGCCGGATGATGGTGTTTGTACCGATGGCAAGCACGGCATAGCCCTGGCCCACCAGGTAGATCAGGCCGTACATGGTGGAGTACCAGGTAATGTCCAGCGACATGACAAAGTCGATGACCACAGCCGTCAGCAGGGCGGTATACAGCAGGATGCCGATCCCGGAGAGGTTCTCCGAACGGATACGCCAGAACTCGAAGGATGCCTGCGTGCCGCGCGCGGGATCCGCATCGCGCTCAAGGGACCAGCGATTGAGGAAGTATCCCCACACTGCCATGAACCCGAAAACGATGATGAACTGCAGAATGACGCTGAGTGGGCTGAGCATCGCGCGCTTCCACTCGAGCGAGTGGGCTTGGCCCGCATTCAGCAAGTGGTTCGCCAGGCCGTTCTCCACGGCCTCATGCGACGGAAACGCGGCCCACAGCCACAGGCGCTTGCCGAAGAGAAGGAACGGCAGCGACAGGGCGACAACCAGCGGCAAGGTGCGCGTCATCGCTTCCAGCGGCCGGCGCAGGATAAGACCCCACTTACCGCCGGAGACGTACTGCAGCATCAGCATGCACAAGCCGCCACCCGCCAGGCCGAAGCATAGTATGAACGCCAGCAGGTATGCACGCAGCACGTGATCCAAGCCTAACGGGAACAGGGCAATGAGGATGGAGAGCACCAGGCCGGCGGCGGCGACCATCAGCGCGCGCGTCTTCCACAGTGCGACCACTGGCGGTGCGCTGAGGTCGGCGGGCAGCACCCGTGGGCCATGATCGGCGTGCAGGGCGCGTGCTGCGCTGCCGGGGTCGCCTGCTCCTGCGGGTGCGTATTGTTCGTGTCCGTATGCCATGCGGTGCAGTCTTTCTCGACTCTCGTTCAACTCTGTTCGGTTCGCAGCGTCTGCCTACTTACTTGCCGCCAGGTACGCGATGATCTTGTCCACGTCGTCAGACGTGAGCTTGCCGGTAAAGGACGGCATGTTGACTTTGCCCGTCTGGATGCCGGTGGTGGTGACACTGTGGATGTGCGCTGCGCCCACCCGTCCCACGACGCCTACCAGCGACGGAATCATGGGCGGCATGCCCTGACGGTTGGCCTGGTGGCATGGGCTGCAGTTTGCCTGGTATAGCTTCTCTCCTCCGGCGGCATCCGCCACGGTAACTTTCGGTGCCGTCTTGGCCGGTGCCGTCGTAGAACCCTCCACAGTTGCTGTTGGCTTGGTATCGGCAGCCGCGGGAGCTTTACCTGCAGGCGCCGCGGGTGCGGTACTCAGTGCGGGTGCCTTTGGATCCGCTGCCGTGGTGGCCTTTGGCGTGGCCGCCGTGCTAGGCGTTGTAATGGCGGCAGCCGCGGCAGGCATAGGCTGCGGCAGTGGGGCACTGGCTGAAGGTGCAGCCTGTTGCGCCTGGCCTGCAGTCATCGGCAGGCCCCAATCCTTCACAAAGCCCGGTGCAAAGCCTTCCCTCTGCTCTACCTCGGACATTTGCTCTACCTGAGCACCACCTGCGTCTGCGGCCGTTGCATGTTGGCTCAACTGGAGTGCACGAACATACGCCACGATGGCCCACCGGTCCGCCGCACCCACCTGGGTACCATACTCCGGCATGGCACCATAGCCATTGGCAATCACGTTAAAGAAGTGGCCGAGCGGTGCCTGGCGCAAGCGATCGGTGTGGAGGTTGCCCGCCGGAAAATACCCGCGCATTACGATCATGCCGCGACCGTTGCCCACCCGGGAGTGGCAGGCCGTGCAGTACACGTTGTACTTCTCCTGCCCGCGCAGCAGCAGCTCGCGGGTGACCGGCACCGGCAGGCCCTCGCCCTCCTGGCCATTGACCAGGCCCGTGCGGAAGTACGACCCGGCATCTTCCTGCCCACGTGCCACAGTTCCCGTTACTTGTGGGCGCACGGAACGGCCGTCCGGGTAGAAGGAGGTGCCACGCTGCTGGTCGAACTTGGGCTGGTTGTGCATGTCTTGGCGACAGCCCACAAGCGCCAGGACGCCAAGCCCGGCAAGCGACAGAGCTGCACGGCGGCGGAACGGAGTCATGCCTTCCCCTTTGCCTGCTTCGCGCATTAGAGATCTACCTCCACCACGCTGACGGCGCGAAAGCCTTCCAAAAGGTTGCGCGCTTCCACCAGGCTGAACTTTGGGTCGGTCGCTTCCAGGCAGAGGAAGAATTTATCATCCGTCGCGCCCACCCGGAAGTTGGGTGCGTTGAACAGCGGATGATACGGCTGTGGCAGGCCGTTCAGTGCCAGCATGGAAAAGGCAGCCGAAAGGCCGGCGAACAGAATGGTCCACTCATAGGCCGGAATGATGAAGGCCGGCCAAGAGAACAGCGGACGTCCCGCGACGTTGATGGGGTACGAGATCGCGGACATCCAGGTCTGCATGAGGAACGCCGTTGTGAGGCCGCAGACGCCGCCCATCAGCGTCAGCAGTGGCACGCGGGTCCGATGCACATCGAGCGCGGTGGCTGCCTCCTCCACAGGGTAGGGCGTGTAGCACTCCATCCTGCGAAAGCCAGCCTCGCGGGCAGCCACGGTGGCCTTCACCATGGCTTGCGGTGTGTTGAATTCAGCCAGGAGGCCGTAAAGTCCTTCTTCTACCGGCATTTACATCGTCTCCTGCATGGTCTCTTCCGCATCGATGTGGTCGAACTTGGTCTGCGGGAGCATCATCTTGATTTCGTTCATGGGAATCATGGGTGCCAGCCGTACAAACAACAGGAACAGGCTGGTAAAGATGCCCATGGTACCGATGTACAGCATGTAGTCCCACTTGGTGGCGCGGTAGGTGCCCCAGCTGGACGGGAGGAAGTCGCGGTACAGCGACGTGACCACGATCACGAACCGCTCGAACCACATACCGATGTTCACAACAATGGAGATCGTGAAGAGATACGCCACGTTGGTGCGGAGCCTACGCCACCACAGCGAGCCGAGCGGCAGCGCGATGTTGAACAGGATCAAGAGCCAGTAGCCCCAACCCATGGGTCCAAACATGCGGTTCCACATCATGAACCACTCCCAATGGGAGGCGGAGTACCAGGCCATGAACACTTCCATGCCGTAGCCGTACGCCACAATCAGACCGGTGCAGAGCATGACCTTGCCCATGTTGTCCAGGTGGCGGATCGTCACCAGGTCTTCCATGTGGTAAAACTTCCGGATCGGAATGGCCAGGGTCAGCACCATGGCGAAGCCGGAGTACACGGCACCCGCCACAAAGTACGGCGGAAAGATCGTGGTGTGCCAACCGGGTAGCGCTGCGACCGCGAAGTCGAAGCTGATGACCGTGTGCACGGAGAGTACCAGCGGCGTGGACAAGCCGGCCAGGAGCAGCGATGCCGTCTCAAAGCGCATCCAGTGGCGGGTGGAACCACGCCAGCCCAGCGACAATAGGCCGTAGAACCACTTGGCAAAGGGCAATTGCGCCTTGTCGCGCAGGGTCCCGAAGTCCGGAATCATGCCCATGTACCAGAACACCACCGAGATGGTCGCATAGGTGGAGACGGCAAACACGTCCCAGCACAGCGGCGACCGGAACTGCGGCCAGATGTTCATGGTGTTGGGCAACGGCAGAAGCCAGTAGCCCAGCCAGGGGCGACCGATGTGCAGCACCGGAAAGAGGCCCGCGCAGACCACGGCAAAAATCGTCATGGCTTCGGCGAAGCGGTTGATCGAATTTCGCCAGCTCTGCTTGAACAGCAACAGAATGGCGGAGATCAGCGTGCCTGCGTGGCCAATACCGATCCACCACACGAAGTTCACAATTGCGAAGCCCCACGCGCCGGGGATGGTGACGCCCCAGATGCCGACGCCCTTGAGCACCAGCCATGTGATGGCCACGACGCCCATGGAGGCGATGCCGCCCGCCACCACCAGGCCCATGAACCAGCCGAGCGGGGTATGCGAGGTCAGCACCACATTGGCGATCTTGCGGGTGACGCTGGTGAAGTTGTGCCCGGGTGCAATGACCGCGAACTCCCCTGTGACCGGGTCGATCATGGGGTCGTTCACCGGGTGGCGGTACGGATCGATAGCAGGTTTGGTCGCCATTACGCCAGCTCCAGCTCAGGGTTCGGATTGGTGACACCCGCGATATAGCTGGTTCGCGGACGGTAATTCTGGTCGGCCAGCACTTGGTAGGCACGCTCTTCTGCCTTCAGCTTGGCGACCCGGCTGCCCTTATCGTTCATGTTGCCAAAGACGATGGCATCGGTCGGGCAGGCCTGCTGGCACGCGGTGACAATTTCGCCGTCGCGAATGGCCCTGCCTTCCTTGTCCGCCTCGATCTTGGCGGACTCAATGCGCTGGATGCAGTAGGTGCACTTCTCCATGACGCCGCGCGAACGCACGCTGACGTCCGGGTTGCGCATGAACTTGAGGCTCTCCGTATCGTAGTCCGCGTACAGCAGGAAGTTGAAGCGGCGCACCTTGTAGGGGCAGTTGTTCGAGCAGTACCGCGTACCCACGCAACGGTTGTACACCATGGTGTTGATGCCTTCCGGCGTGTGCACTGTGGCACCCACCGGGCACACCTGCTCGCAGCCCGCGTTTTCGCAGTGCTGGCACATCATGGGCTGGAAGTGCGCCTTAGGAGCGTGGAGGTCGCCCTCGAAATAGGTGTCGATGCGCAGCCACTGCATGTTGCGGCCCACCTTGACCTGCTCCCGCCCTACCACCGGAATGTTGTTTTCGGCATAGCAGCTGACAACACAGCTGTTGCAGCCGATGCAGCTGTTCAAGTCAATGGTCATCGCCCAGCGGTTCTGGAGCACCGTACTGGACTTGTCGATCTTGTTGTAATCCCAGTCGTGCGGAAAGAAGCTGGTCTCCTTGTTCGGCGTCTCGTAGAGGAGATTGCCCTCGTGCGCGTAGCCGGGAGTCTTCTGAGCCTCCGTGACGGTGGCCGTGCGGATGATGCCGCGCTCCATGGACTCGTGCCCGGGCAAGGATGCCGTTCCACTAAGGTCCGGGTGCTGCAGGTCACTCTGGGCGTGCTTGCCGCGGTCGTCCATGGAGTGGACGGTGGTAACGGCAATGTCGTATTTACCCGTTCCCTTGGTGATGGTTGCGCCCGCCTGGGCCCAGGGCGCGTCGATGGAGCGGAGACGGTTCGCATCCGAACCCACGTACTGCGCCACCCGGCCGAACCAGCGGCCAAAGCCCAGGTGCACCTGCACCATGCCGTCGGGCAGACCCGGCTGCATCAACACCGGGAACGTCACCTTCTGGCCGTTGATCTCCAACACAACGAGGTCACGCTCCTCTACCTTGAGCTCGGCAAGGGTCGCCATGCTGACCAGCGCGGCGTTGTCCCAGCTCAGGTGCGTGATCTGCTTGGGCAATTCCTGCAGCCAGCCATTGTTGCCGAAGCGGCCGTCGTAGAGCGACGGGTCGGCACGGAAGGCGATCTCGTAGTGACCAGGACCTGCAGCAGTGCGGTCCATCATGATGTGATACGAGTTACTGGCCGATACTGTTTTAGGCGTAAACGCCGTGCCCTCGACCCAGCCGTCGTGCAACGCCTTCTGCCATGCCGTGGCATTCACCGTCCCTTTGCTGCTCGCGGGTGCCGCCGCCGTACTGTTTGCGGCCACGTTGCCTAGGAAGCCCTTGCTGTAGGTGCCGAAGTTCGACTGCACCACCTCGTAGGAGGTCATTTGCGGATTGCTGAGCAGGACCTGCACCACATCATGCGCGGTGCGACCGTTGTACAGCGGATCGATCATCGGCTGCACAATGGACACGGTGCCATCGGAGGCGCGTGCGTCCGACCAACTCTCCAGGTAATGCGCAGCATTCACGTGCCACTGGCACTTTTGCCCGGTTTCGTCGTAGTAGAGACCGTAATGCGCCGTGAATGGTACCCGCGCAAGTGCGTCGCCAAACTTCAGGTCGCCCGGCGCGTAGTACACCGGGTTGACGCCCAGGATGACCAGCGCCTTCACCTGTCCGGCGCGCATAGCGCCGACTAGGTTCTTGAAGTCCGCGTTCTGGATGGACGGGATTGCGGCCACCGTCTCCGTGTACACCACGGTGGAGCCGACTGCACCCAGCTGTGCATTCAGCGCGTGCGCCGCCATCTGGACGGCCGGGGAGCTCTGCTCGCCCGCGACCACGACAGCCTTGCCACCGGACTTCTTCAGGTCCGCCAGAACCGCCGTGAAGAACTTCTGCGCGTACTCGGGGCCGTTGTAGCTGCCACCATTCTGCAGGGCCAGGGCAAACTGCTCGATGTCGCTCGGCTTCAGCGGCAGGCGGTGTTCTGCCTTGGCACCGGTCACAGTGGGCATGCTCTCCACCACATAGAGCCGGTTCATGGGTTTGCCGGGTTCATACCGGTGCCGTTCCGCGTACGCGGCGGACATGGGCAGGAAGCCCGGAAAAGCATTTGAGGAGAGGAAGTCCGCGTCCAGCGACAGGATGACGTCAGCGTTCTCCAGCTTGTACTGCGCGTCATAGAAGTCGCCAAAGGCGGCCTTGGAAGCGATGCGCGCGGAATCGCGGTTGACCGGCTCCCACTGCACCAGCTTGGCCTGTGGGTACTTGGTCTGTAGCTGCTTCCACTGTGCCGCCAGCGACGGAGAAATGATGGTCTCTGACAGGAACACCAGCCCTTGACCGCCAGCGGTGCTGCCTGCGGCTGCGACGAGCGCATCGGCAAAGTCGCCAAACTCACTGTTCTGAGCCTGACCCGCAGCAATCTTGATGACGTGGGCGGAACGATCCGGATCGTAGAGGTCCAGCAGCGTCGCCTGCGTGAACAGGTCGGAACGGCCCTTGGACACCGGGTGCTCGGGGTTGCCGTCCACCTTGATGGGACGGAAGGTGTCGCTCTTGATGAGCACCGGTGCCGCGCCCGTGGGGAACGGGTAGGCCGTGGCAAAGTAGTTGGGCTTGCTGATGACCAGGTCTTCCGGCTGCCGAATGTAGGGGTAGATCTGCTCGTCCGGCTGCTTGGTGCAGCCCGTCATGCCAGCAAGGGCCAGCGACGCACCCATCACCTTCATGAAGCCGCGGCGGCTCACGCCATCGGTCAGCTCCGAGGCCTGCCGCGGAAACTCCTCGCGCAACATCTCTTCAAAGCCGGGTGCGTCGGCCAGGTCGTCCAGGCTCTGCCAGAAGCGCTTGCCACGCTTGCCGTCCAGCCGCGCGCGCACCTCTGCCAGCGTCAATTTTGCTGGTGCAATGCGCGTGACAACCGTTGCGGAGGTGGTGCCTGCTTCAGCCATGCCGTTCTGTTCCTTTGAAAACGTACTCATCGGTGGCACACCTCGCAGCTTTGCAGCTCGTGCGGTGTACGAATGCGGTACTTGTCCGCTAGATAGGTACCCAGCGCATCCTGCGACGTGAACTTATGGTAGCTCGCGGGCAGCATGGGCATGACCGGCACATCGGACATAGTGTCCCCTTGGCCGTTGCGCGCATTGGGCTCCAACTGCACACCACTTCCGCCCGGTGCTTGGCCATTCGAAGCACCTCGTACCGGGTTGCCGGTCGAAAGCACGGGCCCGTTCGACCGGATGATGCCCTGGCCGTTCATGGTGGAGTGCTCCTGCAGCATGGCTACCAAGGGGTTGCCAGTACCGGGGTCCTTGGTGGTGCAGGTGACGCCTTCCGCGGTGGGCGCGAACTTACCCGTCTCGGCGCACCACACCGGCTTCATGGTCGAGGGGCCTGCCCACGCCATGTTGTAGATCTCCGCAGTGGGCCGCAGGTTCTTGACCGGGTTGCGATGGCAGTTCAGGCACCACTCCATCTGCAATGAATTTTCCATGTACATGATGGGCATCTCGTCTACGCGGCCATGGCAGCTGGCGCAACCGATACCCTTGTTCACGTGCACGGAATGGTTGAAGTACACGTAGTCCGGCAGGTCGTGCACACGGGTCCACTTGATGGATTCTCCCGTCGCCCAGCTGTGGCGCACCGGCTCCAGCATCTCGGCGTTGGTCCAGATCTGCGCATGGCAGTTGATGCAGGTCTTGGTGGGCGGAATGCCGGAATACGCGGCCTTTTCCACGGAGGTGTGGCAGTACTGGCACTGGATCCCGAGGCCCTGCACATGGTGGCGGTGCGAAAAGGGCACCGGCTGGTCGGCGCGCTGGCCCTGCCGGGTGACCCACGGGGAGCGCTGCAACTGGTTTAACGCCACGCCCAGTGCGACCACGATCAAGCCCGTCAGCACCAATGCGGCGCGGGCCAGAGCGTTCGAACTGCGGTCAAAAACTTGCGCCATGAGTGCGTCCTGCTCTCTCTACTCCGCCAACACATTTCGCCGGAAACGCGTCGGACCGGTGATATTCCCATCAACGGAAGGGCTTGTCGCCTTCGCTTCAGACCTTGCGCTTACCCATGCCTGGAAGCGGCTTTATCTCGGCTGACACTGCCACTATACCAGCGCAGGTAACGCCAATTCTGCAGCGCTTGGCAACCTAAGTGACTTCCCCTGGCACTACTTTCGATAATCGACTCGCCACCCTGTGAGCCTTGCACCACACGTCGCGCAGGCCTGTGGCCGGCAAGGAGATGACGGCATCCATCTACCTTCGCGTGGACACATCCCGCTTGTAAATTACGTCCACTTCGGTCCGAGTTCGATACACGCACACCAGGGCCGTAACGGTCCACACGCGCTATAACAGGAGGCAATGCCCCGCCCCAGTGCCACGCGCAAACCGCCCTACGACGCCGCCGGAGCGGTCGCCGCACTGTCTGCGGCAGACCCAAAGCTGCGCCGCCTGATCGAACGGGCAGGGCCGTATCGGCTGCGCATCGCCGGCGCGCTGTCGCCGTTTGAGTCGCTGGCCGAATCGATCGTCTACCAGCAGCTGCACGGCAAGGCTGCGGCAGCCATCCACACACGCATGCTGGAGAGCTTTCACGGCGTCTGCGGCGTGGGCGTGCACCCCTCGCCGGAGCACCTGCTGGAGTGCCCCACCGCACAGCTGCGCGGCGCGGGCCTTTCCGCCAACAAGACGCTGGCCCTGCGCGACCTGGCCGCCAAGACGCTCGACGGCACCGTGCCGTCGCTCGCGCGCATCCGCCGCATGGCCGACGAAGACGTTATCGAACACCTCACGCAGGTGCGAGGCATTGGCCGCTGGACCGTGGAGATGATGCTGATGTTTCGCCTGGGCCGGCCGGACGTGCTGCCCACCAGCGACTACGGCGTGCGCAAAGGCTTTGCCCTCACCTTCGGCAAACTGAAGCCCACCGACAAGGTGACCCCTGCCGACCTGCCCAAGCCCGCCGAGATGGAACAGCGTGCCAAGCGGTGGCACCCATGGTGCTCCGTCGCCAGCTGGTACCTGTGGCGCGCCTGCGACCTGGCCAAGCCAACTGCCGCCGCCAAGCAGCCGGTGTAAGCCTCCGCGTGCAACACTGGGGAGGCGATGGGTCTTCTCCTGCTGCTGGCACGTGCGTTCGTCAACACCTTCGGCATTACGCAGCCGGGGCCGGAGAGCGAACGCCGCGCGGCCTACTTCATTGGCACGCTGATGGCGCTCATTGTGCTGGGCATGGTGGGCCTGACCTACGCGTTCGTCGCGGTGCGCCGCTAGTCGGCGTCCGCAGCCGCGGGCGACAGCGAAAACCCGGACATGGCATACGCATAGGGCAGCGCCGTGGCAATCGACGTCATCACCTGGAGCAGCAGCAGCGTAGCGGATGGCGCAAACCGCACCGCGCCCAGCCGCCGCTGCAGCAGCAGCGCGATGCCGAGCGAAGCCAGGTTGCTGCACACCGCAGCTGCCGCCAGCAGCAGGAAGTATGGCAGCCGACCCTCGCCAGCTATGTCAGCGGGGGCCATCGTGTGCGCGGCAGCCTGTACCCGCCGCACATACTGCCGCAGCGGCTTGACTGCGAAGTACAGTGCCAGCAAAAACGCAGGCGCAGTTACCGCAAACACGAGCCACTGCACGTGCGACGATGCCATGTGCGCGCGCACCGTCCGGGGCACCACAACGGCATTTACAAACTCACCCAGAAACACAAAGAAGAGCAGCGCCAAGCCGGCAATCTGCACCCAGGCCGCGCCCAGCCCCACGGGGATCTCGAAATGCAGTTCCGGTTGCTGCCGGTCAACGCTCCGCTCGGGCCGCACCGCCCCCGCCACCACGCCCAGCGCGTATAGCAGCAGCAAAAGCCCCAGCGCCACCGCGGCAAAGCCGATGCCGCCGACAATCAGCTCCACCTTCCACTGCGCGGGCGGCCCGGCGATGCCGCCCGTAATGGACGACCGCGGCGCAGCCGCCAGCAGCGCGCCACGCGTCAGCGGTTGGGCAAACGACTGCAACAGTGTGCGCAAGGTGTCGGCCAGCACCAGCGGCAGCCACAGAATTGGGTACCTGACGAACAGGAGGCTGGTGCGGCGGAAGAGGTCTCGGACCTGGTTCAATGGGACTCCGGCGGAGTGCCGGGCTCAACTGGCCGCAGGCAACTCCCGGTTGTAAACGTAAACCCAGTGGCGCTCTTTGCGGCCATCTGAAAGCGTTACGACCCGCTTTCTGCGGCGGAACAGGCTTGTTTCGGGTTGCTGCGGATCGAACTCCTCGTAGGCATCCAGCTTGCGCAGCGCCTCTGGATGATCAGGAAGTGCGAACAGCGAACCGCGAACAGGCTTCCGTCGACCCTTTGGCGCAAGTGCCGGATACTCCCCCATGTCGTGTACTTCACCCAGCACCGTACCGGTACCCATGGGCTTCATCTGCTCCACAACATCACGGATCTCTTCCGGGGCACAGTCAGGGTGCAACGTGCCGTAGACGAACAGGCCGTTCCTCATGTGCTGAGTTTAGCAAGCAGAGCGTTCAGGTGCTCGAAATCATTTTGCTGATCGCAAATGTATCGATACACCGAACCGGAACGCTTCAGCAGTCGCAGGTAATAGCCCAGGAGGGCTTCGACGTCTTTTTGCTGGTAGGCACCCAGCGTTTCGAAATAGGCCACCAGTTCAAAGAAGTTGAGGAAGTTGATCAGGTCCGGTCCGGGACCGGGTGCTGCAACCATTGCCTCGCGGGCAGCCTCTCCTTTCTCGGAATCGTCATCCAGGCTCTCGCGCACAACGGTGTAGGTGCCATCGACAAAGAAACTCTTATGCAGCGCGATCAAGGATTCCGCCCGCCGTGTCCGTACGCTTCGGATATACGTGAACAAGCCGACGCACGCGCTGACCGTAATCACGGTCAAAGTCGCAACATCTTTCAGGCCGGTCCAGTGTTGGAGGTACCAAGGCGCGTTCACTTCGTCTCCATGGGCTTCTTGGCGAAGTAGTACAGGGCAAAGGCCAGCAGCGCGAACATCAGCACGCTGACCGGGTCGTGGTGCAAGGGATTGTGTTCGCTGAAGCGAGGCATCGTCTTTTCCGTGGCTGACTCGTACAGCCGGATGGCCACGCCTAGCAGGCCCATGATGCCGCCTGCCGCAATCAGTCCACTGGCAAAGAGTGAGCCGGGGCTGATTTCGTCGTTTTCGAGGTCGGTGAATGCCTCATTGCCGGTCAGCGCGGCCTCCTGCTCGTCTACGGTAAAGCCGCCCCCTTGCAGCAGCCCGGTCACATCCCCGCGGAGTAACTGCTCCTCGCTCAGCACGGCAACTACGGCACCGGAGGGTGCGGCTGCAAGCGCATCGGCGGCAAGCTGTGACCGGATGACGCGGTCGCGTTCCAGCGCCTTGGCAACAGCCGCATCGGCCATCCAGCGCACCACGCCGCCCACAAAGATGGCCAGCGTCGTGGCAATCGACAGGTACGCCCCCACGGCCAGCGTCAGCGAGCGGACGCCCAGCAGCTCCACCGCCAGCACCAGCGCCACGCCCAGCAAGACCAGCGACCACGGCAGTTTGCGGCTCAGGATGCCGTTGATGACCGTCGCCATCAGGCGACCCTGCGGCGCGGCTGCCTTTTCGCTGCCAATGCCCTGGATCCACTGGATCTCAAGCCTGCCCGTGGCGCGGTTCAACAAGTATTTGCCATCTTCCAGCGTGGGCGAGCCGATGGCGTTGATCAGTTCGTAGCGAGTGGCGTTGCTGACCTCCACCCGCCGGGCTCTATCGTGCGGGTCCACCATGGCGAGGTGCGCGCGCGGGAACGCACCGCGGTCCTGCAGGCCCTCGGGCAAGGCAGCAGTGTTCAGCGCGATCGGACTCGGCATCTGGCGGAAGCTCTCCAGCCCCTTGTTCATGCCATTCAGCGTCAGCCCGATAACGAACGTGCTAACCACCACGCCGATCATGACGGCCAGCTGCGTCTTCCACGGCGTTGCGCCGATGATGTAGCCCGTCTTCAGGTCTTGCGCGGTGTCGCCGCTGTTTGAGGCTGCGATGCAGACCACGCCGCCAATGGTGATGGCCAGCGCACCGAACGCCGGTGCCGTCCAGCCCTTCACCAGGAAGATGGCTGCCGTCGCCATCAGCGTGGCGATGGTCATGCCGCTGACCGGGCTAGCAGAAGAGCCGACGATGCCCACGATGCGCGAACTGACGGTGACGAAGAGGAATCCGAAGACCACGACGAGCAGCGCCGCCGCCAGATTTGCCAGCGCGCCCACCTGCGCGCCGGGCACCGGCTTGAACTGGAGAAAGGCCCACATGATAGCGACCAGCAGCACGGAGCCGCCGTAGACGAAGCTGTTGGGCAGGTCGTGGCTGGTGCGCGGCGTCTTTGCTGCTGCGCTTGTGGCGAGCGTTGTTGCCGCTTCCGGCTGAACTGCAGATCCCTCCGCTGCGCTGCGGGATGACAAAGGGGTGGTGGTTGCCGCGTTCTTCTTGGCGCGGAACGAGCCAGTGAGCGCGCCCGCGATCGTCGGCAGCGTGCGCAGCAGCGTAAGGCAGCCCGCAGCAGCTACGGCGCCCGCGCCCATGGGCCGGATATACGTGCGCCACAGGTCGCTGGGGCTCATGTCGCGGATGAGCGTGGTACCGGGGTACAGCGGTGCGCTCAGGTGTGAGCCGAAGAAGTAGATCGCAGGCATCAGCACCAGCCAGCTGAACACGCCACCCGCCAGCATGACGCCCGCGATGCGCACGCCGATGATGTAGCCCACGCCCAGGTACTCCGGCGTAGCGTCTGCCCGCACGCTGCCGCCGCGCAGCAGGTGCTGCGGCCCCAGGTCGAAGTCCTTGGTGGGCGTGGCGGGCCACAGGCCCAGCAGGTTGTCGTTCTGAAACAGCGTGTAGATCTAGCAAATCCCCATAACAATAAAAAAAAAAGACGCGAACGCGCCACCGCGCTCGCCTGCCATCAGCACGTCGGCGCAGGCCGTGCCCTCGGGGTACAGCAGCGTCCCGTGCTCCTCCACGATGAGTTGCCGCCGCAGCGGAATCATGAACAGCACGCCAAGCCAGCCGCCAAACAGCGCCAGCGCAAAGATGCGCGCGTACTCCAGGTCAAAGCCCAGAAAGATAAGCGCGGGCAGCGTAAAAATGACGCCGCTGGCGATGCTCTGGCCCGCGTTGCCGGTGGTCTGAACGATGTTGTTTTCCAGAATCGAAGACCGGCCCAGCACCCGCAGAATGGAAATCGACAACACCGAGATGGGGATAGACGCCGCCACGGTGAGCCCGGCGCGCAGGCCCACATAGACCGTCACCGCGCCGAAGAGCACGCCGAAGACCGCGCCGATCAGGATGGCCCGGACGGTCAGCTCCGGCCGTGTTTCGTGCGCGGGCACAAAGGATTTGAACGTCGGTGGCGGCGTGGTCGTGGTGGCCATGGTGCTCCTGTAAAAGGCTGAGCGAGTGTACCAAGCCACTCATGCCCGGCGGCTGCAGCGCATCTTTTGCTGAGAACCCGCGTCTCTACTAGCACGCGACCCTCGCGCAAGGACCGGAACCCCATGAAGCTCGCCTGGCAGTCTGCCGTTCTCTGCACCGCCCTATCTGCTGCGTGCGGCTACGCCGCACACGCGCAAAACGCCAACAGCGGCGGCGACCAGCAGCCCCAGCCCGATGTGCAGATGCGCCGTGGCTCAGGTGGTCCCGGCGGGCGGCGCGGCGGCGGCATTCGCGGTACAGTGACCGCGGTGAACGGCAGCAGCGTGCAACTCAAGACGGACGAGGGCCAGGCCTGGACGATTGTCAGCACGGACAATACCCGCGTGCGGCGCGACGGCGAGGCGGGCACCATTGCAGGCATCAAGGCTGGCGATGAAGTTGTAGCCATGGGCGTGCCCGACGCCGACAAGCACGAGCTTCACGCCATGATGGTGATGGACATCAGCGCAGCGGAAGTGGCAAAAGCCAAGGCAAACCTGGGCAAAACCTACATCGCGGGCCGCATTACCGCCATCAACGAAACGCAGCTCACCGTGATGCGCAGCGACAAGGTCTCACAAATCATTTCGCTGGATGAGTCGACCTCGCTGCACCGGGGCGGGCGACCCAATGCCGACGCACTTGCCGCTGCCGGGCTCGATACCGGCATGATGAAGATGATTTTCTCGATCAAGACGCGCCGCCTGCTCGGCGTCCACATCGTCGGCGAGGGCGCGACCGAGCTGATCCACATCGGCCAGGCGGTCCTCAACCTCAAGGGCAAGATCGACTATTTCATCGAAAACTCGTTCAACTA
>CALMRM010000164.1 GCA_937871605.1 uncultured Terriglobus sp. | reverse complement strand
CACGTTTGAGCCCACGATGCAGAACGGGCCAATGGAGCAGCTGTCCGGCACGGTCGCACCCGGTGAGACGATCGAACTCGGGTGCACCGACATAGCCTAGACCGCTGCCTCAGGCAAAGCATTACTTTCCGTGAGTGGGTTGGGTTGGCAAGCCGCACCCGCGGCCGGTGGCGCTTCGGTGGGCTGGGCTGCGGGCGGTGTTGCCGCAGTTGCAGGTGCGCTGCTTGCCGAGGCAGCGGCAACCTCCTGCGAGATGAGCAGTGTTTCCGCAGGCAGCACGGCTGCAGGAGTCGTTGCGCCAGGGCGCGGCACCAACTGGCACGTCACCGTTGCCTGGCAGGCCACCTTGCCATCGACCGTGGCGGTGCCTTGCATTTTGACCGCACGCGATCGCCACTGCACCACTTCGACCTCGATGCGCAACTGGTCGCCGGGCGTTACCGGCCTGCGAAATTTCGCGTTGTCGATGCCGGTAAACACCATCAGCTTGCTCTCGCGGTCAGGGAACTCGCGCAACAGCAGTGCACCGCCCGCCTGGGCGATGGCTTCCACCATCAAGACACCGGGCATCAGCGGATAGCCCGGAAAGTGGCCCTGGAAGAACGGCTCGTTGACCGTGACATTTTTCAGGCAGACGATGCGCTGCCGGGGCTGCATTTCCACCACACGGTCGATCAGCAAAAATGGATAGCGGTGCGGCAGGAGCTGCATAATCTCCTGAATCTCAATCACCTGCGATGGGGTCTGGCCTTCGTCACTCATGCTCTCAGCAGTATATGGGTGTCGAGACTGCCTTCGGTCGCCATCCCGCAGCTTCTCCTATGCTTGCCATCCCGTAGCGCAGCGGAGGGATCTGCATGTGAGCCGGGCCGTCGTCCCATCCAGGCGGTAGCGATGGTCCATGTCCGTTCGCGCTCGCGCGAACTGTTCTTCTCCGGCCGCTTCAACAGATGTGCAGGTGCAACACACATGCACATCCCTCCGCTGCGCTGCGGGATGACAAGTGAAGGAAGTGAATGGCGTAAGTGGAGGGAATAGGACGACCGATCAGTTCTTGTGCTTGCCCAGCGGCGCGTTCGCGTCGAATAACGCCGGATCGACTGGCTTCCACTCCAGCGATTCCACAAAGCGCTGCGCCACCATGTCGCCGTTGAAGTAGCGCGTGGTCACGTACGGAACGGGGATGCCGCCGATGTCGTGGAAGTCGCTGTACTCCTCCAGGTCCTCGTCGAAGTCCTTGTAGGTGTCATTGCGAAATTTGAAGATGCGGCGCAGCGGCAGGTGCGTGCTGCGCTCCATGTCAACCTCGACCGAATCGTTGTTCTTGTCAATCAGGGTGACGCGCTCCACCTCGCGCCGCGCCACAACCGCTGTGCCGCCGTAGATGAGCAGCAGTTCCGGTTCTTTCAGCCACACATTCGCGATGGCATCCAGCGAGTATTTTGCGCGCCGGAAATAGTCCTGCTGATCTTTCGCGGGCAGCGCCTTGCGGCCTTTGTAGGTGACCTCTACTCCCTCGGTCTGCGTCCACAGCTGCACCACGTCCCGCTTTTTGCCCAGCTCAATGCGGTCCTCAAAGCTGCCGTCCTGCAGCACATGGTGGTACTGCACGTACTCGCCCACACCGGTCGGTGCGTTCTTATAAAAAGACGAGGTACGGCCATGCAGGATGGAGTCGCCACGGCGCAGCCAGCGTTCGCCGCCCAGCGCGGTGTACATGCTGTTCAGCGCGGTGCGTGCCTTTGCCTCATCCACACCATCGCCCGGTGCGGGCTGGGTAACGACGATGTTTTCTTCGCGCTTGGGCGTTCCAGGCGTTGTCTGACCCTGCGCCGCGGAGACGAGCACGCAGCCGGGCAGCAGAAGCAGAAGTACTTGCAGTGACCTCTTCATGGACCCTCAGACCCGGTGTCAGCCAACCAGCACCGCGCCGCCGTTCACGTTGAACACCTCGCCAGTAACGAAGCCCGTCCATGGCGTGCACAGGAACAGGATGGGACCGGCAATTTCATCCGGCGTGGCCACGCGGCCCAGCGGGATGGAGCGGAACACCCTGTTGGACGCGTCCGGGCTGTCAAGAGTACCTGCCGACATCTCCGTGCGCACCCAGCCTGGGGCCACGCAATTTACCAGAATGCCCTCTCCCGCAAGCTCGGTGGAGAGACCTTTGGTCATGCTGATGAGCGCGCCCTTGCTGGCGGCGTAGTCCGCATGAAAGGCCTCGCCGCGCTGCCCGGCGGTGGAGCTGACCAGCACGATGTGATAGCGGCCACCCGGCAGCGGCACCTGGTGCTGCATGCGGTGCACGCCCGCGCGTACCAGGCCAAATACGCTATTCAGGTTTGTGCCCATGGTGCTCATCCATTGCTCGTCCGTCATGGTGCGGATGGACTGGTCGTGCGCGGGCCACACGCCGTGGTTCACAACGAGGCAGTCCAGCCTGCCAAAGGCGCGCACGGCTTCCGCTACCAGCGTGCGACCGTCCAGCGGCGTGGAGAGCTCCTGCTGTATGGCCAGGCAGTGCTCCGGTCCGCCGCACGCCTCCTGCATCGCCAGGGCCTGTGCCTCAGCAGTCCGGTAGCTAAAGGCCACCCGCGCCCCTGCCTTGCGGAACAGCCGCACGGTCGCGGCACCAATACCGCGCGAGCCGCCCGTGATCAGCGCGACTCTGCCCTCCAGCGAGAGTGCTACCCCTGAACTGCTCAACCCGACCCCCCGTGCGCGGATCTACCGAAGAGAACAGACGCGGACGATGGTAGCGTTCTGCGGCCTGCAATCCATGCGATGCAGAAACCTGCGGCAACAGTAATCGCCTGCTAGGTGGCGGGGCTGATTCCTTTCGTTTTCGGTCTTGCGGAGGACGGCTTGTGTGCGCCGCGTCCTTCGCGTACCGCAGCACGATACTCCCGGTCGGGCAGCAGCAACAGCCGTTGTGTGCGCGGGGGCAGCTTCTCCTCTACACGTTGATAGGCATTGTGCAGGTGGGTGTGCAGCTCGCGCTCTGAAAAGACCGTCCAGTCCGCCACTGCAACCCAGTGCGCGCGGGCTAGGTACGGTGCCGGGCGCACGCCGTCTGTCTCCAGCAGGTCGTGAAAGTGCTCAGGCGGGACGGCAAAGCTCATCACCTGTGCCTGCCCCGGTTCAGGTTCCAGCGCGGCAAACATCTTGCCGCCCACGGCCTTGTCCCCCACCCAATACACGAAGAGATCCCACTGCAGCGTCTCCTGCACGCGCGGCAGACTCAAGAGGTACTCGCGGGTGCGTTGCAGGCCCATGCCCTTACTGTATGTGCTTGCGCGTACCGACCGCGAACGATGTGTCATACTCGCGGTTCAGAGCCACATCTGACACAGACGAGGTCGCCATGCGATACGCAATCCTTGCCGCACGCATCCTATTAGGACTCACGTTCCTGGTCACCGGTGCCAATCACATTGTGCCGTTCCTGCCCATGCAGGCCATGACCGGTGATGCGGGCACCTTTGGCACCATCCTGTTCACGCACGGCTTTTTCCGCGTGGTGGGTTTGGTGGACGTCATCGGTGGCATTTTGCTGCTGGTGGGGCGATTTGTCCCGCTCGGTTTACTGCTGCTGGGGCCGGTCATCGTGAACATTCTTCTGTTCACGGTAATGATCCAGGGCGGAAACCCAGCCTTGTCCGTCGTGCTGGTAGCACTAGAGGTGTTCCTCATCTTTGTCTACCGTGCGTCGTTTGCCGGCATCTTCAGCCCGGGACCGGGAGTGACAGGCAGCCCCAGGCTTTAGAACGAACATGCGTCCACCGCGCCGGACGCGTTGCCTTACTTACGCTGGCCGCTGAGCTTGGACGCGGCAGCTGCTTTCTGAGCTCCTTTTTTCTGCCCTGCGGACTTGTTCGCCACGGGCTTGCAGCTGCCCTTTTCGCCCTGCTTCTTGCCGGGCGTAGGCTCAAAGCCAGGCCAGCAGGCGTTGGCTGAACTGTCTTTCTTCGCGCCCTTCTTGGCCGCAGACTTCTTGCCGGGCGTCTTCTTCGTGTCGGCACCCGTGATGTGATTGCGGCTGGCCGCGGTCTTGGTGTTGGCGGACTTGGTCGCACCCTTTGCCGGCGTCTTCTTGGTTGTTGCCGACTTCTTCGCAGCGGTCGAGCTGCTTGTGCTCTTTTTCGCGGCAGACGTTTTCGCGGGAGCTTTTTTTGCCGTTGTCTTTTTCGCGGCGGCTGTCTTGGTTGCGGATTTCTTTGCGGTGGCCATACGGACTTAGAGGCAAGTTGTGTCTCCGCGTTGCCGCTGCTCCATTTCTGTTTTGTGTCATCAACCCACGGTTCTTAAAGAACGTCCGCAATGTACGCAAAGGTGTCGCAAAGTACGCGATGGTTTCTTTGCGAACATTGCGTGACCCCTGCGTACTTTGCGGACGCTCTTCTCGCCTCTTCCATCTCACCGCAGCCGCAAACGGATGGCACCTTTTGCCGTGGAGGGTTCCACGATGTGGCCGCTCTGCGTGATGACAATGCTGCCTGCGGCCACCAGCCTGCGCGCGGCGGCGCGTGCGGGCTCCATCAGCGGCTCCCATGCGGCACGGTCATCAGAAAGCGTCCCGCCACCCGCGACCGTGCGTGCGGCCTCGCTGGGGCAAATGGTCTTGCCCGCGCCGCGTTCCTGGAGCAGCCGCAGGATGGTGTCCTCCAGCGCCTTGTCGCGCGCACCCGGCTTGTGCGTGCGGCACGCATCGCTGCAGAACTTCACGTTGTCCCAGTCGCGCTCCCACTTCTTGCGCCACTCGATGGTGCGCCCACAGGCGGCGCACGTCTTGGGTGCGTGATCCCCTGCGTGCGGCTGCGGTTTGTGTTTGCGGTCGGGCATGACTTCTATACTTAGGATGACCATGCCGACCTTTCCGCCGCTCGCCGAACAACTCGATCTCATCACCAAGGGCGCGGCTGAAATCATTCCGCTGGACGACCTTTCGAAGCGCATTGAGCAGAGCATCGCCACGGGCAAGCCGATGCGCATCAAGGCCGGCTTCGACCCCACTGCGCCGGACCTCCATCTGGGTCACACCGTGCTGATGCGCAAGCTGCGCCACTTTCAGCAACTGGGTCACACGGTCATCTTCCTGATCGGCGACTCGACCGCGCTCATCGGTGACCCCACCGGCAAAAGCCAGACGCGCAAGCCGCTCACACGCGAGCAGATCGCCGAGAACGCGCAGACGTACCAGGAGCAGGTCTTCCGCATACTGGACCGCGACAAGACCGAGGTGCGTTACAACTCCGAGTGGCTGGACCAGCTCGGTTATGCAGGCATGATTGGCCTGGCTGCGAAAGTTACCCTCTCGCAGATGCTCGACCGCAAAGAGTTCGGCAACCGTTTCAAGGCAGAGGAAGACATCGCCCTGCATGAACTGATGTACCCGTTGGCTCAGGGCTATGACTCTGTCATGTTGCAGAGCGATGTGGAGTTGGGCGGCACAGATCAGCTGTTTAACCTCTTAATGGGCCGTGAACTGCAGCGTAAGTCAGGCCAGCCCTCCCAGATTGTGCTGATGATGCCCATCATCGAAGGCTTGGACGGCGTGCAGAAGATGAGCAAATCGCTGGGCAACGCCATCGGTGTGAACGAGCCGCCGTTCGAAATGTTCGGCAAGCTGATGCAGGTAAGCGACGAACTCATGTGGCGCTACTGGACGCTGCTGACGGACCGCACGCAAAGTGACATCGCTGCCATGCGCGCCGCCGTGGACGCGGGCACGCTGCATCCCATGCAGACCAAGAAGGATATGGCGCGCACCATCACGGCAGGCTTTTCCTCCGAGGACGCGGCCCGCCGCGCAGAAGAAAACTGGTCCACGCAGTTCCAGGGCGGGGGCGTGAGTGACGACACAGAGCGCATGACGTTGACCGGTGCGGATGTGGCCCTGGACAGCGCAACCAATACCTTTTCACTCGACAGGCTGCTGGTAGGCGCAAAGTTGGTGGCGAGCATGGCGGAGGCACGTCGCAAACGCGCAGAAAAGGCGGTCAAGGTCGCAGACACCGGCACAAACGCCGAACCTGTCGCTCAAACAGACGCTCACCTTCAACTCAGTCGAGCACAGTTGCCCGTGACGCTCACACTCAAGCTCGGCAAAAAAACAAAGCTGGTCACCATCGAGTAACTACTCGTCCGGGTCGGAGTGAAGCACCACGCGGTCGCGTCCGCCGCGCTTGGCCCGGTACAGAGCACTGTCTGCCTCGTCAATGAGGGTGTCTGACACGC
>CALMRM010000163.1 GCA_937871605.1 uncultured Terriglobus sp. | reverse complement strand
TGTCCACGCTGTGCATCTGCATCGTGTTCCTGCCCATGTTCTTTCTCAGCGGCGTAGCGCGCTACCTGTTCGCGCCACTGGCTGAGGCCGTCATCTTCGCCATGATTGCGTCGTACGTTCTGTCGCGAACGCTGGTGCCCACGCTGGCCATGTACCTGCTCCGGCACAAGAGCACGGCACCCTCACGCAATCCGTTGGTCAACTTTCAGCGTGCGTTCGAGCGGGGCTTTGAGCGGCTGCGTTCCGCGTATGAGTTTCTGCTGACGCGGCTTGTCTTTTCACGGCGTACTTTTTTGCCTGTCTTTCTGGGTGGGTGCCTGCTGGCCATGCTGTTGGTGCCCTTCCTGGGGCAGGACTTCTTCCCCAGTTCCGACTCCGGACAATTCACGCTGCATCTCCGCGCCAAGACCGGCACCCGCATTGAAGAAACTGCCCGCCTCGCAGATCAGGTCGAGGCATCCATCCGCGAGACGGTGGCACCCGGCGAGATGGATAGCGTGCTGGACAACCTGGGCCTGCCCTATAGCCCCATGAACACCATGCATCTCACAAACGGCATCGTGGGTGCGGGCGACGGCGACATCTACGTCAGCCTGACGGAGAAACATCATCCCACAGCCGACTACGTTGCGGAGCTGCGCAAAAAGCTGCCGCGCCAGTTCCCGGGTGTCACGTTCTACTTCTTGCCAGCGGATATCACCACGCAGAGCCTCACCTTCGGCCTGCCAGCGCCCAGTGACGTGCAACTGCAGGGTTCCGACATGGACAGTGCCAACACCCAGGCGCAAAGCATGCTGGCGGAGCTGCGCACTGTACCCGGCCTGGTGGATGTACGCATTCAGCAGCCACTCGACTATCCCACGCTCGAGATCAACATCGAGCGCACCAAGGCGGAACAGGGGGGGTATACGACCCGCGATATCTCGCAAAGCCTGCTGAACAGCCTGTCCAGTTCATTTCAGCTAACGCCCATGTTCTTTCTGAACTGGAAGAACGGCGTGAACTACAACCTGGTAGCGCAGAATCCGCAGTACACCATGGATTCCATCCAGGACATCGAAAACATCCCGGTCAACTCTGCCATGGCGCAGCAGCAGCGGACCACGCCTGAGATCGTAGGGGACCTGGCCAGCATGGGCCGCGGGCATGAGGCGGCTGTGGTGAACCACTACAACATTCGCCGCGTGATGGACATCTACGCCGCCGTGCAGGGCCGGGACCTGGGCGCGGTGAGCAAAGATGTCCAGCGCATTGTGGACCGGCACCGCAAAGGTCTGCCACGGGGCACCTTTATCGACCTGCGCGGTCAGGTGGAGACCATGAAGAGCTCGTACACTGCCCTGCTTGGCGGCCTTGTCTTTGCCATCGTGCTGGTCTACATGCTGATCGTGGTGAACTTCCAGTCGTGGCTCGACCCGTTCATCATCATCACCGCTCTGCCCGCGGCGCTGGCCGGCATTGTGCTGTTCCTCTTCATCGTGCACACCACGTTGAGTGTGCCCGCGCTGATGGGTGCCATCATGTGCATGGGCGTCGCCACTGCCAATAGCATCCTTGTTGTTTCGTTTGCGAAGATCCGCTTTGAGGAGCACAGGGACGCAGTGCTGGCCGCCATTGAAGCGGGCACAACCCGCTTTCGCCCGGTCTGCATGACGGCGCTGGCTATGATTATTGGCATGGTGCCCATGGCCCTGGGCCTGGGTGACGGCGGCGAACAGAACGCCCCGCTCGGGCGTGCCGTCATCGGCGGTCTGCTATGCGCCACCATCGCCACGCTGGCCTTTGTTCCGGCGGTCTTTGCGCTACTGCACGGCGGTGCAGCGAAAAAAGAATCTGCACAGACGGTACAGGGAGAGATTGCACATGCCTGATTTGGAAGACCAAGCGCTGACGCGACCCGAGAGTGGAGCAGCTCCCCTGAGTGCGCAGGCAGGCGTACCAAACATACGTCAGGGTGAGGGAATGAACAACGTGGACGCGTCGGCGCAGCCGACAGCACGCGTACAGTCTGCTGCTCCAGCTTCGCATGGGCCAGACATCCACATCGACACCAAGCGCACCCTGGGCAAAGGTGCCTTTGCCGCTCTGGGTGCCACTGTTCTGGTGCTGCTCATCGTCGTCGCCTGGGGCATGCTGAGCCGCGTGCGCGCCGAGTCCTCGCTCAAGACGGAGACGCGGGAAAGCTCCATTCAAACGGTCTCAGTTACGCATCCCACGCAGGGAGCCCGGGCTGAGGAGTTGCGCCTGCCCGCAAATACCGAACCCTTTATCGACACGCCCATTTACTCCCGCACCAACGGCTACCTCTTGAAGTGGTATGCAGACATCGGGGCCAGCGTGCGCAAGGGGCAGTTGCTGGCCGTGGTCCAAACGCCAGAGGTCGATCAGCAGGTGGAGCAGGCGCAGGCGCAGGTGTCCACCGCACAAGCGAACGAGCAAATCGCCGAGGTGACGGCGAAGCGCTGGCAGGATTTGCTGGCCAAGAACGCCGTGTCGCGGCAGGAAACCGACCAGGCCTTGAGCGACAAGAATGCTCGCCAGGCAACATTGGAGGCAGCCCAAGCCAACTTCCGCAGACTGCAGCAGATGCAAGGCTTCGAGCGCATCTACGCACCGTTCGACGGCGTGGTCACGGCACGCAATGTCGACATCGGATCGCTCATCCAGGCAGGCGACAGCAACACGCCGCACAGTGAGCTGTTCCACATGGCGTCGGTCAACCGCCTGCGCGTTTTTGTGCCCGTGCCTGAGGTGTACACAGACAACGTCCACGACGGTGCCAACGTGGTGGTAACCAGCGACGCCCTGCCAGGCGAACAGCTGCACGGCACCATCGCGCGCAACGCCACCGCCATCGACACCTCCACACGCACCCTGCGGGTTGAGGTGGACATGGACAACCCAGGGCGACGCCTGCTGCCCGGTGCCTATACCTTCGTGCACCTGCCCATTCCCGCGTCTTCCACCTCGCTGACGCTGCCCTCGAACGCGCTGCTGTTCCGGTCTGAGGGGCTGCGCGTCGGCGTGGTGCAGAACGGTCACGTGCACCTGCAGTCGATCCGCGTGGGGCATGATTACGGCGCAACCGTCGAGATCACAGGCGGCCTGCACCCTGGCGATGCCGTCATCCTCAATCCGTCGGACTCCCTGGCGGAAGGCCAGCCTGTGAATGTTCGCGCTCCCGACGCCGGCCAACCCCAGGAGGGTAGCCTGTGATGCAGCCAGTCACGCAGGCCACACGGCGACGTACATCGCGGGTCGTTCTTACGCTCGCATCGGTTGCGGCGCTTCTGGTCGCCGGGTGCCGGGTGGGTCCCAACTACACCAAGGCTCCCGCGACTGCGCTCACGCCCAGCTTCAAGGAGACGCCGCCCGCCTCGTTTGACGGCTGGAAGGCGGGCACGCCCGCCGATGCGCAGCTCAAGGGTGACTGGTGGACGATGTTTGGCGACACGGAGCTCAACACGCTCGAGCCGCAGGTGGACACGGCTAA
Source organism: uncultured Terriglobus sp. (assembly GCA_937871605.1). Classification (GTDB taxonomy): domain Bacteria; phylum Acidobacteriota; class Terriglobia; order Terriglobales; family Acidobacteriaceae; genus Terriglobus. The sequence goes on along the minus strand of CALMRM010000163.1, from coordinate 7,533 downwards.
CCTCACGCTGGTGGCCGCCGAGGCAAACTTCCGTGCGGCACGCTCGCAGATCGGTTTCGCGCGCTCTGAGGCTGGGCCGCAGATCAGTGTTGCGCCCAGTATTCAGGGCGTGCGTGACTCCATTTACCAGCCGTACTTCAACTCGTCAGTGGCGAATAGCGGTGTGCCTGTCGTGTCGCTGCCTGTCGATATCAGTTACGAGATCGATCTGTGGGGCCGCATCCGGCGCGGCACCCTGCAAGCCAGGGAACAGGCACAGGCCGCCGCGGGCGACCTTGAAAATGCTCGGCTAAGCCTGCACGCCGAGCTCGCCATGGACTACTTTGCCCTGCGCAGCGCGGACGCGCAGGAGAGCCTGCTCGACAGCACCATCCAGGTGTACCAACAGGCCGTCCAACTCACACAGGACCGCTACCAGGGCGGCGTCTCACCCTACAGCGATCTGACCCAGGCACAAACACAGCTGCAGCAGGCACGCGTGCAGCGCACCGACCTGGAGCAGCAGCGCGCACAGTACGAACATGCCATCGCCGTGCTCATCGGCAAGGCTCCGGCAGCGCTTACGATTCCGTCCACGCCTGCCACGCTGAAGGCACCGGACCTGCCCAACATTCCCGGCGCACTGCCGTCACAACTGCTGGAGCGGCGTCCTGACATTTCCGCGGACGAGCGCCGCGTAGCCGCAGCCAACGAGCAAATCGGCATTGCAGAAGCCGCGTACTACCCCACCTTGACCATCAGCGGCAGTGGTGGCCTCATCGGCAACTCACTCGTGAACTGGTTCACCTTTCCAGCGCGCTTCTTTGCTGTGGGCCCACAGCTCTCGCAGGTGTTGTACGACCGCGGCCGCCGGCGCTCGTACAAGGACCTGAGCATCGCGCAGTACGACGAAACCGTGGCGAACTACCGCCAAACAACACTGACCGCGTTCCAACAGGTGGAGGACAACCTGGCGGCGTTGCGCGTGCTGCAGATCGAGGCAGACCAGCAGCGCGCCGCGACCACTGCCGCCAAGGCATCACAAAACCTCTTCGAAATTCGCTACGAGGGCGGAGTCGACACCTTCCTGCAGGTGGTCACCTACCAAACCGCCGCCCTGAACAATCAGCGCAACGAGATCGTCATCATGCAGCGGCGGCTGGATGCCAGCGTGCTGCTGATCAAAGCACTGGGCGGTGGCTGGAACACGACACAGTTACCAAAGGTCTAGTGCCTCGGGCTGCAAGGCTGTAGCAAACCGCCACGCTCGCGTTCTGCTGCAGCTTGCACACAGCAGCCGCCAGTCAGCTGCGGCTCACCAGTTGATTTGCAGACATACCGGTCACGGCTTGGAAGCAGACCGTGGAGCAGGCATGCCGCAAAATGAACGCCAGTCTTAACCTTCGACGTTGCGCGGCTTCGTCTCAATCTCATCTCATGAACGGTAGTGCGCACCAGCGCCGGACATGATGAGAGGACTGCACCTGTGAGCACACGGAGGGATTTCTTGGAGAAGACGACGGCACTTGCGGCAACACTGGGCAGCGGCAACCTGCTGGGCCAGGTGGCGGCGAACACGGCAAAGGCGGAGCACGACACCTCCTTCAGCAATCCGGGCCAGCAAAACACGGCGCTGGTCCGCATCAATCCAAACAGCAACATGCCGCCGCCCACCGACCACGGCACAGTGCCGCCGGTCTGGTACTCGTTTGACCTGGCGCATCGCCGTGTGCAGGAAGGCGGCTGGACGCACCAGGTGACTGAGCGCGAACTGCCGTCTTCGAAGGAGCTCGCAGGCGTCAACATGCGGCTGACCAGCGGCAGCTATCGCGAACTGCACTGGCACCTGGCCGACGAGTGGGCCATCATGCTTGCGGGCAAAGCCCGGGTCACGCTGCTGACCGCCGAGGGTGAAATGTTCATCGACGACGTGAGCGCCGGTGACCTGTGGCTGTTCCCTGCCGGTGCGCCGCACTCCATCCAGGGCCTCGAAGGCGAGGGCTGCGAGTTTCTGCTCGTCTTCAACCAGGGCTCGTTCTCTGAGGAAAGCACCTTTCTCATCTCGGACTGGCTCAAGCACACCCCGCCGGACGTCATCGCCAAGAACACCGGTTTGTCCGCCGCGTCCGTCGCAAAGCTGCCCAAGGACGAGCCGCTCTACATCTTTCCGGGCGCACTGCCCAGCCAGAGCCTCGCGCAAGACCGTGCGGAGTCCGCGCGTGTGGTACCCGCCGCAAAGCAGCAGTACACCTTCAAGGCCAGCACCATGCAGCCCACCTTTGCCAGCGACAAGGGCAACGTCAAAATCGTCGACACAAAGCTGTTTCCCGTCTCGACGAAGATCTCCGGCGGCATCGTCACCCTCAAGCCGGGGGGCATGCGACAGATGCACTGGCACCCCAACGCGAGCGAATGGCAGTTCTGGATTGCCGGAGAGGGCCGCATGACCGTCTTCAACGCCCAGCAGGACGCGCGCACCATGGACTTTCGCGCCAATGACGTGGGCTACGTGCCCAAGATGGCCGGGCACTACATTGAGAACACCGGCACGGAAGACGCGCTCTTTCTCGAACTCTTTCCCGAGGGCAACTTCCAGGAAATCTCACTCAACCAGTGGCTGCGCGCCCTGCCCAGGCAGGTCGCCATGGCGCACACGAACCTCTCCGCAGAAGAACTGAGCGTGCTACCCGAGAAGTCCCTGCCCATCCTGTAGCGACGCAACTGCACGACGCAGCAGGTGTTCTACCAAGGGGACAGCAGGAGGTCCCAGCGAAGGATGCTACAGCCAATGCAACTGGAACGCGTCGCACGGCGATTTCCGACCGCAATCGAAAGTGTCCGGGCGGTTCTGGCGGACTCACTCCCAGACGATGCAGCGTCACGCCCCGGCGCGTACAGCCTGGCCGCTGTGGCTTCCCATCTGCATTCTGACGGTGCGTTTCGCCGCAATCTCCAACTCCACCTCGTGAACCTCGCGTACGGTGGAGCCTCCAACGCCGACCTGCTCGCCATTGTGACCCTGGCTGCCGTCGGTACAGCGGATGCCAGCACCGTCCGTGAGGACGATGCCTCTCAGGTGCTGCACTTCATCCTGGCGGCTCTCTCGCCTCGCAAGCCAAAGTCGGTCCCGGCAACTGCCCCTGCCGATCGCGCAACGTGGTACTGGCCACTTGCGCTCGCCTGCGTCTCCCTCTGTGCGGTGTGGGTCACGCATGCCTTGCTACACAAGGCGGCTGTGCCGCAGGAGACTACAGGCCTTGCGACAGATTCACCGTCTTTGAGCGAAGGTATGGCACTGAGGCAGCTTACACCGACTGTGCCGTATCACACTCCGTTCGCGCCAGCTCCGCCCCGTAGCATGGTTCCGCGCGGTACCCTGCCGTCACGCTCGCGGAGCGCACCCGAACGGGCCACCATCGTTGCGAAGGCCACACCTGCACCCATGCTCGAAGCTCCGGCAAAAACGTACACCGCTCCTGTAGGGCCAAGCGACGTCCCACCACGAAGTCAGATCGTTCCGCCGACGACCACTGTCCAGCCACGCACGTCCGGCACAAACAGTGTGCGACCCGGCACACCCGTCGCCACGCCCACCGCTGTGCTGAGCCAGCGTCTGGGCGCTCGCACCGTGCCAGCGAGCGATCCAGCTATCGATTCACTCTCGGGGCGTGCATACCCACGTCTCTGGAGGCGCCATCCAGCAGGATCAGCGACACCGGATGCGGGTACCCTGCTCGCGGACAACGTGCTGCCCTCGCGGCTCGGTGCCTACACCGCACCACTTGCCACGACCAGTGCGGGGACGGTGCGCCCCGTGTCGCTCGGCATGATGGCAGCCAACATTTTGTATTCGCCCGCGCCTGCCTATCCCGCAGCCGCAGCGGTCGCTCGCGTGCAGGGCCAGGTCAAGATTCAGGCTGAGGTGGATCGCGACGGCACCGTGGCCTCGGCTCGTGTGGTCAGCGGTCCCCCGCTGTTGCGCGACGCGGCACTGGACGCCGTGTTGCGCTGGCGCTATCGCCCGCGCACCCTGGCTGGCAAACCCGTGACGGCGGCCGATACCGCCGTGGTGGAGTTCGAACTCCCCTAGCGCTGGCGATGTCCCACTGCGTTAGCTATGCGGCGGATGGTAGCTCTGCCACACATACTCCAGCGCCTCCGGCAGGGTCTGCTGCTTCACCGCACGGTCCGTGTGCCCTGCATTCTGCGCAAATACAAACTGGTAATGATAGCCCTTTGCCGCCAGCACACGCGCCATGCGTTCGTTGGCCTCCACCCAGTCGTGCATGCCATCGCGCAGCACGTTCGGGTTCAAGAGGTCGCGGTCACCCACCTCAAGCCACAGCCGCAGCGGCTTGCGCGGAGATTGCGGGATCAGGTGTTCGTGGAACTCCCACGCACCGTGCGGATACTGCGGCACCAGCGGCCACTGCTGATTCACATACGTGCCAGAGTAGGTGAGCACGCGGTGGTACCACTCCGGATGAAACCACGCCATGATGAGCGCGCACGATCCGCCGGAGCTGCCACCCATCGTCGCGCGTCCGCCAGGGTCGTGCGTCAGCCGCAGGTGGAGTTTCGCCTCGACTGCGGGCAGCACCTCGTGCTCCACAAATTCTGCGTAGCGGCCAGACATGGTGTCGTACTCCAGCCCACGCTCGCTACCCTGCGCATCGCCGCCACCGTTGCTGATGGAGATGGCCACCATCGCCGGTACCCGGTGCGCGGCAATCAGCCCGTCCAGCGTGGTGAACAGCAGCGGGTCTGGCCCATCCGCCCCGACAAGGAACGGGGCCTCGCTACGCTTTGCAAGCTGCTGCGGCACATACACGGTAACCCGGCGCGTGTACGGCGCGGGGTGGCTGGTGGTGACGACCAGCTTCGCGGGGTCGTTCGGGTCCGGCGTGCCGAATGTACCCGGGTCGCGCGCAATGCCGGGGTAATACTTGCTGTCCGCCGAGTTCAGCACGAGCTCCATCACCGTCCCGTGCGGCACATCGGCACTGGCCGCGGCAGGTGTGTGTGTCGGCCCCAGGATGAAGTTGCCATCCACATCTGCAGGCGGCACGGCACCATCGGGCAATGCCTGCGCCTCCACATACCCGGCGGTGTGTGGATCGCGCGTCGGGGGTGTCGGCCTCGTACTGCTGGCGGCGGTCTGCGCACTGCCACGGATCGCGAGCAGTGCGCTGAGGCACAGAAAGGCGGTGCGTACGGGAACGGCAGGTCGCATGTCGCTGCGAAGTATACGCGTCGCGCTAGGTGCCCTGCTGCGTCGTTGGGATCGGCGCAAAGGAGTGCTCCGGCACACGCTCCCGGTGCCCGCGGATGATGTCGCAATACCTGCGCGCCGTTTCCGTAATCGCCTCGGGTGTGCCGTTCTCCAGGTGCTTCGGGTCGGCCAGGTCTGCGCCCACACCCAGGGCAAACGCACCCGCTTCCAGGAAGTCCTCCGCCGTCGCCAGCGAAATGCCACCCGTCGGAATCACGTTAATTTGCGGAAACGGCGCCTTCAGGCTGCGGATGTATTTCGCCCCGCCCATCGCGCTTGCCGGAAACAGCTTGATCAGGTCCGCGCCCGCCTCCCACGCGTGCATCACCTCCGTGGGCGTCAGCGCGCCGGGCATCACCGGGCAGCTGTAACGGCGGCAGAGCTCGATCGTCTTCAGGTTCGTGCCGGGACTCACGATGAATTGCGCGCCCTCCAACATGCATGCTCGCGCGGTCTCCGCGTCCAACACGGTGCCCGCGCCGATCAGGAGCGACGGCTCCTCGCGCACCAGCGTTCGAATCACCTCCAGCGCACCCGGCGTGGTCATGGTGATCTCGAGCACGTCGATGCCGCCCGCAGCGATGGCGCGCGCCATGGCAAGCCCCTGCCCGACAGACGTGGCGCGCAGCACCGGCACCAGCCCGGTGACGCGCATGCGGTGAAGAATATCGTTCCGTGTGTGCTGCATAGCCTGCCTTCCGTCCCTCTGTGTTGCTTACCGCTGTACGCCCGCGTCGAGTCCCTGCATCAGCCGCTCGACCTCCGCCTGTGTCGCAACGCTGCTGTCGCCCGCGGTGGTCATGGTAAGCGCACCATGTGCCAGGCCGCAGCGCAACGCATGGTCCACACTTCGCCCATCCAGCAACCCCGCGATCAGCCCCGCGGCAAACGCGTCACCTCCGCCCACACGGTCGTAGATGTCCAGGTCGCGCATCTCCTGCACGGTATGCAGCTGGCCCGCGGCAAAGGCGTACGCACCCCAATCATTGCGGTTGGCCGTGTGCGCGCGGCGCGTCGTGGTGGCAATCACCTGCAGATTCGGGTACGCCGATGTGAGCCGCGCAGCCATGGCGGCATAGCTTTCCGGTGTGTGCGCCGGTGGCCCGTTGGTGGCATCGGAGAGTTCCGTCGCCAGGTCGCCCTCGTGCCCAAAGAGCACATCTACAAAGGGCGCCAGCTCGCGGTTAACCGCTGTCGCCGTCAGCCTGCCGCCGCGCGCGCGCCACAGGGAAGGCCGGTAATTGCAGTCGTACGACACCACCACGCCGTGCCGCTTCGCTGCCCTGAGGGCTTCGCGCGCCACCGCGGGGGTTTCCGCGCCCAGCGCGCAGAAGATGCCGCCCGTGTGGAACCACCGCACGCCCTCGCTGCCAAACAGCCGGTCCCAGTCAATCTCACCCGGCTTCAGCTGCGAGACAGCCGTGTGGCCGCGGTCCATGCTGCCCAACGCGCCCCGCACACCAAAGCCACGCTCCAAAAAGTACAGGCCATTGCGGCTCGCCTGGCCGACACCGTCATCCTCACGCCACAGCACGTGCGAGGTATCCACCCCGCCCTGCAGCATCAGGTCTTCCACCAGCAGGCCCACAGGGTTCCTGACCTGCGCCGTGACGACGGTGGAGCGCAACCCAAAGCAGCGACGCAAACCGCGCCCCACGTTGTACTCGCCCCCACCCTCCCACACGCGGAAGGTGCGCGCTTGCGCAATGCGGCACTCACCGGGATCGAAGCGGAGCATCACTTCGCCAAGCGCGGCAAAGTCCCAGCGAGTGTCTGCCGCAGCCTTCAAAGGCAACTGGTGTATCGGGGGCACGTTTCACAGCATAACGGATGGGGCACACACAGCAGTGGGAGCCCGCAGGCTCCCACATATGGCATCACTCAGGTCAGCTTACGCACCCATCAAACGGCGACGCGCTACACCCGCAATCGCCAGCAGGCCCGTACCAAGTTCGATCAAGGTCGAAGGCTCCGGCGTGATGTGTCCGGTCACATCCGCGTCATCGTAAATGGTGTCGGTATACGCGTTGACGTAGATGTCGAACGGATTGTTCAGTCCGGATGACGCTGCCGTTCCCGTACCTGTGTTGCTGACCACAAGTACGAGATTGGTCTGGTACTGCAGCATGACCTGAAATGTGAGCGAGTCCGCCGTGCCATACGCGATGCTGTTGTAGCCCAGGTCACCGAGCCAGTTCAGCTGCTTGTTGGTTGGGTCGAAGCTGTTGGCGTAGGCGCTAATAAAAACTGCGCCGTTTGCTGCCTCGTCCGTAAAGGAGATC
>CALMRM010000162.1 GCA_937871605.1 uncultured Terriglobus sp. | reverse complement strand
AACCTTGTGGACGCTTCCAAGTAATGGCGGGCGGAACAGGTCTTCAGCCGATCATCGGACTCTTGGACCTAAGGAGTTTCTTGCTTGTCACGCATGGCGACGATACTGCGTCGCCGAGGTTCCCATGACCCTCTTGAATGCTTTCCCGAAGGCGCTTTCCGACTCATAGCCTAACGAAGATGCGATCTCGATAAGTCCTTTGCTCGAGCCTACGAGCTCCTTTGTGGCCAGCAACATGCGCCAGCGTGTCAGGTATTCCATGGGGGACGAACCAACGGTCTGCTTGAACCTGAGCGCGAAGCCTGATCGCGACATTCCCACACTGGTGGCCAAGTCCTGTAGAGTCCAGGTCCTTTCCGGTTGGCGATGCATACGGGTAAGCGAATCGCTGAGTTGTTTATCTGTAAGAGCGAAGAGCCATCCCGTTCCATCTTTTCGCTCTTTGTCCAGGTAGAGGCGAAGCGCGTGGATCAACATCGCGTAGGCGAGCTGCTGCACGACGAGCGAAGATCCCGGCTGCGCTTCGGCCACCTCGTCCTTCATGCGATTCAGCGAAAAGCGCATCGCTGCCTTTCCAGGCTCGTCCTTGATGTGAATGACCGGCGGCAAAGGCCGCAGCAGAAGCTCCGCCTGCGGACCGGTCAGAACGAAATGTCCGCCGATGAGCAGGCAGCCGCCCCGGTCTTTAGTGGTCTCCTCTGTGCTCCACAACTGCTTGGCTTGCGGAGACGCATAATCGATCGTCTCGACGGACGTATCGGTTGCAAGCTGGAAGGGTCGGCCATGCGGAAGGATGTAGCAGTCTCCCGGTGAGAGCACGATGGGGCCGTCTCCCTGCACGTGCAGCCAACAGGTGCCGGAAACGACGGCATAGCACTTCATGCCCGGCCGTTCCGGGAATCGAACGGCGATACGGGGCGCCAGCCTGTACGCGCCGGAAACATAGCTTTCTGGCCGCATGAATGAGAGCACTTCTGAAAGCAGGTCCATACCGCATTACTGGACGATTGGACCGATACATTGGATTCAAAACCCGATGCGTCCAAGCACTCTTGGCGAAAATAGAAAGGAACAGCGAAGAGGCTGCGCTCTTGTGAGCTTGCAGCGCGAATCGCTTTGAGGAGATAGACGATGCGAGTTTTTCTTACCGGAGCAAATGGCTTTATCGGTTCGGCGCTGGTGCCCGAGCTTCTGCGTGCGGGCCATCAGGTGCTCGGCCTTACCCGGACCGAAGAGGGCGCGGAGGCTTTGCGTCAACTGGGAGCGGATGTGTTCCTGGGCGACCTTCTCGACCTCCCCAATTTGCGCAAGGGTGTGGAGCAAAGCGAGGGTGTGATCCACACCGCCTTCAATCACGATTTCTCGCGCTTCATGGACAGTTGCCAGGAAGACCGGCAGGTGATCGCTGCCATGGGTGAAGTCGTCGCCGGCTCGGACCGGCCCATTGTCGTGACCTCTTCCATCGGGTCGTCGAACACCGTTCCTGGAACCCTGCCGGTGGAAGACAATCCCACGGCAAGCTCCAAGGTGTTCCCACGGGCGGCGTCCGATGAGGCAGCACTGGATCTCGCAGAGAAGGGCATCCGCGCCGTGATGGTGCGCAATCCGCAGATCCACGACACGGTCAAGCAGGGCCTGGTGAGCGACCTGGTCAAGCTGGCCCGCCGGACGGGAAAAGCTGCGTACATCGGCGAGGGAACGAACCGCTGGAGCGCGACGAATATTTCGGATGCCATAGTGCTATACCGGCTCGCTTTGGAAAGTGCCACGCCCGGAGCTGTCTTCCACGCGGTGGACGAAGAAGGCGTCGCGATGCGTGATATCGCCCAGACGATCGCCGCAGGGCTCAATGTTCCTGCCGAAAGCATCTCCGAAGAAAAGGCGCCTGACCACTTTACCTACCTGATGAAGTTTGCCGGGCGGGAATTGACCGCGTCGGGCAAGCTGACCCAGGAGCGCCTGAACTGGAAGCCGACAGGCACCGGCCTCATCGCCGATTTAGCAGCCATGAAGTACTGAGGCTGTGTTCGGAATGGAGCACGGGTGTATACCCGACCCGTGTTTTGTTCATCTTCACCCTGCGGAGAAATCCCCTATGGCAACACATACCATCACCAAAACCCGGCTCGACCTCGGTTGGAGAACCCTGACCGTCACCTCCAAACATCTCGTAACCCCACGCCTGTTGCGTGTGGAGTTCCAATGTGACGAACTTGCGGATTGGGAAAGCCTTTCTCCCGACGACCACGTTAAGCTCTTGTTTCAGACTCCGGATGGCGAGGACGTCATGCGCGACTTGACTCCTCGCGTATGGTCCCGGGAAAAGGGAAGCCTTGCAATCGAGTTCGCGATGCATGATGAGGGTCCAGCTGTCACCTGGGCACGCGAGGCTAAATCTGGAATGAAGCTGAAAATGGGAGGACCTAGCGGGTCGGTCGTCGTTGCAGACGATTTCGCTTGGTACCTGCTCGTCGGCGATGCCAGTGCTTTGCCTTCCTTCCTGCGCCGAATAGAAGGGCTTCGTTCCGACGCTCTTGTACATGCCATTCTGCTTGTAGAAAGTGAAGCGGAGATCCAGCCCATAACGACGGTGAGCGACTGCCATGCGCAGTGGCTCTTCACGACTGGGAGCTCCGCTTCTGATTGCGTTCTAGTCGAACAGACCCTTGCCGAGCTGCGTTTTTCGGAGGGAGACGGCTTCATTTGGATTGCCGGCGAAGGAACTTTCACACGGCGTCTCTATCGCTGGGCGAAAGACGAGCGAGGTCACAAAGAAGAGTGGATCAAGGCTGCTGAGTATTGGAAGGCTTCCCGAGTAAGTTCACAGAATGTACCAGGCGCGTCACACTAGACGCATTTGGAGAGAGCACTCACCATCGCAGCAACGAATGCAGGCGCACTGATTCTCAATCCCAACTCTAAGCTGCCGGGGATGCTGCCACCAACTCCCAAGAGCGTTCAGCCAAAGCGGGTACCTGTATATGAAGTTGCCTCTCGCCAATATCTGTCATCGTCACAAACGAACGTTTTCGGTGGTGCCACCGGTCGCGCAGGGTGGCCCACTGTTCCGGCGGCTGCGCAGCATTCATTTGTCGATTTGCAGGTTGATCGGAACATTGTCAGCGAGCGGGCTGGCAATGGCGGCGCCCAGCAGCAAAGAAGCGAGGATGTATCTTCGACGAACTGCCCCGTCCTGTCTTGGAAAAGACAGAACGGGTCATGTGATGCGGAAGCCCAAACAGCACGCGATGCATTGCCGGTGCGGGAAGCGAAGGTCCTCGCGCATTGCATGTGTGGTGTCTGCTACACCCCCTGAAGCGGCAAGATGAAGAATACTTGGGCGGACTTCGCGAGAAGGTCTCGGAACGCAACCCACCTCCCGAGTTCTTGATGAGCTCAAGAACTCGTTGACGGCAGCATGCTTCAGCTGACAGGCCAGCCGGACTGTGACGTGCGACGACCGTCTTTGGAACTTTCGTCGATGTCGGCAAGCAGCTTGGTAAGCCGTACCGCGTGCGCGAAATCAGGTGTTGTCCTTGTGCCGTTCGCGATGTCGTCGCGCAGGGCAGCATACAGAGCGCCGACGTTTGCGGCGGTGTCTGGAAGGGTCGCAAGCTCACCCTGATCGATGGCCTCGGACTGGCCGTTCACAGCAAGCGTGAGGCGGCCTGCCTGGAAGCCGACGGCGGCTCCGCCTTCGAGCACAAGCGTACCGCTCTCGCCCGTGATTTCGAACCGAAAGCGTGTGTCGTCTTTAGGGCGGCCACCGTCCACTTCGACGCTGACCGGGGCTCCGGCTTCCGTTTCGAAGAGGAAGAAGAGATGGTCGGCGATGGTGCGTTCCAGCATGCGTGCGCCTTCGTCGATGTTGATGTGCTTATACTGCACCGTGTTCAAGGCTGTAGCGTTTGCCAGCGGGCCCAGCAGGGCGATGGCCGCATCCGCCGCATGTCCACCGTGGATGGTGAGGTGCGTCGCGCCATTCGCTGGGTCTTCGAGATAGCTGTCGGCTTCGCCTTCCGCGGTGCCGAACGCGATCGTTCCGGAGTACATGCGGGCACTCAGAACGCGGCCAATGGCTCCATCCTGGAGAAGCTTTTGCGCGCGGAGCAGCGTAGGATTCTTGCGGGACTGCAGTCCGATCGCCACGTGAACGCCTGCCTCTTCGGCGGCTCTCTGGAGCTCTTCCGACTCCTGGACATCGCGGCCCAGCGGCCACTCGCAATACACATGCTTCCCGGCCGCAAGCGCTTTCAGGATGAGCTCGCGATGGCTCGGCACGCGCACCGCAATGGTGACTACGTCGATGGCGGGGTCGGCCATCATGCTCTCGACGCTGCTGTAGCCACGGGTGGCGCCGAACTCGGTTGCCGTCTTGTCCGCGCCGTCCTGAGTTTTGCCGGTAACCCCGGCAAACTCTAAACCTGCGACGCCCTTAATCGCAGGCACGTGCGAAACGCCGGCCCAACCACGTGCGGAACTGACGCCGATAACACCGATGCGAAGTGTGTTCTTCATGCTGACTCCTGAGGCTGTTGCCTTGACTGCGGGCGTACAGCCGACCTATTCAGTTCAACGCAGGTAGAGCCCGTGCGTCCAATACCCGGACTGTTCCGCATTCATACGTTATGCCGTATCAATGCATCAAACTCTTTAGCTTGAGACGATTCGTGTCTCTTGGCCCGGTCAGAGGAAGAGGTCATCGTGGATTTGCGTCATTTACGAGTGTTCTGTGTAGTCGCGCAAGAGATGCAAGTAACGAACGCTGCTAAGCGGCTGAAGATGGCCCAGCCCGCCCTGACGCAGCAGATTCGGCTGCTTGAAAAGGCCTTGGGCCAACGGCTGGTGCGTCCCAAGGGACGAGGCATCGAGCTGACGGAGGCAGGAGCCTTCTTCCATACAGAAGCAGAGGCCGTCCTGCTCAGTCTTCACAATGCGCAATTGAAGCTCAACGAGATTGCTCGGGGGCAATCGGGTCATCTGCGTATCGGCGTCACCGAAGGCGCTTCCTTCAATCCGAAGCTGGCCGCAGTGCTGACTGAGTTCCGCAAGACATGGCCTGGGGTGCAGCTCAGCTTTACGCAGCGCCAAACCCCGGATCTGGCCAGCGATCTCCGCAACAACGTGATCGATGCTGCATTTATGTGTCCTTTGACGCATCCGGACGGCCTGTCACTTGAGCCTTTGTATGCGGAAAACATGCTCGCCGCCATACCCTGTGAGCATTCTCTGGCGTCCAGGGCATCCATCTCCGTTCTGGATCTTGAAGACGTTCCGGTCTTTGTCATCTCTCATGGCAACACGGAGCACTCTCTTGAAAGCAGCCTAAAAAAGGCCTGCGAACGCCAGGGCATGTCGCCTCGCATTGCTCAAACCGTTCCGGAATTCATGCTTGCGCTTAACCTCGTCGCTTCCGGTCTCGGTCTCACCTTTGTGCCGGCGTACATGATCAACATTCACACGCACTCCAACGCGTACCGCCGGATTGAAGCACTGGCTGGCATCGTCATGGAGACGGTGTTTGCACAGCGGTCCGGGGACGCGTCTCCTCTCGTGCAAAACCTTTGCACGATAGCTCAGCGGCTCTACCAACCTAATGGACTGACGACCGAACCACTATCTATCTCGCTCAGGAGGCCTGGTAAAAGGAGAAAAGAAGGAGCGGTAATATCTAATTTGCCCTGAGATTGCAAAAGTTGTCCAGCCTCTTCGTCGGGCGGTTCTTGGAATCAAGCGACGTTGCTGCACCGAAGCCTACTCAGAACTGTCGTCAGAATCAAAGCTGCACAGCAGACCGTTTCTGGTGATCGTCGGGTCGTCTCTGCGTGTACCGGACGGGTATAC
>CALMRM010000161.1:3898-6722 GCA_937871605.1 uncultured Terriglobus sp. | reverse complement strand
CCATCAACTGCCGCAGCGCCTCCCGCAGGTTCTCCAGTGTGTGCTCGCCGTTGAGTTCCTGAAACTGCGAAAACGGGTCCTGAAAGCCGCTGTCCAGCAGAAAGTCGCTGAGCGCCTCCATCAGGTCGTCCAGGTTCATCTCGCTGGCCAGGTCGCCGTTGTATTTCGTGTAGCGTGTGCGCTTCATGGGGTGCAGCCTCTGCCTAGCGGGTAAGCAAGTCAGCGTGTCGGCTTGCAGGTTGCTTCAACGTGCGACGTCGGCATGTGCCGCGTGGGATTAGTTAAAGCCACGCTTGGAACGGTTACGAGTCTGGTAATCCTGCACTTCGCGTTCTTTGTCGCGCTGCTCGTCGTACATGTTCTGTGCGCGATCCTTGCGCCCCTGCTTTTCGCCTGCAGAGAAGGTGCGCTCTTCCGTCCGTGACAGGCGCTTGATCGCAGTCATGCCTTCTAACAGGAACTCCGCCGCCGAGACCAGCGCCTCGGCACCGGCACGTTTTTCCAGGCCGAGCGGCTTCAGCTTGTCGAAGAGTCCCTGAATCTGCTGCAGCTCAGTCAGCGATTGTTCCGCGGGCACTGTGTCGGAGAGCTGAACGCTACCGCCCAGATTGAACCACTGCTCGATCTGCTGGGTGTTGGTGTCGGTAAAATAGCCTTCGTAGGTGCGCTGCACGGCAGTGCGGATGATGTCGCGGACGACGGTGTCTGCGCCTCGCATCTCGCCCTCGTACTCCAGTTCGATCTTGCCGGTGATGCCGGGCAGCGCGGTGTAGATGTCGCCGATGCGCGGCACCGCGACGCTTTCGCCGTGGGCCAGAGCGCGACGCTCCGCGTTGCTGATCACCAGCTCCATGGTCGAGATCGGCAGCCGCTGCGACACGCCGCTGCGTTTGTCCACGCGCTTGTCCTCGCGAGCGGTAAAAGCGATCTGCTCCACCGTCTCGCGGATGTACTTGGGGATCTGAATGTCGAGCGCGGCGCGGGTTGACCACGCCTCCTGCTCGGTCACGCTGACGGCCTGCTCGAGCGAGTCCAGGTAGTGCGTACGGATCTCTGACCCGATGCGATCCTTCAGCGGCGTCACGATCTTGCCGCGCGCCGTGTAATCCTCCGGATTGGCAGAGAAGGTGATGGCCACGTCCAGCTGCAGGCGAACGGGATAGCCCTTAATCTGCACGTCGCCTTCCTGCATGATGTTGAACAGCGCCACCTGGATCTTGCCCGCCAGATCCGGGGCTTCGTTGATGGCGAAGATGCCGCGGTTGGCGCGGGGCAGCAGGCCATAGTGCATGGTCAGTTCGCTCGAAAGCTGCTCACCGCTGCGTGCTGCCTTGATGGGATCCACGTCGCCGATCAGGTCGGCTACGGTCACGTCCGGCGTGGCCAGCTTCTCGACGTAACGCTCGTCCGGCGTCAGCCACGCGATGGGTGTGCTGTCACCCTTGGCGGCGATCAGGTCGCGCGCATACTGCGAGAGCGGCTTGTACGGGTTATCACGAATCTCCGAACCCGCAACGTAGGGCACCATGGGATCCAGCAGCGTGGTCAGGCCACGCAGGATGCGGCTCTTCGCCTGCCCGCGCAGCCCCAGCAGGATAAAGTTGTGCCGCGACAGCACCGCGTTCACGATCTGCGGCACCACCGTATCCTCGTAGCCCATGATGCCGGGAAAAATGGTCTCTTTCGTACGCAGCTTTGCGATCAGGTTGTCGCGGAGTTCGTCCTTCACCGAGCGGTTGACGCGATCCACCGTCCACGCGCTCGTCCGTAGTGCACCAAGGGTTTGTGGCAGGGTCTGCGACGAGAGCGGATGCGTGGTTGCCATCTCCTTAAGTATACGAGCGCAAGGTTAGGGCAAACACCGCTTCAGTAGCCCAGTTCCAGTTCGTCAAGTAAAGCCTGCATTTCTGAAGCGGCATGGCTGTTGTGAGTACGCTCTGCCGCATCCAGTCCGCTCGCCAGGCGTGCTTTGGCGTCTTCGGCACGGTGCAGCTTGGCCAGGGTCTGCGCGCTCATCTGGTAGGCGGGCACGTAGTCCGGGTTCGCGTCCGTTGTCTTCTGGAACTCGGTCAGCGCGGTTTCGCTTTCGCCGCGGGAAAGGTACTCCATTGCCAAGCCGTACCGGGCAAAGCTGTCATGCGGGTTGCTGGCAAGGATTTCCGAGAGCAGTGCGATCTTATCCATACATGCTATTCAACGCCTGTGGGGCCCCTAGCCGCAAACAGCCCCGGACGTACACTAAGGGAGCATGGATGCGCAGCACAGAACCGTGGCGGACTCACAGGCGGAACGCAGCGAGGTCATCTTTCCCGGTGACAGTAACTCCCTGGGAAACCTGTTCGGCGGCCGCCTCATGCAGTTCATTGACCTGGTGGGCGCGGTCGCGGCCTATCGTCATGCACTGTCGACCGCAGTGGTCACGGCCAGCATGGACCACCTGGACTTTGTCGCGCCCGTACACATCGGCGACCTGCTGATCTTGAAGGCCAGCGTCAACCGAGCCTTCACCACCAGCATGGAAGTTGGTGTCAAAGCCATGGTGGAAGACCCACGGACGCGCGCGCTGCGGCACGTGTCCACTGCGTACGTCACGTATGTCGCGGTGGATGGCGCAGGCACGCCGGTACGGGTGGAACCCGTGGTGCCGCAGTCGGAGCATCAGCACCGCCGCTATGCCGACGCGGTGCGCCGGCGCGAAAGCCGGGCAGACGAAACGGCGCGCAAGCGCGAACTGCGCAACACACTGGAGAGCGGCTGGCACGTCTAGCTGCCTCGCCGCTGCACAGCACGACGGAGAGGGCAAACATCATGGCACATATGGGAC
>CALMRM010000161.1:0-3888 GCA_937871605.1 uncultured Terriglobus sp. | reverse complement strand
TTACGGCACGGATGCCCGGCAGCGCTCCTCAGGCCGCACAGGGGCCACAGCCGCTGCCGGGCATCCGTGCCGTAATCGCCGTGGGCAGCGGCAAGGGTGGCGTAGGTAAAACGACCGTGAGCGTCAACCTGGCCATCGCCCTGGCAAAGCTGGGCCACCGCGTGGGCCTGATCGACGCCGACATCTACGGCCCCAACGTGCCGCTCATGATGGGCCAGTCGCGCGCGCCCTCCGTTACGGAAGACAGCCGCATGCAGCCGCTGGAGAGCTTCGGTGTCAAGTTCATTTCAGTTGGCCTCATCTCACCGGGCGACAAGCCGCTGGTGATGCGCGGCCCCATGCTGCACCAGATCATCCGGCAGTTTCTGCAGCAGGTGAACTGGGGCGAACTCGACTACCTCTTGGTGGACCTGCCGCCGGGCACGGGTGATGTGGTCATCTCGCTGGTACAGACGGTGCCCCTGACCGGTGCCGTGGTGGTCAGCACCGGCTCAGCCGTGGCATTGCAGGACGCGCGCAAGGCGCTGGAGATGTTCCATCAGGTCAACGTGGAGGTGCTGGGCTTGATCGAGAACATGTCGCAGATGCGCCTGCCCAGCGGTGAGGTCATCGACGTCTTCGGTGCGGGTGGCACGGAGAGCACAGCGCGGCAGTACAACCTGCCGTTCCTCGGCTCCGTCGATCTCGACCCACAGATTCGAGCGGGCGGCGACCGCGGCATGCCCGTGGCACTGGCCGGGCCGGACGACCCGCGCGCCGCAGCCTTCTACGCCGTCGCACGTGCCGTACTGCAGGAAGCAGAGGACGCGCTGGACAGCGCAGAGGGTGTGCTGGAAATTACGTAGCGTTCGTGCAGATTCCGTTGGCAAGGAGATCAGTCTGATGCAGCAACCTAAAAAGTCCGGCTGGTATGGCCTGGCGGTTACGGCCATGCTGCTCACCGTTGCCGCACTTCTAACTTCTCTATTTTGGATCTGGCATGTCCCGCCCGGTGTCGCAGTAGCGTTTCTAGGTGCAGTTGCAGTTCTAATTAGCTTGCGTCCGAACCTCGACTGGGGAGAGCGGACGAGCTGGTGCATGATTATAACCTCGCTTCTTCTTTCAGAGATTCAAGCGATTAGAAGAGATCGACGCGAAGCCGATGCGGCACAAGTTCAAGCATTGGTTGAGCAGAAGCGGGAGTTCGACAGCGTCATACGGAGTCAAGGAGACGATCTCTTAGCAACGCTTGCGACTGAGGGTGCAGGTTTCAATGCCACAGAACAGGGCCAAGAAGCTGGCTTCAAGAACACTGCTAAGGGAATAACAAAGACGCTTTCTTCGATACAAGAAGCGATCGAAAATACTCGGCCACATGCGGTCCTTCGTTACCTGGATCAGTAAAACGGCAGCATGAGCACCGGAGTTCACATTAACTTCGGCAGCCCCGTGAACACCAGAATCTACTATCGCAATGCTGGTACAAGCCTCGCCACTAACATTTATGTCTCACAAAGGATGTACGTCGGTGAGGCCGAGAATTACGGAGCACAGATAGAAATATTCAAGAGGTTCAGCAACGAATGGAGGTCCTTCGCACGAGGCCCTGACACGCTGCGCCCGGATGATGCGGCCACTTTTCAACCTTTTAAACAATTATTCAGCGAGGATGACGAACGTAGGACACTTGATCCCAAGAACACGATCTATAGCCTGACGCGCATAGCTTACACAGATACAACTGGCGCATGGGTAACCTACCACTGTCAAGGGGTGCTTACCTTGCTCGCTCCGACCCGGCTTACTCGTCCTTGCCTACTGACCGAAACTAACGCGATCAGACTACCTGATAACGACAAAGTGACTTTGACCCAGCCGAAAGCTTCTGAGTGAGCCAAGACGCTATCGCGGATTCGTTCGACTGCTGGGTAGCCTTCAACCTCATGGGCCGTCTCGACGCCTTGCAGCACGCGGCCACGCGAGTAATGTTGCCGCTGCGCTTGACCGCAGGCGGCGGCATCCAGACCTCCGCTTATGAGCAGCGACACGGACAACACAAAGTCGTCAATCGTCAGTGGCTAAGGCCAGGTCACCTTTACGTCATAGAGATGGTTGCGCGGCAGAGCGGATATGATCACGGACCTGCGTCACTTCGACTCACATTCTCGCCGCGGAACCGGTAGAATAAATGTGTGGCCAACGCCCCACAGCCCGCTACCTACCTGCACACGCGCCAGCGGACCATTCTGACCGCAGCCGTGGAGTTGTACGTGGAGACGGGCGAGCCGGTGGCCTCACAGGCGATCGCACGGGTCAGCGGGCTTAGCTCCGCGACGGTGCGCAACACCATGGCCGAACTGGCGGACGCGGGCATGCTGGAACAGCCGCATACCTCTGCCGGGCGCGTCCCCACCGCGCGTGCCTTTCGTTTGCATGTGGAGCAGATACGCGGCGAAAACCGGCTGGTGCCGCGGCTGCTGCCGGAACGCTCGCGCGCACACATCGACATGCAACTGCAGGGTATCGCCGGGGCACAGGCTTTTTTAGAACGCACGCCGCAGGTACTCGCCACTCTATCCAGCGGTGTGGGCGTTGCGCTGGCGTCGGTGCAGGTGGGCGACCTGCTGGAGCATGTGCACTTCCAGCGGTTGGCGCAGAAAAAGGTGCTCGCCGTGGTGGTGACGCGGTCGGGAGCGGTGCGCGACCGTGTGCTGCTGTTAGCCGATGACCTATCGTCCACCGACCTGCAAAGCGCAGCGCGCTACCTGAACGAGCACTTTCAAGGCTGGAGTGTGGAGCGTGTGCGTGAGGAGATTGCCACGCGCGCGGAGCGGGAGCGCAGTGAGTATCTCCAGCTGCTGCGGGCGGCGGAGCTGTTATGGAACAGTGCGGTGCCCGCGGACCGGGCCGACGAGCAGACCGTCTTTATCGACGGCGTCAGCAACCTGCTGCATGGCGCAGAGGGCGACCGCGTGCGTCTGCGCGAGATGCTGGCCGCGCTGGAGGCCAAGGAGCAACTGGTAACCCTGCTGGCCGCCTATGTCGATTCAGAGCGCGATGCGCAGGGTGGCTCGGTGCGGGTGGTCTTCAACATGGAGGAGCGCGCGCCGGAGATGCAGGGGTTGGTGCTGGTAGCCGCGCCCGCCTTGCTGGACGGCACGCGGCATGGCACGGTAGGCGTCATCGGCACGCAGCGCATGCACTACCAGAACACCATCAACGCGGTGGGCTACGTGGCAGAGCTGTTCGCGCTGTCGCAGGGTGAAGCGGGCGGACCGGCTTAGGCATCTGCAGGGTAGGGCATGGCGACAATTTCAGATCGATACAGGAAGTGGATGGGTATGAACGGAACGGACGAAATGATGCAGGACCCCGCAACTGACGCAGAGGTGGTGGGCGCGGTGCAGGCGGAAGAGGGTGTGCCTGCAGCAAGTGCGGTAGACGCGGGTGCGGTGTCACAGGCGGAGTACGACGGGCTCAAGCGCGAACGTGACCAGACCCTTGATCGGATGGCGCGCATGCAGGCAGAGTTCGACAACGCCCGCAAGCGCGATGCCAAGGAGAAGGCCGACTTCCGCGACTACGCCGTGGGCAACGCGGCGGAGGCCTTCCTGGGTGTATTGGATAACTTTCAGCTTGCGCTCAAAGCGCAGGGATCGCCGGAACAGTTCCGCTCAGGCGTGGAGCTGATCGCAAAGCAATTGGATGAGGCGGTGCGTGGCTTGGGTGTGCAGCCGGTGGAGACAGTGGGTCAGCAGTTCGATCCTCGCTTCCATGAAGCGCTGGGTTCCGTAGAAACGCCGGAGTTCCCAGACGGCGCGGTTGCGGAGGAAATCCGCCGCGGCTATCGCATCTAGGAGCGCCTGCTGCGTCCGGCGCTGGTGCGCGTGGCCAGCAATAACGCAACGC
>CALMRM010000160.1 GCA_937871605.1 uncultured Terriglobus sp. | reverse complement strand
CCAGCCCCGCCGTGGACACACCCGCTGCTCCCAGCAGCTGCCGCAGCTCGTCCGCGGCACCGTCCCTACCCACAAAGCCTCCGAGTACGGTACGGAGTCCTAGTCCTGCCAGGTTCAGGGCGACGTTGGCTGCGCCACCCGGCCGGGCGTAGTGCTGCGCCTGCCGCAGCACGGGGACGGGTGCCTCGGGTGAGATACGCTCCACCTCGCCGACGATGTAGCGGTCCACCATGACGTCGCCGATCACAGACACACACAACGGGCGGAACCCGCCTTCTAGCAATCCAAGCACCTTGCGCAACTCAGGCAGCATCGTGATCAGCGGCTCCTTTCAACGGTTCAGCGGAAACAGCCGCCTGGAAAAAGGCGTCGTAGAGTGGCATCAACTGCGCCGCGGTGTACTGTACGGCGTTCTCCAGGCCCTGCCGGCGCAGTTCGGGCAGGCGAGGCCAGGCTGCGGCAATGACCTCAGCCGTCCTGCCCGGGTCGGCAGGATCGAACAGGATCGCAGCGTCACCGGCAATCTCGCGCATCGGGTCGCGATCCGTCGTGGCGACCGGTGTGCCGCAGCTCTGCGCTTCCAGGATGGGCCAGCCAAACCCCTCCTGCAGCGAGGGAAACAGGAACAGCTCGGCACCGGTGTAGAGCGCTTCCACGTCGCGGTCGTCCGGGTCGACCCACGTGAGCACAGGACCCGCGGCACTGTCGTCGTTCAGCCGGGCAGCTCTGGCCGCGGCACGCATCTCTGCCGTCCAGGGGTGGCCCGCAAGCACCAAGCGAAGGTCAGCAAAGCCGGGCAGCATGCGCAGTGCTCCAAAGATGCGCAGAACGCCGGCACGATTCTTGTACCAGAGATTGCCACCCACGTGCAGTACATACGCGTCATCCGGCTGCAGACCGGCCTGTGCGCGGCACCGCGCCACCTCAGCCTGCGACCGCGGTGCAAAGGGCCGACTCAGCGGGTTGTGGATGACCGTGATCTCGCCCGTGGCACCCAGTGCTTTGAGCGACCGCGCCGTGCTATGCGAGATGCACACCACTCGCCGGGCACGCAGCAGGTGCTTCGCAATCCACCGCTGCTGCACCCGTCCGGTCCAGCCCACCCGCCGACCCACATCCTTCACAGGATGCCTGCCTGCCGCAGCCTCGATGGCAAGCAGGTCGTGGCAGGTGATGCTGCAACGGTTCTCCGGTAGGTACGGCAAGTACACCGCATTCGAGTGGTCGCAAATGTGAACCCAGTCCCAGCCTTTTGCAGCCGTTCGCACGTGCCATGGGAAGAGCAGGTACTTGTCCAGGTACCCAAGCCACTTGGCCAGCGCGCCCCGTCGCCCGATGCCGCCAAAGACCGGCTTGGGTGCTACGATGCCCACGGCATAGCCACGCGCGCTCAGTTCGCGCTGCAGCAGGTCCTGGTAGCGCAACATGCTGTTCTGCCGGTCTGGCGGGTAGTTGCCAACGAGAAGGAGCCGCATCCGTTGCTCAGGATACAGCGTGCATCGTCCGGCGGTGCCATGACTCGTTACGCGCGGCGGTTGCCGTCTTCCGCTTGTACACTGTATCGACGCACACCCATGGTCAACTCCCCACCAGGCCGGATGCTCCACGCCTTGCCAGACGTGTTCCAAGAGATAGCCCGCGTGCAACGCGCCACGGCGGCATGGCATGAAGATGAATTGTTGATGCCCGACTCGAACGACACGGCCCTGCTGCTGCACCGCGCCAACTTCGAACTGTGGCATTTGGAGGATCGTGCGCGCGACCCCCACGCGACCGATAGCGCGATTGCCGCCACAAAGCGGAGCATCGACCGTGTCAACCAGTGGCGCAATGATTTGGTGGAGCAATTCGACGAGGCCCTGCTGGCAACCTTCCAGACACATTGCATGCTGAACTTGGCAGCGCCGTTACACTCGGAAACGCCCGGCATGATGCTGGACCGCCTGTCGATTTTGTCGCTCAAACTGTTCCACACCACGGAAGAATCAGCCCGGCAGGATGCACCCGAAGCCCATCGCGAACGGAACCGCAAACGACTGGCCACCCTGCAGCAGCAGAGCGACGACTTAACGGTATGCCTGCAGCAGCTGCTGCACGCGGTGAGCCATGGCACGCGCAGCTATCGCCTGTACCGGCAGTTGAAGATGTACAACGATCCGGATCTAAATCCGGTGCTGTACAACGCATCGCTACAGGGGCGTCAACCACCGCCCGCTTGACCACTCCGCAGTGGTACCGTATAACGCAGAACGAACCCTCATCGCGTTCCCCCGCTCGCCGAAGCGCTTTCTTTGCGAACTTCTTTGCACGTCAGGAACTTCAATGCCAGGACCAAAGACCCAGAGCAGAACCACAAAACCCGCACGCACCACCGGCCCACGCATCCTGGAAGGGACCGTGTCAGCCTCTGACGGCTCCCGCGCACAAATTCTCCAGCAGTATGAGAAAGCCGTGGTCGCCATGCAAAGCGGCGACTACTCGGCAGCGCACCCTGCGTTCGAGGCCCTGCTGAAGATAGCGCCGATGGAGTTTACGGACCGTATTCGCATGTATCTTGCTGCGTGCATCGCGCAATCCAACAAGGCCGAAACCACGTTCTCCTCGCCTGAGGAGCAGTACGATTACGCCATCGCACTGCTCAACGACGGGCACTTTGAAGATGCGCGCGAACATCTGCAGGAGATCCTCCAGGGTGACGAAAATGCCGACTACGTCTTCTATGGTTTGGCGGTGCTTGCGTCCATGACCGGCGATGCGCAGTCGTGCCTGCAGCGCCTGGCAGAGGCCATTCGGCTCAACTCGCTGAACCGCATCCAGGCGCGTTCCGATTCTGATTTTCAGGCCATGGCAGACGACCCTCGCTTTACGGAGTTGCTGTACCCCGAGGCCTGAACGGCGGCGGGTGCACGCCCGCGCTGTAAGCCTCCTGTTTGCCTATGGTCACGTCCCAGGAGTCGCAACTGCGCATTGTCGCCATCGGCGGCGGCACCGGCCTGTCTACCCTGCTGCGCGGGCTCAAGCACTACGTGCAGCCAGCCGGTGGTTCCAGCCAGCCATCGCATTGCGGTGGCGTACCCTGCCGTGTCAGCCAGTTGTCAGCACTGGTCACCGTGACAGACGATGGTGGTTCTTCCGGTCGTCTGCGCGAGGACCTCAACATACTGCCGCCGGGCGACGTGCGCAACTGCGTGGCCGCGCTGTCGGAAGATGAACAACTGCTTACCCGGCTGTTCCAGTACCGCTTCCCTGGCAACGGCGACGGACACGGCCTGAGCGGCCATTCCTTTGGCAATCTGTTTCTGGCCGCACTCACGGCCATCCACGGCGGCGACTTCGCCTCGGCGGTGCAGATGTCGTCACAGATTCTGGCTGCGCGCGGCACCATCTATCCCGCAACCAACAGCAACGTGACGCTCTCGGCGCGCATGGACGACGGCAGCGTGGTACATGGCGAAACCAGCATTACCGCATCGCGCCGCAGCATCGTGGAGCTGCTGCTGGAGCCCGCCGACGCCTCTCCGGTGCCAGAAACCTTGGACGCCATCGCCAAGGCAGACCTGATCACCCTGGGCCCGGGTTCGCTCTACACATCGCTCATCACCAACCTCCTTGTGCGCGGCATACCCGAGGCCATCGCCGCCTCCGGTGCAACGCGTGCGTACGTCTGCAATCTGATGACGCAGGCCAACGAGTCGCTGGGCCTGTCCGCGTCGCAGCACATCGAGCGCATCCAGGCCCACTGCGGCGGGCAGCGGCTGTTTGACTATGCCCTGGTGAACACCGCGCCCATCTCGCCCGCGCTGCTCAAGAAGTATGCCAGCGAGGGGCAGGAACCCATCCGCGCCGACCTCGACCGCATCCGCGCGCTGGGCGTCACACCCGTCACTGGCAACTTCGTCCACGAAGGCGATGTGCTGCGCCATGATTACGACCGAGTGGCAGAGATGCTGCTAGAGCTGCCGTCGCGCAGCCTGTCCACTCCACATGCCAACGAAACCCACGTGGGCCACGCATAAGCGTCCGGTGCAAGAGAAATGGGTGCCCCATATCTGCGCAGCAGATGTGGGTTAGCGGTCACACCATCCCGCAGGGTGCCCCATATCTCGCAGAGCGAGATGTGGGATCACGCCACCGAACCAGACCCACGTCTCTTCGAGACATGGGGCACCCATACTCTTCGGACGTAGAATCAAGAAATGGTTGAAACCCTCCCCACAGCGGAAAACGCGAGTTCTGCCGTATCCGCCAGCCCCGCCCGCAACATCCGCAAAACCGTCCTGCCCAACGGCCTTACGATCCTCACGGAAGCGATGCAGCACATGCGCTCCGTCAGCATGGGCGTGTGGATCGGCACCGGCGCACGCGACGAGCAGGCTTCGGAGAACGGCCTGTCGCACTTCGTGGAGCACATGGTCTTCAAGGGGACCACCACGCGCAGCGCCAAGGACATTGCCCGCGAGACGGACAGCATCGGCGGCAACCTGGACGCGTTTACCGGCAAGGAAACCGTCTGCTTCAACATCAAAGTGCTGGACACCAATGTGCCCGCGGCGCTGGACATACTAGCGGACCTCGTCCTGAACCCAACCTTTGCGCCGGACGATGTGGAGCGCGAGCAGTCCGTGGTGCTCGAAGAAATCAAAATGGACGAGGACAACCCCGACTACCTCGTGCACGAGATTCACACCGCCAACTTCTGGAAAAACGATCCGCTGGCACGCTCCATCCTGGGCACGGCCAAAACCGTCTCGAGCTTTGACGCGGAGACGGTGCGCGGCTTCCACCGGACGCGCTTCACGCCAGCGAACATGGTCATCTCTGCAGCCGGCAACCTCGATCACGAAGAGATGATTGCGGAGGTCACCCGCTACTTCGGTCAGCTTGCCGTGAGTGGCGGCGCGTCCGAGCGCTTTCCGGCGCCCACCGCGACGCCGCACATCACGCTGCGCAACAAAGCATCGCTGGAGCAGGTGCAGATTTGCCTGGGCGTGCCCGCGCCCGCGGTGGACAGCCCGGACCGCTACGCGCTCTACCTGCTCAACAGCATCCTGGGCGGCGGCATGAGTTCGCGGCTGTTCCAGTCCGTCCGCGAAGAGGCAGGTCTGGCGTACAGCATCTACTCGGAGCTGTCGCCCTTTCGCGATACCGGCGCTCTCTCCGTCTACGCGGGCACCTCTACCGAGAAAACGCCCGAGGCCATCCGCCTCATCGTGGAAGAGTTTCGCCGCCTAAAGTCCGAGCCGGTGAGTGACGAGGAACTGAACCGCGCGCGCAACCAGAGCAAGGGCAACATCGTGCTGGGCCTCGAAAGCTCGTCGGCCCGCATGTCAAACCTGGCCCGGCAGCAGATGTACTATGGCCGCTTCGCAACAGTGGACGAGATCATCGCCGACGTGGACCGCGTAACCACCGCCGACATCCAGCGCCTCGCCAACGACCTGCTGCAGCCCGACCGCATCTCGCTCACACTGCTCGGCAACCTGGGGGACCTGCAGGTCACACGTGAAGATTTAGCCTGCTGAATCTATCAACGACGTGAATGATCGGTCTTATAAGTCATGATCTGCGGGCTGAAGGCACGCGTTGTAATAGCCTGGGGCAAAGCCCCAGGTAGAGGCATCAGGTAGAAGCCTGCGGGCTGTAGGCCCGCGTTACGCGGCACTCTGAGTCTGAGCAACACTGGCCTTCAGCACGCATCCCATTGGACTCCGTCTGAGGTCCTTAGGCTTGAGGCAGCGTCCGCTGAAAGCATCTCCGCACATGCGGCAGGTGTGGATACACGAGCAGCCAGAGGCCTACTGGTGCAATCAGGGGCATCATGAGAATCCCAAAGCCTTCATCAACACTCGCACGTTCAGGATGATAAAGATCAAATGTCACGAGGCCGCAAAAGAGCAGGATTAAAAGGCCGTGCACGCTTGCTGAATAGGCAGCGTAGCGGTGACCGTGGAACAGGCCCGTGATGGTCTTCCAATTACCGTAAACCAGCGCGCATGAGCAGAAGAAGATAAGAACACCCGTGCCACGATACTCTCGATCACGTGCCATTATCAGGCTTACTCCCATCAGGGCGAAGACAAGGAACTCCAGTCCTATTAGAGCGACAAAAAGGACAGTAGCGCGTACACCCCAGAGGTCACGTGCTGTTACTTCTGGCTGCGGCTCCTCAGACATGCCCGCAGTCTATCCCGCGATCACAATCTCCGAGAAGTCAGCAACCTGATTGAAGTCACCCAGCACGCGCGCCAGCAGGCTGAGGCGGGCCTGACGTAGCGCGACGTCCGGCACCATGACCATCACCTTGTCGAAGAACGCATCCACAGCAGGCCGCAGCTCCGCGATGGTGGCGAGTGCCCCGGCGTAGTTCCCTTTCTCACGCAACCGCGCCACACGTGTGGCACGACCGGCGCTTTCTTCTGCAAGGGTCCGCTCCGCGGGTTCGGTGAGGAGATCGAGGTCAATCTCTGCTGAGACAGACTCACCCTTGGCGCTAGCCTGCTCCAGAATGTTCTTCATGCGTTTAAAGGCTGCCGCAATGGCAGAGAAGTCGTCACTGCCGCGCACGGCGGCAACGGCTTCGACACGCGCCAGCGCATCACGCACATCGTCCGGCGCGGTTGCCATCACAGCTTTCACTACGTCGTATGCGGCCCCGCGCACCTCGCGCAGGTACCACTCCAGCCGCTCGGCCAGGAAGCTCTGAATCTGGGCGTTGTTGCTGCCAGCCGCGTTGACGATCTGCGACAGCGTCAGCGGCAAGCTACTCTCCGCAAGAATCTTGATAATGCCGTTGGCCGCACGACGTAGAGCGAACGGGTCCTTGGAACCGGTGGGTTGCAGCCCCAGGCCGAACATGCCGCTGATCGTGTCGATCTTGTCCGCAATGGCCAGCACCTGGCCCTCAACCGTGGGCGGAATGGCATCGTCCATGCCGACGGGTTGGTAGTGTGCGTAGATGGCATCCGCAACCGCTGCGCTGTGGCCCTGCGCTCGCGCGTACAGTCCGCCGACCGCGCCCTGCAGCTCGGTAAACTCCTTCACCATCTCGGTTGTAAGGTCAGTTTTGGCAAGCTGGGCCGCCGCGTCGAGCGCGGCACGGTCCAGTGTACCCTCCGGCATGTGAGCCGCCAACTGCGCGGCCACGGCACGCACGCGCTCCGTTTTTGCGAAGTAGCTGCCAAGGTCTTTCTGAAACGTCACCTTCTCGAGCAATGCGACACGTTCGCTCAGAAGCGTGCGCTGGTCGAAGTCATAGAAGAACGCTGCATCGTTGAAGCGTGCGCGCAAGACGCGCTCGTTGCCGTGCCGGATGATCGCCTCAGCATGCGCGTCCGGCTCCGTATTGAGCACGGCAAGAAAATACGGCAGGAGCTTGCCATCGCTACTCTCGAGCGCAAAGTAGTTCTGGTGGTCGCGCATCACGGTCACCAGCACCTCTTCCGGCAGGCGGAGGTACTGCGGCTCAAAGCTGCCCAGGATAACCGAAGGCCACTCCGTCATGTGCGTCACCTTATCGACCAGCGGATGGTCCTCGCGCCAGCGTGCCCCCGGCACGCTGCGACACACGCGGTCCAGCGCCTTGCGGATGCGGTGGCGACGCTCCTCAACACTGGGCATAACCTTGGCATCTGTCAGACGCGCAACATAGTCGTTAGGCTTCCTAACAATCACAGGTGCGTTGCCGTAGAGCACGCGATGCCCGTAGGTCATCGGTCCAGCGGTGCGGCCAGCCCACTCCAGCGGTACGACCTCGCCATCCAGCAGCGCCAGCAGCCACTGCACCGGGCGCACGAAACGCTCCGGCTTGCCGGGCCGCCAGTGCATGGTCTTGGCCCAGTAAATTCCGGCAATTTCCTTCGGCAGTTCCTCTGCCAGGATGGCTGCAAAGTCTCGACCGGTACGCCTCGCCGTGGCCGTCAGGTACTCGCCCTTGGCGTTGGTCGTGGTGCGCAGCGCCTCTACCGTGACGCCTGCTTTTTTTGCAAACGCTTCGGCAGCGGCGGTGGGCTTACCGTCACGGTACGCAGCCTTGACCGGCGGCCCCAGCAGCTCTTCCTCGCTGTCAGCCTGCCGCGGCAGCACGCCTCGCACCAGTGCCGCGAGACGGCGTGGCGTGGAGTAGCTTTCCACCTTCGGTTCCTCACCGAGCAGGCGTTCACGACGCAGCAGGTCTACTGTGCGACGTGCCAGTTCCGCCTCTGCGCTCGCCAACATGCGGGCGGGCACTTCTTCCAAGCCAATCTCAAGCAAGAAGTCCGCCACTATGCAGCCACCTTTCCGCCGAGCACAGCGATGCGCTCGCCCTGGTCTGCATACGCCTTTGCCACGCCCACAATCAGCGTGCGGATGCGCGCCATGACGGCTACACGCTCTGTGACCGAGATGGCACCACGGGCATCCAGCAGGTTGAACAGGTGCGAACACTTCAACGCAAGTTCGTACGCACCCAGCACCGGAAAACGACGCAACTGCGTCTGTCCGGCGTCATCCGGCAACGACTTTTGTCCTTGCAGCAGTGCAAGGCATTCCGCCTCGTACGCGCCCAGGTGCTCCCACAACCGTGCCGTGTCGGCATAGTCGAAGCTGTAGGCGGAAAGCTGCTCTTCTTCCGGCAGGCGGATATCGCCGTAGGTGGTCACCGCGCCGGTGTCGGGGTCGCGCGCCCACACCATGTCGTAAATGGAATCCACATCCTGCAGAAACTGCGTCAGGCGCTCCAGACCGTAAGTAATCTCGCCGGAGATGGGATCAAGATCGAGGCCGCCGCACTGCTGGAAATAGGTGAACTGCGTGATCTCCTGGCCGTCCATCATCACCTGCCAGCCCACGCCCCAAGCACCACCCACGGGCCACTCCCAGTTATCCTCCTCGAACTTGATGTCGTGATCGCTCAGGGTGATACCGATGGCCTCGAGGCTCTGCAGGTACAGGTCCTGTATATTCGCTGGCGGCGGCTTCAGGACCACCTGGAACTGTGTGTGTTTGTACAGGCGGTTTGGGTTCTCGCCATACCGGCCGTCAGCGGGGCGGCGGGAGGGCTGCGCGTACGCGATGCGCACGGGCTTGGGCCCCAGCACGCGGAGGAACGTGTCGGGCGACATGGTGCCCGCGCCTACCTCAACATCGTAGGGTTGCTGCAACACGCAGCCGCGTTCGGCCCAAAAGCGTTGCAGCGCAAACAGGGTTTCCTGGAAGGTCATGGCTGCGCCGGCGCGGTGTGCCGGGCGCGTGGGGTCTGCAACTGCAGGCATGGGCTGCTCTGTGCTCCTTGGGCGTCCTGTCAGTTTACAGGAGGCCCCCACGCCGCACGGCTAGATGTGCAGCGACCAGCCAAGCTGCGACAGCTGCTCTTCAGTCTCCAGCAGGGCGGCTTCCAGGGCGGACCGGCGGTGCGGGCTGCTGGTACGCTCCGACAGAATGCGCTCCCGCTGCAACTCAAGCGCCTGCCGCCTGCGCTGCCGGTCGGCCTCTGTCGCGCGCTCCTCTGCCGAACCTGGTGTACCCTTCGCTGCCATCGCTTTCTCCGGCGGTCCCGCGTCCTCTTTCTCCCATCCGCGAGCCATGCCCGGATTCTACGCCCGTCACTGAGTCGCTGGCATTCTCGGTAGAATGAAGACGACGGCACTCGATTGGTAAGGATTGGCCATCTGTAGTGGTTGCTGTCCGCGCCCGTTCACCGTGCCGTCGTCGTCGGGTCTTCGCCACGTTTCGCTCGTCTAGAACAGTAACCGTATCCAGCCAGGGAGATTGAGCCGCCATGTGGATCGTTCGCCTCGCCCTTCGCCGCCCGTACACCTTTGTGGTTATGGCGGTGCTGATCCTGGTCATGGGCATTGTCTCCATCGAGACCATGTCGACCGACATCTTTCCGTCCATCGACATCCCAGTGGTCAGCGTGGTGTGGAGCTACAGCGGCACCAGTCCCGACGAGATGGAGAAGCGCTTCACCACCATCAGTGAGCGCGCCATGACCACCGCGGTTAACGACATCGAGCACATCGAGTCGCAGTCGGTGAACGGCGTCTCCGTGATCAAGATTTTCTTTCAGCCGGGCGTGAAGATCGAAGCAGCAGTGGCCCAGGTCACCGCGGTCAACCAGACCATTCTCCGGATTCTGCCGCCAGGCACCACGCCGCCTTTCATCCTGCAGTTTTCCGCGTCCAACGTGCCCATTTTGCAGGCCGTTATGTCGTCGAACCAGCTGTCCGAAACAGACCTGTTCGACTTGGGCGCACAGTTCGTTCGCACCCAACTGGCCACCGTGCAAGGGGCGCAGGTGCCGCAACCCTATGGTGGACAGGCCCGGCAGATCGCAGTGGATATCGATCCCATGGCCCTGTACTCCAAGGGTCTTTCGCCAACGGACGTCGTGAACGCGCTGAACGCGCAAAACCTGATTCTGCCAGCAGGCGACGCGCGCATTGGCGACCGTGACTACGTGGTGCGCACCAATGCATCGCCACAGGTCGTCACGACGCTGAACGATGTGCCCATCAAGCAGATCAACGGCGCCACCATCTACATGCGTGACGTGGCCAACGTGCACTCCGGCAGCGCACCGCAGCAATCGATTGTGCGTATGGA
>CALMRM010000159.1:2627-3029 GCA_937871605.1 uncultured Terriglobus sp. | reverse complement strand
GCCGACCTTCAGAAAGGTGTCACCCACCTTCGCCGTGTCATAGCCAAAGGCGGTCTGGAACTCCTCCACGGGCCCGGTCGCCGCACTGTTTGCACCTGCGGTCACGCCGTCAGCAGTATACGCAAAGTCGCGCACCTGCTCGTCGACAGCACCGAACCAGGGCCGATATAGGTGGTGCCCCGCAACTGCGAGGTCGCCGATGACGCCAGACCAGTCGAACCGCACACCGGTATAAAAGCCCCGCTGCGCATCCGGCAGGTACACACGCATGCGCAGCGCCCGGTTGTGCAGTTCCACCTGCGGCGCGGCTGCAACCTTTTGCGCCACCGGCACCTGCGCAGCCAAGCCCACGCTCGAAAGCAAAACTGCGACCGCCCAGCAACACGTTGTCAGCACCATAGG
>CALMRM010000159.1:0-2617 GCA_937871605.1 uncultured Terriglobus sp. | reverse complement strand
CAGCGGCACGGCAGCGCATTCTCGAGAGCATGTGCGTGAGCCTAGCAACCGCCCTCGTACCCGGTCAACGCGCCCGGCTCAGAACCGGTAGCCCACGCCAAACGACAGCACTGGGAACAGCGAACCGTAGCTCACGTTGTGCCGGTTGCGCTGGATAAACTTCGTCAGGTCGCTCTGGAACCCGGGGTCCTTCGTCACGTCGTCGCAGGAGATGCCGCCATTCGGCTCAGTGGAGCAGGCCGTGCCCATGAAATTGACCTGCAGATTTGGCTGGCCAACGTAGTAGAAGCCCAGCTCCGTGGGAAACGACCAGTGCTTGTACCGCTCCCGCGGCACCAGATTGCCCCATCCAAACGCGATGCCCGGCGCAATCTTGCGGGTGTTGAAATACGCGGAGCCGCGCAGCGGGTCGTACGACGTGGAGGTGTAATCGACGCCGCTGAAACTCACCACCTCACCCGGTGGAATCAGCACATTGCCAATGCCGCGCGTCAGAATGCCGAAGCGCAGCTGCGGGCTGATGCGAAAGTTGCTACGCCGGAACGGAAACACATCCACGCCGGCATGGCCGCCGCCCAGCCGCAGGTTTACATCCACCTGCGCACCCTCGGCCGTGAACTGGCCGGTATACCGCAAAAATTCCGCGCCTACCCGCACGTTGATGCTCTGGCGCAGCGCCTCGGCCACGTCCACGCCCACGCCGTTGATGCCCAGGCTGACACTCACGCCCGGGTGACGCCACCAGTCATACAACGGCAGCTGCGTCACCTGCCCGCGAAACTTGCGGTCGTCCTGTGTGCCACCAGCCCCGTCAGTTGCGGACCGTTCCACCGCCGAAGCGGCGACGCCCTCAGAAGGACCGGGCGGCAGTTCCACAGCCCCATACCCCTGTGCCCGCGCCGGCCACAGTCCCACGCACATCCCAAGCCCCACCAATACACAGCGCACACACCAAAAACGCATCAAATCCAGCCCTCGACGTCCAACCAGACAAGAAAAACAAGTCGTACAGCGGCTTCCATGGAGACTGCGATTCAGGGACACCGGCGCGCAGCTCTTGTGCGTTGGCTGGCGCTCTCAGCCTTCTGCGTATCCCTATCGGCAATAGATGCAGGGACTTGCGCAGCCCACACCCTTATTTTGCAGCATACCGTGTGAACAACAGATGTACCCGCACCACGCCAAGCGGCGTCATGCGGCCGTTCCCATGTGGCACTTGCATCAACCAGGTGCGGCTGGCAATGTTAGCCGGTCGACTTACGCCTGCAGGTATGGCCGATACACGTCCGCTGCGCCTGTTGTGCCGGGACGAGCCTCGGTCCCCGGCACGCCAAAGTGGATCCAGCCGGTGTTGATGCCGTTCACCATCTCTTCCATGGGACCGGTGCGGCCTTTGGGAATGCCGAACCGCTCCAGCGTCGCGGCGAGGTGTTCTGCGGGAATGGACCGCGCCGTCACCGTGCGGCCCGCCACTTCGCTGACTGCCGCGGCCAGTTGCGTTGGGGTCATGGGTGTTCCCAGTTCGATGATGCGGCGGCCGGTCCACTCCGTCAGCAGCAGTTCGGCCACGGTCGCGCCGATGTCAGCGGTCGCCACCATGGGGTAAGCACGGTCTTCCGGCCCGTACAGCGAGTAGAGGGTGCCGCTGGCCACCGCGCCCTTCAAGCCAGGCACATCATTTTCGTAGAATCCGCCCGCGCGCACAAAGGCCACCGGCACGGTCAAGCCACTCAGCGCCTGTTCCAGCCAGTGCGTTGCCGTAATCAGGCCCAGGCCGCTCGTTTGCTCTGACCCGATGGACGACAGCGCCACCACTTTGGGCGGCGTGATGCGCGTCAGCGCCGACCGCAGTGCATCCACCACGGCACGCGAGTCCGGCATGCCCGGTTCCGGCGCCACGTTGGGCGGCACCATCACAAACGCGCCATCCACGCCGGTAAACGCCTGCTCCAGCGCCGCGACGTTGGTGAACTCACCGTGCACCAGCTCCACGCCGCGCTCCGCCCAGGGCTGTGCCTTTTCCAGGTTGCGCACCAGCGCGCGCACCGCATGGCCCGCCTCCAACAACCGGCTCGCAGCCGCCCCACCCACATTGCCCGTGATGCCCGCTACAACATACGTCGCCACTACTTGTCCCCCTGCACGCACGACGTGCTTGATCGTCCATAGGATGTGCTGGGTACGACCGGGGTGCGTAAATCTTCCGCACTGCGGTTACGGAATGGAGTTTCGCTTGTGATTTGTTGTCAGCTTCTTCAGCACAAATTCCTGAAAGACGTTGTTCATGGCATCGCCCGCAATGCCCAGCAGACCGTTGGCGAGGGTCACCTTGGCACCGGTGCGGTCTTCCCGCGCGTAGTACAGGTTTGAGATCGCGCCCGCGGACATGTCGCCCAGCACCGTGGAATAGTTGGGCTGCGGCCTGCCGTTATCGCCACGCGTGACTGCTACCCGGCTTACGGCATACCAGAAACGCGACGAGGCAGACCCGGCACCCTTGTAAAAGTACCGTGGGTCCTGCCGGAAAAGGGAGGGCAGGATGGCGCCGCCCACAAAGGTGCCTGAGACCAGGTTGCCCAGGTCTGCGCCATACCGTCGCCCATACCCCTTCCAACCC
>CALMRM010000158.1:5145-9073 GCA_937871605.1 uncultured Terriglobus sp. | reverse complement strand
CAACTACTTTCCACTGGGCTACACTCCCGTGGGTGTTGCCGTGACGGCAAATGTGTCCACCACCAACGTGACGGCGACCAACGGCAGCGACTGCACGAACGCAAACTGCAACAGCTACGTGTACGTCATTGATCAGGACCCGAACCCCAACCTCACGAACAACCTGCTTGCCTTCAAACGTGACCTTTCCTCCGGTGCAGTCACGCCCATCGGTGCCACGACCATCGGCAGCGGGACAAACTCGTCTACCGGGTACAATTCCGGCGTGAAGGCGAGCGCCATTGTCGCGGGTCCGCTGGGCAACTTCCTGTACATCACCGACTACAACGCGAACCAGGTGATTGCCTACAGCATGAGCTCCAACGGCATTCCAACCGCCATCACGACAGGCCCCTTCGCCACACAGTCGCAACCGCTCGGGCTGACGATCGACCCACGCGGCAAGTTCCTGTACGTGGTCAATTACAACAGCAGCACGGTAAGCCCCTACGCCATCGCACAGGGCAGCGGAGCACTTTCGCTGACCAGCACCGGTCCGCAGGCTACCCGCACCGGCCCGACCTGCGTGACGGTGGAAAATGCGCTGGGCATTTACCTGTACACCTCCAACTTTCTGGATGGCAGCGTGAGCGGCATGCAGTTGAACAGCAGCACTGGCAATCTGGTGCGGGTACGCAACGACCCGTTCACAGCATCGCCGGGCCCGACCTGCGCAGCAGCCATCGCCAACGGCACGCATTCCTCGCAGATCATCCAATAGGCGAACCGCACAACAGCCCCGCACAGGCGGGGCTTTTGTGCTGTTGTGCCCTGGGCTGCGCACTCAGTAGCATGGATGCTATGCACCGCGTCGCTTTGCTGACCACCGGCGGGACCATCGAGAAACGCTACGTTGAGCAGGACGGCTCCATGGAAAACACAGAGCCACAGATCCGTCGCTGCCTGCGCCTTCTGCGGTTACCCACGACAGATATCCACGTTGAAGAGTTGATGAATAAAGACTCACTGGTGATGACGGCGGACGACCGCGCCGCCATTGCTGAACGGGTGCTGGCACATGCCGCTACCGGAACGCCCGCCGTGGTGACTCATGGAACCGACACCGTCGTGGAGACCGGCAAAGTTGTTGCCGAGAGGCTACGTGCCGCACTGCCTTCGCTGCACACACCGGTCCTGTTTACAGGCGCCATGACACCTTTCGGTATTGAAGGGTCCGACGCGTTGCAGAATCTTACAGAGGCGCTGCTCGCCAGCCGCCTGCTCTCGGCTGGCGTTTACCTCTCCTTTCATGGGGAGGTGTTTCCGATTGCCGATGTGCGAAAGAACAAGGAGACCAGCCGGTTTGTACGCCTTACAGAGAGGCCTGGCCCAGCACGCACGCGGCAAGCGAAACAGGTAGACTAAAGCTGCGTGCGGAAGTGGCGAAATTGGCAGACGCACTAGACTTAGGATCTAGCGGAGCGATCCGTAGGGGTTCAAGTCCCCTCTTCCGCACCACGAATCCCGTTTCAGCAGAGAGATCATGGCAGACAACACAAACATCGAGCCCACCCTTCGCGTGACCCAGTCCGACGATTACAACGATGTGTACGCGAACAGCGTGCAGATCCGTATGAGCGTGTGGGACTTTCAGCTGGTTTTTGGCACCATGCAGTCGTCCTCGCCCGACGAGGTTACGTTTCTGACCAAGCAGGGCATCTTTCTGAGCCCGCAGCAGGCCAAGGCCCTGTTCAACATCCTGGGCCAGAACCTGGCGCAGTATGAGGGCACGTTTGGCGAGCTCAAGCTGGAGCCGCAGGGCATGCAGCAGGGCGGCGGACCCATCCCGGTCAACTAAACCTCGCCAACGAACATCGAAACGCACCAACACCGGAGTCAGCAGCAGTGAAGGGAGCCATTGAAACGAGGCATCGCCCGTTTCTTTCTCCCACCCTGTTGTTTGCTCCGGTGTTTGTCGTTGTGTACCTCACGCACTGGACGCTGCTGCGCCTGCCCTACTACTGGGACGAAGGCAGCTACTACATTCCAGCGGCATGGGACTTTTACCGGCTCGGAACCTTGATTCCGGTCACGACCATGCGCAATGCGCATCCGCCGCTGCCCTCCATTTTGTTGGCGGGCTGGTGGAAGCTGACGGGCTTTCATCCATATAGCACACGGCTGTTGATGTGCCTGGTCACAACAGCCGCACTGCTGGCCGTGTTTCGCCTGGCAGAACTGCTGCTGGATAGTGCGCCCGCGGCGCTTGCGGCCACCCTGCTGACCGCGCTCTACCCGGTGTGGTTTGCACAGAGTACGCTGGCCCACGCAGATATGTTTGCCGCCGCGTTTACGCTGTGGGGCTTTGTCTTCTACGCCAATCGCACTGGCTGGACCCGGACATCTCACGCTCCGCCTGTAGCGAACGCAATTCAAGCGGCGCTGCTGTTTGCGCTGGCAGCGCTGGCAAAAGAAACGGCGGTCGTCATCCCAGCGGCGCTCTTCCTGCTCGAGCTTTGGCTTGCCTTCTATCCGGAGCGTCCGGACACATCAGTCTACGCAGCGTCTCAGGGAGCTTTGGGAGCGAAGCAGGTCTCAGGGATACGCCTTGCAGCCATGGCCTTTCCTGCCGTTCCGCTCGCCGCCTGGTACGGCTACCACCGGCTGGCCACGGGCTTCACCTTTGGCAATCCAGAGTTTTTGCGCTACAACGCCAGCGCGAACCTGTCACCCCTGCGGGTGACGCTGTCGCTGTGGCACCGGCTCTCTCATTTCACCATCCACATGCTGCTGTTCGTGCCCGTGTTGCTGGCCTGTGCAGTTCTTCTAGCTCGAACCGATGAGGCAGAGCGCAGGCAGGTACCGTTCCTGACGCGCGGTGCAACGCGTTTTCTGCTGGTGGTGCTCCTTGCGCAATGGCTCGCCTTTTCAGTGCTTGGGGGCGCACTGCTCACGCGGTACCTGCTACCGGCGTACCCGCTGGTGCTGATCCTGTGCGTTGCTGCATGGCGCAGCCGTATGCGCACCTGGCCCGCGCTTGCGGCGCTGTCGGCTGCGGCCTTTGCTATCGGCTGCCAGGTGGCCCCACCGTACGCATTTACCCCTGAGGACAACCTGTCGTACCGCGACATGATCGTGGTGCACCAGCATGCCATCCACCAGCTGCAGCAGCGGTTCTCAGGTGCCACCGTGCTGACCGCATGGCCGGTGGCTGCCGACCTGCAGCGACCGGAGCTCGGGTATGTCACGCATCCCGTGCCCACCGTCGCCGTGGAGAACTTCTCCGCGGAGCAAGTCGCGAAAGCCGCCGCGCCCCGGCACACCTACACGCTGGCACTGGTGTTCTCCACCAAGTACGACCCGCCCCCTGGCGGTCTGGACCTGCTGGGAGGCCGTCGCACGTACGACAGCCTCTACTACGACTACCATCGCGATTTGCGTCCGCAGGAGATCGCACAGGTGCTCGGTGGCACCGTCGTCTGGCAGGAAGAGCGGAAGGGTGAGTGGGCCGCGCTTGTGCAGGTTCCGGCACGGTAGCAGTGATTGTGGAACACAGCAGCCGGCGCTTCATGGGGGGAGACCTATAATCGGGCCTATGCGCTGGAAACGCCTTTGTCGTGTTCTCTTGTCTGCCACGCTCGGCGTTGCTGCCATGGCAGCCGGCGCCCAGGTGGAGCAGGCTGGTGGACGCGTGGTGCTGGTGCTGCCGTTTGAGAACCGGTCTGACCAGTCGACGAACGTGGACTGGATCGCCGAGTCGTTCGCAAACACCATCAACCAGCGCATGCAGGCAGCGGGATTCCTCACCATTTCACGCGATGACCGGCTCTACGCGCTCGACCATCTTGGCCTGCCATCCGGCTTTCGCCCCACGCGCGCCACGACACTGCGCATTGCGCAAACCCTGGACGCACAGTTCGTGCTGGTGGGCAGTTACACGGTGAAGGAC
>CALMRM010000158.1:0-5135 GCA_937871605.1 uncultured Terriglobus sp. | reverse complement strand
GTAAAGGACGGCACTGTCACGGCGCAGGCGCAAGTGCTGGAGGTCAACCGTCTCACCCTGTCGCAACCGTTGCAGCAGGAGGCATCGCTGCCGCGGCTGCTTGAGGTGGAAAACAACCTGGCCTGGCTGTGTGCACGGCAAATGGACCCGCACTTCGCCGTGGCACAGAACACCTTCGTCGCCGCCTCGACCGGCCTAAAGCTGAACGCCTATGAAAGCTACATCCGAGGCATCACCGCTGCAACGGATGAGGAGCGCATCCAGCGCCTAAAGACCGCTGTTGAGTTAGCTCCCGAGAACACCAACGCGCTGCTCGCGCTGGGGAAAACCGAGTATGCCGACAGCAACTACGACGATGCGGCTGCGGTGCTGGCGAAAATTCCAGCGAACGATCCGCTGGCACTCGAGGGCGGCTTTTACCGGGGCTTGGCACGCTTCAACACGGCACACTACGCTGACGCGGAAGGTGCGTTTGCCGTCGTAGGAACCACGCTGCCACTGCCTGAAGTGATCAACAACCAGGGCGTGGCGATGGCCCGGCAGCACCGTGACGGCCTCCCCCTGCTGCAACGTGCCTCCGCGGCCGACCCGCAGGACGCCGACTACCACTTCAACGTAGCAGTCGCGTTGCGCCGGCGCGGCGACACGGTCCACGCCAAGGGGGAGGCCGATCAAGCCGTCAAGCTGAGGCCGGCCGACGCGGAAGCCCGCGAACTCCAATCCATTCTGGCCGGAACAAAACCGGCGCCCGCTGGCTACGATCCGCAGGAGCGCATCCGCAGAACCTACTCGGAAGCCGCCTTTCGCCAGGCCGCATTCCAGTTGGACCAGTTGCGGGCCGTGCGCATCGCTTCCTTGCCGCCCACGGGCCAGGCTGCTGAATACTCACAGGCTGGGCAGGACTACCTGACACGGGGTCTTGTGCTGCAGGCCGAGCGAGAGTTTCAGGCCGCGCTGGCTGCCGATCCATCCTCGGCGGCTGCCCACCTCGGACTAGCCCAGGTGCGGGAGCGGTCCGGCAACGCCGAGGACGCGCGCAAGGAGGCGAATCTTAGCCTGCAGAGCAAGCAGACAGCGGCTGCTTACCTCACCCTGGCGCGGCTCGACCTCGCGAGCAACAACCTGCCGGCAGCTGCTGCAGAGGTGAAGAGTGCAGCCGTGGCGGAGCCGGCCAATCCCTCCGTGGCAGCCATGAAGTCCATGCTTGCCAGCAGGGGCATCTCTCTGCCATGACAGGGACGCCTTTCACAAGCGCTCCTGAACGGCGCAGAGTGAGTGGGAGGCATACGTGGCTACCATGGCTCTTTTCTTTCTCATTGTTCTTCGCCGCAGTCTCGTGCCAGGCCGCTGACAACGGCAACAGCAGTACATCGCTCTCCCGCATCCTCCGGATCGAAGTGCATGACACGTTGCAGCCAGAGCGCGCCAACATCTTTGTGCGCGGCGTAGAAGGCGCCAGCCGAGGCGGCTATAACGCCATCCTGGTGGACCTGAGCACACCGGGCGGGCTCCCTTCGTCTGCGGACACCATGGTTTCGGCCATCCAGCACTCCACCATCCCTGTGGTGGTGTGGGTCGGCTCGCCGCAAACACGGGTCTCGGGCGAGGGTCTGCGGCTGCTGGAAGCAGCGGATCTTGCGTTGATGCACTCCGGTGCATTCCTCACGCCGCTGTGGACAGACCGTGTTCACGGCTTTAATCCTGCAGCGCGCAACGCACTTAGCACCAGCTTGCTCAACACACTACGGCAGCAGGCCACCGCGCATGGCAGGGACACCTCGCAACTGGAAGAGCTTTCCTTTGGCACGCACTGGTTCACCGCACGCGAAGCCGTCGACACGCATGTCGTAGACGGCATCGCAGACAAGGTACCGGACGTTCTACGAGCCCTCGCAGCACTCCCCGCGACCCGCACTGGCCAGGTGATCAACAAGGCCTCGCAGGGAACTCTGATCATGACCGCTCCCGTCAACCTGCAAGAGTCGTTGCTGCTGACACTCATGAATCCTAACGTCTGTGTTCTGCTGCTGACGCTCGGCATGCTCTTGATTTACCTAGAGGTCAACACACCTGGCGCCTTTGTTCCCGGCATCGCAGGCATCCTGCTGGCAATGTTGGCCATGTACGCGCTCCACCTGCTGCCGTTGAGTTTCCTGGCGGTGCTGCTTTGTGTGCTTGCCAGCATCATGCTGCTGCTTGAGGGACGTTTTCCTTCGCACGGCCTGCTGGCCTGTGCGGGCGTCCTGTTCCTGGTCGTGGGGCTCGGCAAGCTGGTAGACGGGCCGGTTCCGCAGTTGCAGGTGGAGTGGAGCATCGCCTGGGGCGCGGGCATCGGCTTTGGCGGCGTCACCGCAGCCCTCATTGTGCTTGGCCTGCGTGCACGCCGGGCCAAGCTGAAGACCGGCGCAGATGCCATGCTGGGCTGGTTGGCCATTGCGCAAACCGTCCTGGATCCGGAGGGGAGGGTCCTGGTACGGGGTGAGTTGTGGCCTGCCCGGCTCACAAGCCAGACCTCGTACGTGGCCGCTGGTGAGCGTGTGAAGGTGCTGCGTGCGGATGGGCGCATTCTGGAAGTAGCAGCACTTCCACTTGTCGACACTGCCTGAACGGACGGGCCGTCAAGTACACTGAACTTGCCCGGTCGTCGAACCCGGCACGAGGTGTACGGGCGAATGCCAAGGCAGTATTACAAAGCTTTACTTGGGTGGGCACTTCTTGCAGTTGCATCTGCAGCCTGTGCGCAAGACACCCCCAGTGTCACGCGAACCAGCCGCATTCTGAGCCACTTCGACCTGGGCATCTCCGGCACGGCACTGTTCACCAAGACCGAGACCGGCACAGTGAACGAAAGTGCCCTGGGCGCGCCGTACAGCGTCACCCAGAGCGTCAGCACGTCCGCAGGCGCGCTGGTCACGATTCGTGGGCAGAAGTCAGCATGGAAGGGTTTTGAGTTCAACTACGGCTATGGCCGGGCGACACAAAGCTATACCTGCTGCAATAACAGCACGACGACGGGTGTCTTTCAGGGACCGTTCCTACCTCAGGCCACGGTCAATGAGTACACCATCGGGTACCTGGCCCGCCCGGAACGGGCGTTCTTCGGCTTCAAGCCGTACCTGAGTGTCGGTGCCGGCAGCACTGAGTTCAAACCAACCAAGAACGGCGGCCAGGGCCTGCAGCCGCAGGCACGGGCCACGTATTACTACAGCGTAGGTGGCGAGTCGTACCTCCTGGGTGACTTGCTGGGCCTTCGCGTTGGTTTACGCCAGCTGTTCTACCAGGCGCCAGATTTTGGGCAGAACTACCTGACCATCCATAAAAATACCTTCACCACGGAACCACAGGTTGGACTGTACCTGCACTTTTAACGCTGCGCTGTTGCTCTCATACGGCACGAGTTGGGAGAGGGCCGATGCAATACAACGAGACTGAGGACGACCTGCCGCTGCACCCGCGCGGCGCCCGCGATGAGGCCTACGTGCGCGAGATCGAAGACACGCACGGCCCAGAACGTGAAGTGACGCTGAACACAGGCGTCGTTCTTGGCATCTTCTTCGCATTGGCTCTGCTTTGCGCCGTGTTCTTCGGGTTTGGGTACTCCATCGGTCACAAGTCCGCGCCGCAGGTGGCAGCAGCACCAGAGCCCGAGGTGACCACCGCTGTTGACCCTGGCACAAGCACTGACGCAAAGCCGAGTCCTGTAACGCCACAGCCGGTGCCGGGGTATGTGCCTACTGCGAACGCAAAACCTGCCGCAAGTACCGCCAAACCTTCCGCGGCCGCCGTTGTTATCGAGACCAGGCCCGCCAGCGACGAGGCTCCCATCAAGGCTCCCGTGCCTGCCCATGCCGCCGCAGAGACGCATCCCGAAAAACCTGCTGCGCCGGCGCAGGCGCCCTCTGCAGCGCCGGTGAGCGCCGGAACCATCTACCTTCAGGGGGCAGCGGTGAGCCACCAGGAGGATGCCGAGGTGCTCACCAATGCCCTTCGGCGCAAGGGCTATGCCGTACACCCCCGGAGCGATGCGGGGGACCAGCTGATCCACGTACAGGTAGGCCCCTTCAGCACCCGCAAAGAGGCGGACGCCATGCGGCAGCGGCTGGCCGGAGATGGCTACAACGGCTTTATTAAGTAGAGCACTCCCTTGACCGACCGACCTTTCTCGCCTGAGCACAGGGCACGGTTTGCATTAGCAAGATGTCCTAACCAAGACCGTCAGTCCTAAGCAAACGAGCATTCTCGCGCAAGCAGAAGGGCCGATGTCAGGGCCACAGGCCCGCCGACATAACAGCCTGGGCCGCAGGCCCAGGGACACGAAGCCTCCATCTCCGAGCGCTGAAGGCGCGACACAAGCCAACACTACACCTGAGTGAGGCGAGGCTCCCCTTCAGGCCGCATATGATCGGGCAAGGCCGCGGTCAGTGCGGCTCGCACGGCAAACACCAGCGCTGCACGGGTGGCGTAGTTCGCCGGATCAATCGCCGGGAGAAACTGAACCCGCGCCCTGCCCGGCATGATCCTGGCGCTGCCCTTCCTCATCATGCCTTCGGTCCCGCTGATGGCAATTGGCACGATGGGCGCTCCGGTGGTCTGCGCCAGGTGGAAGGCACCCGCCCGAAACGCCTGCAGGCGTCCATCGGGCGAGCGCGTGCCCTCTGCAAAGATAAGCATGGAAAGGCCGCTGCCCACCACCTGTGCCGCCATGCGCGCCGACTGCACTGCCGCCGCGCGTCCGCCATCCCGCTCCACCGGCACGCAACGCGCCAGCCGCCAGGCGTGCCCCAGCACGGGGATGCGCATGAGGCTCGCCTTCAGCATGATGCTGGGCGTACCCGGCAGCAACTGCGCAATCACCGGCGGGTCGAGATTCGAAACGTGGTTCGCCA
The DNA here is from genome assembly GCA_937871605.1 of uncultured Terriglobus sp. Taxonomy (GTDB): domain Bacteria; phylum Acidobacteriota; class Terriglobia; order Terriglobales; family Acidobacteriaceae; genus Terriglobus. Next base: position 249 of record CALMRM010000158.1, on the reverse strand, counting down.
GGAACAGGCACGCGCGGTCAGCCGGGATGTTGTCGCAGCCGCTCTCCTCTACGCGGATGCCTGCGGCCCGCGTCGCGGCACCCGCAATCCACTTGCCGGTCCTGTACATGGGGCCGATCTTGCCGGACAGCAAGGTATACGGGATCAGCAGGAGGCCCGCTGGCACGCCGCATCCAAAGATGACTGCCAACAGCTTGAAGGTAGCCCACATCAGCGAGACTCGAGCGCCGCTGGCAGCTTGGTGTAGAT
>CALMRM010000157.1 GCA_937871605.1 uncultured Terriglobus sp. | reverse complement strand
CATCCGTGCGGCACTCGGCCGCAGCTTTGGGCTGCAACGTATTGGGCAACTGCGCGACGGCAGCAGCAGACAGCGGCAGCAGCGCCGCCATGGCAACGGTTGAAACAGGGGAGAAACGCACAGCAGGACCTCGGGAGCAACAAATGCAGGGATGGCGCAAGAACGATTCCGCTGCACCCTCATGCAACCGAACTTCTGGGCTTCTTCTGCAATGTACGACAGCTCTGGTCCGAGTTCAAGGCCCTGAAGTGTCTTGGGCAGGCACAGCGACTGCATTTACTTGCCGGATCGCGGTGTAGCGGTGTGAACGCGTTGCGTGAACGAAAAGCCAGCGCCGTTCCAGCCGCCCCGCTCACCGCAGTAGCTCTTGCAGCTGCCATTGATGTCGCGGAAGGTAATGCCCGTATTCGAGGGAACGATGGCAAGGCGGCATGCGGGCGCACCCGCAGGCGCGTTCTCTGCCGTGTCGTCAAACACGAAGCTGCCGTCCTGCCGGTACAGCGCGCCACCCTCCAGGCTGCAGGAATGTCCATTGAAGAAGTTGAGAAATGTCTTGAAGTGGATGGAGGCCGCGCCTACTGGGGCGATGGTGAGCGTGTCCGTGGTCATGAACGTGTGACCTTGCACATCGCCGTTCTGTTCCCGGTTACGGTACTGCCCGGCGATTCTGCGAGCCAGCGGTCTGCCCACAGTGGGGTCGCCTCGCTCCTCTGTCCCGGCCAGGTACGCGGTCTGCTTCGCCTGCATGGCAGCGATTTCGGCAGAGTAGTGCTCCGTCAGGCAGCGCTCCGGCTGTGCGTCGTGGTCGCAGGCGCCGATCAGCGTGCGATCCGCGGCTTGCACCTGCTCGTACCTGGTGGGCGCACCGGCTGCGGCAGGCCGGAGGGGGAACTCTGTTGCCAGTCTCTCCCATTGCCGCTCCAGCGTGTCCAGGGCAGGGTGCGTGCAAATGGCCAGCAGCGCGGGCGATTGCCGTAGGTAGCACTCGTCGATGTGCATGCCGCCGTACTGCACGGAGACCTGCTGGGGGTACACGCCGGTAAAGCTAACCAACGGACTCGTTGCATAGTACGACGTGCACACGGCACCGCTTGCCGTTACCTGCACCGCAGGCTTCTCGCCGCCTGTCCGCTGCAAGCGTAGGCTGCAGAACGCCTTGCGCCCACTGTCTGGTAACTGCGCCGTCGCGGTGCCATCCGCTCCCACCGTAAAGGTTTGTTCGCCTGTCGTACCGGCATTGCCTGCTGCCGAGCGCACCTCCAGCGCGAACATGCAGGTGTCACCCTTGCAGTTTCCGATGCTGATGCGGCGGCCAGCCTCGGCGTGCGCACCCGTAAACGAGCCCCACTCCCCCTGCCAGGCCAAATTGCCTTGGGCGTGGGCGCCACAAGCAAACGCAAGAAGGGCACAGGCAGAGGCTCGTTGCATGAAGAGAGCATACCGCGCTGGCCTGCGGCTCGAGCCGGACCGCGAGCCTGGCGGTTTATCGCTTTTTGCCGCGCTTGCGGGCTGCGGCCACACGGTCCTTGTTGCTCTTCTTGCGCGGCGTGCTGCCGTCTGCGCCGAACTTGGCAAAGGGCGAGGTGGACGGCAGCAGAGGTGCGGAGCGCGGCTTACTCCCAGACGTGGCGCTGGAGGCGCTTGTGCGCGACGTGCCACCACGTTTGCTGGCGCGCGTGGTCCGCTCCGGTGCCGATGAGGCCAACTCGCGGGCGGCCAGCTTGGCGCGGCGCTCGGCGGTTTTGCCGGTGCGCGAGACGAACGGGCGTGTGCCTGCTGGCGTTGTCGCGCTCTCGTGTTCGCCCGGCAGGATGGCGAACTGCAGCCGCCGGTTCGCGCGGTCGATGCGGTCCAGCAGCACGTTGACGTGCATCCCTGGGCGATAGCACCGGCCATTCCGCGCACCGCAGATTTCGCGGGCGCCCTCGCGGTAGGTGTACTGGTCGTCGGTGAGCGTGTGGATGGGAACCAGGCCTTCGACAAACAGGTTATCTAGTTCCACAAACATGCCGTACTTGGTCACGGACAGCACCACCGCGTCGAAGTGGTCGCCCACGCGGTCGCTCATAAAAGTGATCTTCTTCCACTCGATCAGCTCACGCTCGGCATCGGCCGCACGGCGCTCCGTCTCGCTGCACTCCTGCGCAATGGCAGCGACTTCTTCGCGCGGGTACGGCTCATCAAACTGCGTATACCCATGTCTCTGCGAGACATGGGGCACCCCAGCTTGTGCTGAGTACGGCTCGGGTGCCCCACGTCTCGATTCTGAGACGTGGGTTTCCTTTTTCGGCCCAGCACTCTCGTTCTCGTCATCCTGAGCGGAGCGCAGCGCAGTCGAAGGACCTGTTTTCTTTGAGTATGCCGATGAAACTTCGGTCAGGTCGCTGTCTCCTGCGTGCTTCTCCCGCGCCGCTAGCGCAAACCGCTGCGCTGAACTCGATGCCGTCTCCTCCGGACCCCCAAACGGCTCCGCACCCTCGGCCAGCAGCGTCTTCACGACGCGGTGCACAATCAGGTCCGGATAGCGCCGGATGGGCGACGTAAAGTGCGTGTACGCCGGTGCAGCCAGCGCAAAATGACCCTCGTTGTCCGCGGAGTACTTCGCCTGCTTCAGCGAGCGCAGCAGCAAGTAACTCAGGATGCGCTCCTCTGGCCTGCCCTGGATTTTGCGCGACAGCCGCTGGTACATCTGCGGCGTCACCTCGATCTGCGCGGAAATGTCGTGCTGCTTGACGGCACGGGTGTCGCGGCCCTGTTCACCACGGCGGCGCATTTCGCGGCGGTCGGTCTTCATGGTGACCTTTTTGACCGGCAACGCGCCCACGCCCAGCGACACGCCAAAGCTGGCCGCCGCGTCCTCGAACTCGATGATGCGCTTGGGGTCCGGCATCTCGTGGATGCGGTACATGCCGGGCACGCGCGTGTCGCTGACCCAGCGGGCGACGCACTCGTTGGCGCACAGCATGAACTCTTCAATCAACCGGTTCGCCCACGCGCGTTCCGACTTGTGCACGCCGCGCATGGCCCCGCGTTCGTCGAAGTCGATCACCGGCTCCGGCAGGTCGAAGTCGATGGAGCCGCGCCGCACGCGCTTGCCGTTCAGCCGCTTGGCCAGGTCGAGCATGTTCTCGAACTCCGGCACAAACGTTTCGTACTGCGCGCGCACCTCTTCGTCGCCGTCCAGAATCTTCTGCACGTTGGTATAGGTCATGCGGCGGGCAGAGCGGATGAGCCCCTCGCACACCTCGTAGCCCAGCACGTTGCCCTCGCTGTCGATGCGCGCAATGCAGCTGAGCACCATGCGGTCCTCGTCCGGGCGCAGCGAGCACTCGCCGTTCGAAAGTTCCTGCGGCAGCATGGGAATGGCGCGGTCCGGAAAGTAGACGCTGTTGCCGCGCAGCCGCGCCTCCAGGTCCAGGTCGCTGCCCTCGCGCACGTACTCCGCCACGTCGGCGATGTGCACCTGCAGTTCCCAGGTGCCGTCATCGTGTTTGCGCACCAGAACGGCGTCGTCGAAGTCCTTGGCCGTCTCGCCGTCGATCGTCACAATGGGCTCGTCGCGGAAGTCCTCGCGGGTGGAGAGTTCTTCCTCGTCCAGCGAGGCGACGTTGTGCTGCGCCGCGTCCTGCGCCTCGGCCAGCACGCCTGCCGGAAACACGTGCGGCAGGTGGTGCTTGCGAATAACAATTTCCACGTCCACGCCAAACGCGTCCGGGTCGCCCAGCACCTCGATCACGCGGCCACGCGCGGGCGTGTGCTCCGTAGGGTATTGCGTGATTTCGACATCGACGGCCAAGCCGTGCAGATCGGCCAGCGTGCCGTCCCACTCGTGCTCCTGCGCGGCGGCTTCAGCACCCAGGGTGCGGTGTGGGGTGATGGCGGCGGTGGGCAGATCGGTGTCGTTGTCGATGAGCACGGGCTGCGACATGCGCTCGTCCAGCGGCGTTACAAAGCTGCCGCGCATACGTGGGTCGTCGCTGCGCGGATCAGAGCCGCGCCCGCGCGAACCCGCCGCGTGGAAAATGCCGACCACCGTGGGATTGCGCCGCGTCAGCACGCGAACGATGCGTCCGCTGCGCTTGCCATCGCGGCCCGGCGGCGCAGGCTCCACCAACACCTGATCGCCCTGCATGGCACCGTTCAGTTCGTGCGGCGGAATAAACACGTCACCGTCCGGCGTGGGTTCCGTGGGGCGCACAAAGCCAAAGCCGTCACGGTGCAGAGACAGCTTGCCCGCGACCAGATCGCTGCGGTCGAGCGCGCGTTGCTTGCTGCGGTCGTTAGCTCGGGCACGCAGGTCGGCGGCAAAGCCGCGACGACCCGTCGCGTTTGCCGCGCGCGCCGCGTCGTTCTTCGCGCGTTCCTTGTGCGTCTCCGGCAGCGCCCAGTGCTCGGCGTCCACCTTCACCAGCGCAGCGCGTGCGGTCATCTTGGCCAGTTGCTCCAGCAGCATGCGGCGCTCGCGCCCGCCGCCCATGCCCAGCTCGCGCACCAGCTGCTTGTACCCGGCGCGGCCACCGGCCCGCTGCACGCGGTTAAGGATTTCACGATCAGTATGGGGATACGGGTGCCCGGACATCTCTGAGTTAGACGATACCGCGAGCGCGCTGGCCGTACGGCGTGGCCGCTATGCGAACCAGGCCGGCTGTTGACCGCGCCTACAAGGAGGAACGGCTCGGTGCAGCGGCTGAACCGGCGACTGGCGTGGGCGCTGCGGGTGCCGTCGCCACAGGCGGTGCCACCACGCGCATGGCCAGCCGCGGAAAGGTGAAGCTGCCGCCCGCATCGTCGATCACGTTGACCTGGCAGATGTAGTTGCCCGGCTTCAGCGATAGCAGCGGCACGTCGAAGCGGAAGCTGACCGCGCCGCGCTCCGGCTGGTTCTCCACGTCCGTCGAGACCAGCGGTGTTTCCAGCACCTTGGCACCGTTCTGCAGAAACTCGATGGACGTGAGCACGTGAATACCGCTGGCGCCGCCGCGTGCCTTCAGACCGCTCTGCTTTGCAGCGGTCTCCGTTGCATTCTGCGCGGCAGCTGCGGCAGCCTGCTTGGCCGGGTCGTACAGCTCATACAGCAGGTATAGGTGTGCATCCTGCCGGAAAACGTGCGGCACGTTGGGCACGAACTGCTGGCCGTCCTGCAGGAGCGGGTCAACCGGCTGCACCATGCCCGGCGGCATGGGCGCACCATGCTGCTGTGGAGCGGCAGCGGTGCGCTGCGAACTGAGCACCACGCTCGAGAGCTTGAGCGGCACCTTGCGCTGGTCCGGCACCACGAGGTCCGTCTCAAACGAACCGAAGTTACCGGTCTCGTTCTCGCGCGTCACAAATTTCACGTGGTAGTGCCCGGGGGCCAGCTGGAAGCCGGTACTGTACTGGATGTTGCGCCGCGCCGCGCCCACCGTGCCGTCCACGGCCAGCTTGACCGTGTCGCGAATATTGCCCACCGCGATGCCCTGCGCGTTTTTCACCTGCCCGATGATGTCAAGCGTCGCTTTGTCCTGGTCCTTCGCGCGCGCAAACGGAATCTGCGAGCCCGGCACGATCAGCGACATGGGCACGTAGTAGCTGTTGGCGTTTTGCCGGAAATAGAACGCTTCCAGATACATCGAAATGTCCACCGCGGGCAGGTCGCTGCGCAGCTGGTCGGTCAGCGCCAGTTCGCGGTCTTCGGTTTTTTGGTGCTTGAAGTCGGCGGGCGCGTAGTAGCCGGGGCGGTACTCCAGCTTGGCGTCACTGCGGTTCAGCTTCACGGTCAGGTGCCGGAAGACGCCGTCACGCCGGGTGTCCGTCGAGCGGAAGCCCAGGATGTAGTACGCCTCCGTGTCGTGCTGGATGGCCTGGAAGGCGGGCGCAAAGTCGTTCGAGTCTGAGAAGAACTTGCCGCCCGTATCAGATGCAAGTGTCGCCAGTGTCTCCTGCGACTGGAAGTTCGAATCGAGCCGCGCCTGCATCGCTCCGCCCGAGTATGCGCCCGTGCCGCGCAGC
>CALMRM010000156.1:3838-9916 GCA_937871605.1 uncultured Terriglobus sp. | reverse complement strand
GTGATGTCGCCGCGCAACTCATCCCGAAACGTGGTGGAAGCAATGCCCGGGCCCTTGTCGCCGTCGGGCACGCGCAGACGGATGGTGTATGGCTTGCCCTCATTCACCGCGGCGGCAGCCTGTTCCGCTGTGTAGTTACGGCTAGGCCCAGCGTACTTCGGTGCCTGCTTCGCCGCCATTTGCGCCTTGCGTTCGGCTTCCAGTTCCTCTGCTGTCTCAAAAGCGCGGTAGGCCGTGCCGTTGTCCAGCAGGCGCTGGCAGTACTCGCGATAGATGTCCGTGCGCTCGCTCTGCCGGTACGGGCCATGCGGGCCGCCCACGTCTGGTCCCTCATCCCACTGCAGCCCTACCCAGCGCAGCGCGTCGAAGATCATCTGCTCGCTGCTGCTCACAAACCGGGTGCGGTCCGTGTCCTCAATGCGCAGCACAAACTTGCCACCACGCTGCTTTGCAAAGACGTAATTCAAGAGGCCAATGTAAGCCGTGCCCACGTGCGGATCGCCAGTCGGCGACGGCGCGATGCGGACGCGCACTGGCGCACTTGCCTTGCTGTTACTGCTGTCCTGAACCATCGTACCGATGCTAGCAGTTCCGTGGTTTACACCCGGCAGGGTAATGTTTCGCCAACTCGCATCAGCAGCCAACGCGCGACCGCCGAATGGGAGCGGCACTGCCCTTCACCGCATCGCCAGGGCCAACCCACGGCTGGCAGTCCGGGCACCAGTAGGTGCTGCGCGCACCCGGCCCCTGCTTGCGGTATTCCACCGTGCCGCCACAGCGACGGCACTCCAGGCCGCGCCTCCCGTACACCCACAGGCGGTTCTTCTCGTTGGCGTTGTTGGTGGTCCGGCGGCTGCCGCTGTAGGTGATGATGCCGTCCCCTGAGCCGTCCAGGATGTTGGCCTTCATGTAGCGCTGCGACACGTCGGCCATCTGCAGCATCTCGGCCTCCGTAATTGTACTCATGGCGCGGAACGGATGCACCCGCGCGGCGAAGGCGACTTCACTCTTGTACACATTGCCCAGGCCGGCCAGCACGCGCTGGTTTAGCAAGACGTTGGCAATCTCATCGTCCGGATGCGACAGCGCGCGCGCGCGCAGCGAGTCAACACCCGACTTTGGCGTGTACTCACCGGAGAGAATGTCGGGCCCCAGCTTGGGCACACTGCTCTTGCGGGCAAGCGTGCCTGCGGTGTGGAACTCCGCGACAGGCACGTTGAAGGCAACGGCCTGCCAGCCCTCCACCTCGACCAGCACGCGCATCGCCTTCTTCGGCGACCACCATTTCTCGCCCGTCTTGTAGATATGCCACGACCCGCTCATCAGCATGTGCGTGACCAGGATCAGGTCGCCCGAGAAGTGCATCAGGCACCACTTGCCGCTGGCCTCCACCTTCTCCACGATGCGGCCCACCACGGGCCTGTCATCGTTCACGGTGGCCAAATGCGCATAGCCCGTATCGAACCGCGTCACATGCTTTCCCGTCAGCACTTTCGCAAGCGCGCGGGCAGCGCGATAAATGGTATCTCCCTCAGGCATACTGTTCCTCCTGATCTAACACTTCGTTAAGTAGCTGCGTGGCTAGTGGAGTAGCCTCTTGTTCCAAGCGCAGGAGCAGGCCTTGGAACTCTGCCATGGTTTCTGCTTCGTGTGCCTCAATGAAGTGCTGCGCTTCAGCGGTGGACGCCTCGGGGAAAAACCTACGGTAGAGTTCAATCTTCTGCGTGAGCACGGCTCTTCCCATGAAAAGCTTGTAGTCAATACGGCCTGGGCGCAGGAGAGCCGGATCGAGCGCGTCAACATCGTTTGTGGTCATAACAAAGATGACGTTTTCCGGTGCATGAAAACCGTCCAGAACATTGAGTAGGCCGGAGAGCGTAACTCCAAACCGATCAGATGTCTCGCTCTTAGTCTCACGATCTGTTGAACCCTGTTCCTGTTGGCCTGCGGATCGCTCTGCCCTCCGATGGCCCGCCCGCATGCAATCGATGTCCTCGAAGAGGATGACTGAACGCTCCGGAATATCGTTTACCGCCGCTTTTAGAGAACGATCGCTCATCTCGGTGAGATTGACAGCGTAGATAGGCATGCCGAAGGTGGCAGCCAGACCCGAAACGAGAGAGGTTTTGCCGGTGCCCGGCGGACCATACAACAGGTAACCCCGGTGGTATGGAACGCCAAGCTGCCGATAGCGCTGTCTTCCAGCTTGGAACCGTTGCAGGTCCTTAATCAGGTGCTCCTTCTCACCTGTTTTCAGCACGACGGATTCAAGCAGGCGTGGAGAGTACGCCTGAACGCAAACCCAGTAGTCGTCGTAAACATGAAGCGACGCTCCCATGCTGTCGTTCCGGTGATGACACGCAACGATCTCCGACACAAAGCTCTTGAGGAAGCGCTGGTGCCTGCCGAGCGTCTGGAAGGTGAGGGACTCAGTTCGCCGCTGGCTCCTGCCCTTCGCGTCTTCGCTACGGGTGAAGCGTACCCAGAACGGCCGCCTCCCATGCCAGAAGAAGTGCAGACCCGGAGCCGGGATCAGAGCCATCTCTGTGCCGCGCAAGGTAGTGTCTAGGTCTACCCGGCGAACCCGCTTCAGGAAGTTCTGCTCAAGGAACCACTCCTTTACCCACTGAAAGGCAGCATCATCGTCTTTCACCGTGATGGTCATGGTGGTCTGCTGCACGATCAGGGACCACAAATATTCTGGCAAAGCACGGAGGAAGACGCCCACGCTGCCGATCAACATAAGCAGCAAGCCGCCCGACGCAAACTGATTTTGACCACCCAGAAGGTGGTGAATAAACGCGAACATATCTCTTCTCTGGCCAGCAGGAACTGGTGTGTAAGACAAGAAGACAAGCCGAGTCACTACTGGCCTGAGCCAGGCACGGGAAGCAGCGCACTGAGCTACGCCCTTGTGCAATCGGCAAAATAACTTGTCAGAGGAGCGCTGTTCGGTTAGCGCGACCGAAGCGACGCCCGATAGCAACGGGACCGATGAATCGGCCAACGCTGCCCGTAGTACGTGGTGTTTGTTTCAATAACCAATGCGGGCGTCCTTTCGTCGAAGTGACTATCAAGATGACATGAGTGAAGCTATTACGCAAGCTTTGTTTCGACACGGCAAACTATCAGGAGCTAAGCGCCGAGTCTGTGTCAGGCATTGCCCACCGTTCGTCCGCCGTTCTGGGCGGTAAGGCTGACGCCGGGTAGCGGCGGCAGATTCCTGCGCAGGTTGAAGCCGAGAGGGGCGGCCTGGAAACCTGCGTCGAGCAGCGCGCGGGCCATGGGGTGTTCGGCGACGGCGATTGCGTTGATGGTTTGGATGAGCATCCCGATGCCGCCGGTGTGCTCTGCCTGCTCGTTGATGCGGCCCGTGGTCTGCGCCATGACGACGAAGTAGCGTGCCAGCGAGCGCATCACGGTGCCGCGTGTGGGTTCTTCCTCTGGCAGGAAGACCTGCAGGTTGGGGTTGCCGCGCCGCAGGTAGGCGGCCAGAGCTCCATCGGCCAGCACAACGCGCGCGCCCACCGTGCGTGTAAGTGAGCCTGCGCCGTCCGCTGGTTGAGGCCACTTCAGCAGCGCGCCGTAGGGGTTCGCGGGATCCGTGGCTGCCAGTACGATCATCTCGGGGTCTGTGTCGGGCCGCTTGGTGCGTAGCGAACGCAAGAGGTCGAGCGCGGCCGGCAGCGCGAACTGTGTTGCGCCGAGTTCGGCGGCGAAATAGCCGCGACGTATCTTCCCACTTTCCTCCAGCGCCTTCATGACGTCATAGATGGCGGAGAAGCCGCCGGGCAGGTTTTCTGCGTGCGCTGTTTCGCGAAAAACGACACCGTAACGCTGCAGCAGTTGGTGTGCCTCTGCGTAGGACCACTCGGTGGCATTACGCTGAACCCACGTCTCAGAATCGAGACCCTTCGATGAACTCAGGGCAGGCCGTGGGGCACCCGCTGTTTGTTGCCGGTTCGCTGCGTACGCAGGGTGCAGCGCCCAGCGGCCTTGCGCGGTGGGCGGTGTGGTGCGGCGGCTGCGAAAGTTTGCGGCCTGATTGTGCGTGCGGCGGAGCGGCTTGCCTTGATGATTGGTCTGGCGGCTGCCGCCGTTCTTATCGGTGTAGGCGCGCAACGATTGCAGCGAATCGTTCGTGATGAGGCCGCGCCATACCAGATTCCACACAGCTTCGATGGATTCGCCGGGGTAGCCGCCACCGGTGCCGTCATGCAGGTTCTGAAAGAACGATGCGCCGTGCGAACGCAGGTACTCGACGATGCGGTCTTCGCGTTCTTTGGTGGCGCTGCCATCCTCGATGACCGATGCAGCCTGCGCCGTGTTCACCACCGGCCATAGCAGCGGGAGTTTCTCCGCCAGGTACAGGCCGATGCGGCCATCCCGCTCACCCAGCGGTTCAAAGCCTGCCCACGTAACTTCGCCCGCGGCGATGAGGGTGTCCAGGTCGGCAGGCTTGTAGCCGACGATGCGTGCAGGCAGAATCTCCGTTTCCAGCAACGATGCGGGCAGCGGCGCCCCCTGCAGCGTTTCGATGACGTCCAGCAACGCATCGAGGCCGCGACGTGGCGTGAGCACGCCTTGCCAGTGGGTAAACAGGCGTGCCAGCGTCTGCTGCTCCACCGGCTCAACCTCTTTGCGTAACTTGGCTAACGATCTGCGCCGAATGGTGCGCAGCACTTCCACATCGCACCACTCGCGCTCCTGCCCGCCGGGGCGGAAGGCACCTTCGACTACGCGGCCACTGCCCACCAGCTTTTGCAGCACACTCTCCGCGGTTTCCAGCGGCACGGTAAATCGCTTGGCGACCTCGACTGTCGTGAACGGGCCATGCGTACGGCCAAAGCGGCGGATCAGGTCCACCATGGCGTCCGGAACGGCTTGCAGAAAGGCCGTGGGCAGCCCGGGCGGCAGTGGGATGCCAAGCGCGTCGCGATACCGCGCCGCGTCTTCCACGGCCAGCAGGCGCTTCTCGCCACCGATGCGCAGCTCCAGCACGCGCCGCGCTTTCTGCAGGCGATCGACAGTGATTGCAACTTCCGGCGAGGTGACGCGCCGCAGAACTTCTGCGCGGTTCAGGTCACCCAGCCTCAGCAGCATGTCGTGCACGCCATCCATGCTGCGCGCGCGGTAGTCGTCCGATAGCATCTGCAGCTGCTCTTCCGTCTCCTCGATGGCGTTGGGGTCCAGCAGCTCGCGCAGGTCGGCGTCGCCCAGCAGTTCGCGCAGTTGCTCCTGGTCGATGCTCAAGGCCTGTGCGCGGCGTTCGGCAAGCGGCGCATCGCCGTCGTAGATGTAGTTGGCGACGTAGCTGAACAAGAGTGCCGACGCGAACGGCGACGGTGTACGCGAATCCACCGTGTGCACACGAATTTGCCGCGAGGCGATACTGCGCAGGATCTCCGACAGCGCCGGCATATCGAACACATCGCGCAGGCACTCACGATACGCCTCCAGCAGCATGGGGAACTCGGGGTAGCGCGCGGCCACGCTCAACAGGTCGTACGCACGCTTGCGCTGCTGCCACAGCGGTGCGCGGCCATCGGCACGGCGGCGCGGCAACAGCAGTGCGCGCGCTGCAGCCTCGCGGAACTTTGCCGCAAACAGCGCGGTGCTGCCAAGCTGGCGCTGCACGCTTTCCGCCGCCTCCTGCGCCTCCGGGAAGAACTGGTCCACGTCGGGCGCGCCGTCGCTCTCCGGGAAGCGGACGACAAAGCCATCCTCGCTCCACATGGTTTCCACGTCCGCATGGCCCGCGGCACGAATACGGCCCTGCACCGCCATGGCCCACGGCGCATGCAGGCGCGAGCCGAACGGCGTCATCACGCACACGCGCCAGTCACCCAGCTCATCGCGCACACGCTCCACCACGACCGTACGGTCGTCCGGCACCTGCTCCGTCGCGACTTCCTGGTCGGCCAGGTAGCGCATTACGTTTTCGGCGGCGGTGGCGTCCAGGTCGTGCTCACGCGTCAGGCGAGTCAGCGCGGCAGAGCGCGGCAGGTCACGCAGCTCGCGCACCAGCGTACCGATGCGGCGGCCAAACTCCAGCGGACGGCCCGCCTGGTCGCCGCG
>CALMRM010000156.1:0-3828 GCA_937871605.1 uncultured Terriglobus sp. | reverse complement strand
CGCCAGAAGGGCATCTTGCCGGGCTCACCGGGCGCAGGTGAAACCAGCACCTTGTCATGCGTAATCTCGTCAATGCGCCACGTACTTGCCCCCAGGATGAATGTCTCGCCGTTGCGCGCCTCGAAGACCATCTCCTCGTCGAGTTCGCCCACGCGGATGGGCTTGTTGCGCTCACCCGAGAGGAAGACGCCGTACAAGCCGCGATCCGGGATGGTGCCACCGTTCAGGATGGCGATCTTCTTGACACCCTGCCGCGGCGTAAGCCAGCCGCGCGTGCGGTCCCAGGTGACGCGTGGGCGTAGTTCGCCGAACTCGTCGGACGGGTAGCGCCCCGCAAGCATGTCGAGCACGCCATCGAACACCTGCGTGCTGATGCCCGCATAGCCACTGCACGAGCGCACAATGGCCAGCAGCCGGTCATAGCTGATGCCGGGTGCCTCGTCCTCATCGCTGCGAAACTTCGCCTCGCGGCGCGCAGCCTCTTCCGGCGACAGCGGCGGATGCGCGATGATGGCGACCACCTGCTGCGCCAAGACGTCCAGCGCGTTGCGGAGGAAGCGCGTGCTCTCCACGTGGCCCTCGTGCATGGCACGCGTCACGGCGGCGCAGGCAATCAGATCCGCACGGTACTTGGGAAAGACAATCCCCTTGGATGGCGCGCCCACCTGGTGCCCGGCGCGGCCGATGCGCTGCATGCCGCTGGCGACTGAGGGCGGCGCTTCGATCTGGATAACGAGATCGACCGCTCCCATGTCGATACCAAGCTCAAGCGACGACGTGGCGACCAGCGCACGAATATGCCCAGCCTTGAGCAGCTCTTCAATCTCACTCCGTTGCGCGGCTGCCAGCGAGCCGTGGTGCGCGCGTGCGATCTGCTCGCCCGCAAGCTCGTTGATGGCACCCGCCAGCCGCTCTGCGATGCGCCGCGCGTTGACGAAAAGGATGGTGCTCTGGTGCTGCTTGATGATCTCAAGCAGGCGCGGGTGAATGCTCTGCCAGATGCTGGTGCGCTTGGGTCCCTGTGAGGCCGGCCCGCTGGGCGAGTCCTGAATCTCGCCGAGCTTGGCCATGTCCTCGACCGGCACCTCCACGGTGAGTTCCAGCCGCTTGCGCGCGCCTGCGTTCACAATGGTGACCGGGCGATAGCGAATGCCGTTGACCTCGCCTGCAACTACCCGCAGTGGAGCGTCTTCACCGAGCGCGAGCGCAGCCTCGCCCGCTTCATCAGCGACGCTGGTGGCCATCTCCACGGGAGGCTCTTCCACGCGCTCCGGCGCGGTGCCCAAGTCGAATAGTTCTTCCGGCTCCGGCGCAACAGGCAGCTCTGCCATGGGCGCAGGGATTGCTGTATCCGCTGGCATTGCGACGTCCGCACCGCCCAAGAAGCGCGCCACCTCCTCCAGCGGGCGCTGTGTAGCGGACAGACCAATGCGCTGCACCTTACGGCCGGTCAATGCCTCCAGCCGCTCCAGACTCAGCGCCATGTGAGCGCCGCGCTTGCTGGGCACCAGCGCGTGGATTTCATCGATGATGACGGTCTCCACCGTGCGCAGCGCCTCGCCCGCATTGCTCGTCAGCAAGAGGTACAGCGACTCGGGCGTGGTGATGAGGATGTCGCCCGGGTGCTTGGTAAAGCGCGCGCGGTCCTTCAGCGGCGTGTCACCCGTGCGCACGCTGATTTCCGGCGTGTGCACCGGCACGCCCAGGCGCTGGGCCATGTTCGCGATGCCCTGCAACGGCGAACGCAGGTTGCGCTCCACGTCCACCGCCAGTGCCTTCAGCGGAGAAATGTACACAACGCGGACACCCACGCCCTCCGGCAAACTGCGCTTTTTCGGCTCACGTGGCTGCTTCTTGCCCCGAATGCGCTTGGCCGCTTTCGGCTCTGGTGCAGGTGCGGTAAACGCGCGCGGCTGCAGCATCAGGCGATCCAGGCACCACAGGAATGCTGTCAGTGTCTTGCCGGTGCCGGTAGGCGCAAGGATGAGCGTGGAGTCGCCGCGCGCAATGGCGGGCCAGCCCTCGCGCTGTGGCTGCGTGGGGCCTTCGAAGACAGCGCGAAACCACTCCGCGGTGACCGGATGGAAGCGGTCGAGGACCGCATCGCCACCGGGGACCACTGCAGCAGCATCGACCACTTGCACCGTCGCGGCGACAGACTCTGCCGGCTCGGCGACCGCCGTAGCGCCCGCCTGGCCTGGAGCGGCTTTCATGCGCTTGCTGCGTGATGGCTTAGGCTCGTTCGGCATAGTGATTTCTACCTTCCATCTGATGCGTACCCCTGGTGAGTCGCCGCACCGCTTGCGCCCGTCACGCGGCAGGTTTAGCCTCAGCAAACCATGCTGTCACAAACGTCCCAAGATGCGCTTGACCCAGCCGCGGTCGCGCAGTTGCGAGTCGCCGCTGCGCAGGCTTCGCTGCGCGCCTACGCACCCTACAGCCATTACTACGTCGGCGCTGCACTGCTCCTGCAAAGTGGTGAGGTTGTTACCGGCTGCAACGTGGAAAATGTTAGCTTCCGACTGACATGCTGCGCCGAGCAGGCGGCCATTGCGCGGGCCGTTTCCGAGTTTGGGCCAGCCATCCGCATCACCGCTGTAGCCGTAGCCAATGCGGATACCAGCCTCACCTGCCAGCCTTGCGGTGCCTGCCGCCAGACCATCGCGGAGTTTGCCGACAGCTCCTGCCCCATCTTTTACCCTGGCAATGCCGGCAAGCCCAGCGCGTGCACCCTGGCCGATTTGCTGCCTGCTGCATTCTCCGCAGATTCGATGGGCTAAGTTATCGAACGGATGAGCCTGCTCTGCAGTCGTGGTCGTGCGTCACCTTTTACACTCATGTGTACTGAAGGGCATGCTTTAGCCATGCCGTAAATACCTCTGCCAGAAAGCGGCTTAAGCCGCCGAGGTCGGCTCGTCACAAAGCCGACCTCAGGCGCTTAAGCGCACATCCAAGAAGGCGTTTCCTGGCACCGCTGAAGCTGTGCCCTTCCGAAAGCATCGGACCAGAAAACCAGGTGTCGGCACCAAATGCAGCTACATCCATCACAGTTCCGTCCCGTGGACACCATCCAGCGCAAACGCGACGGCCACGAACTCACCGACGGCGAAATCCGCAGCTTCATCGCGGGCGTAGTCAGCGGTGAGATCACCGAGGCGCGCACCGCCGCGCTGCTGATGGCGATCTTTCAGCGCGGCCTGTCTCCGCGTGAACTGGCCACGCTGACCGACGCGATGCGCCGCAGCGGCGACGTGTTCGACGGGAGCTCCCTAGGCAAGTACACGGTGGACAAGCACTCGACAGGCGGCGTGGGCGACAAGAGTTCCCTGCTCATCGCACCCATCGTGGCAGCGGCAGGGCTGGCCGATCCCATGATCAGCGGACGTTCGCTGGGCCACACCGGCGGCACGCTGGACAAGCTGGAGACCATCCCCGGATTCAACACGCAGCTCTCCATGCAGCGCTTCGGCGAGGTCATCGCCGCGTGCGGCTTCAGCATGATTGGGCAGACGAAGAATCTTGTCCCGGCGGACCGCATCCTGTACGCCCTGCGCGATCACACGGGAACGGTGGAGTCGCCCTACCTGATCACTGCAAGCATCATGAGCAAAAAGCTGGCGGAGGACCTGCGCGGCCTCCTGCTCGATGTGAAGACCGGTTCGGGTGCGTTCCTGAAGCGTTATGAAGACAGCGAAGAGCTTGCGCGCTTGCTGGTTGCCACCGGCGAGGGCAACGGCACGCGCACCGTCGCACTGCTCACCACCATGGACCAGCCGCTGGGCCGCTTTGCAGGCAACTGGCTTGAGGTATGGGAGTGCGTGGACATCC
>CALMRM010000155.1 GCA_937871605.1 uncultured Terriglobus sp. | reverse complement strand
GGGCAGAACGATGCGGAACGCAGTGCCGCTTCGCCCAGCCCTGCGCGAGGTGCGCACCCGTATCCTGCCACGGTGGCTGCGAATGATGCGTTCAGAAATCCATAGGCCCAGGCCGGAACCGTTCGGTTTGCCAGTGACATGCGCTTCGAAAAGGCTGCGCTCCAGCTCAGGGGGAATGCCAGGGCCGTCATCCGCCACCAGCAGGCTGACCCCATCGTTCAGCCGTGAAACACGCAGGTGGATGTGTGCTCCCTGCCGCGTCTGGCATAGCGCCTCAAAGGCGTTCAACACCAGGTTGGAGAGCAGTTGCATGAGTTCGCTGCCGACAACGTCACAAACGATCGTCTCTGGGCAACGTCGGTGCAGCGCGATGCCCTCCTGACTGAGGCGGCCACCATGCAGCTTTTCAACGGAATCGACAAGTTCCCGCAGGTTGATCTCCCTGGCCGCGCGCTTCTCGCGGTGAAAGCCCAAGGAGGGGCGGGTGATGTCGGTAAGTACGGCGAGCTGCTCTTGGATAGAGTTGAGAAAGCTGTGCGCGGCTGAACTCATTTCTTCCTGTTGCAGTAAATACGCAAGATTCACAATCGCTTCCAGCGGGTTGTTCACCTCGTGCATGATGGCTGCCGTGTAGCGATTTGCCAGCGCCAGTCGCTCTGACTCCTGAAGCGCACTCTCGAGCTTGCCTATCTGGCTCTCTAGTGCTTCGTGATCGGCATTGTCCAAAGCTTCACTACCTGCTGCTCAGTACGATGCCCGACCCAGCGGTGCGCCAGTCTCTACAGACCGAATCCGTTGCTGCCGCGCAGGATGACGCACGCAATGTCGCATACTGTCTGCCTGGTTGGGCGCCATGCGGCAATTACTTTCCCACGATGCATCAAACTAGAAGAAGCACGAACACGTTTCACGCAATTCACCCCGCCCGACGGATGCGGCTCTCCCTTGCGACTTTTACCAAGGTCGGGTCATGCCGTTTTCACAAATCAATCTTCTGCTTGAAGCGCTTCCACCAGAAGCAAAGGCCACGCTGTCGCCCCATCTGGAAGCTGTGACCATGCCGGTCGGCCACGTACTGTTCGAACCGGGCATGCTTCCCCGCAACGTCCACTTTATGACCTCTGGGATCGCTTCCATTGTCACCAGCATGAAGGGCGGCGATGCGGTCGAGGTGGGACTGGTTGGCCGGGAAGGTGTGCCGGAGAAGTTCCACCTGCTCGGACCAGAGCTTGGGGAGGTGCGCTGCTTCATCCAGGTTGCCGGCACGGCCCTGCGCATGGATTACAAGAAGTTTGAGCGTGAGTGCTTCCGAAATGGCGAACTGCAACGGCTGATCCTCAGAAACGTGCAATTCGACGCCGTTGTGCTGGTGCAGGTGAGCGCCTGCAACCGCCTGCACGAAGTGGAAGAGAGGCTGGCGCGCTGGCTGCTGATGGTCCAGGACAGGACTGGCGACTCTGACCTCAAGCTGACGCAGGAGTTTATGGGGCATATGTTGGGTGCACGGCGGTCCACCGTAAACATTGCGATCGGAACCCTGCAGCGGTCCGGCATGCTTGGACATCGCCGTGGCAACCTTGTCATTGAAGACCGGGCCACCCTCGAAGGTGGGGCATGTGAGTGCTATCCCGTTCTTCTGAAGGCATACCAAGGCCTTTATAAGTGAGCTGGTAGCAAGTCGGCCATGACCTTTATGCCGGGTTCGACGGCTGCATCAGGCTGAGCCGTTGCAGCAAGACGTCGGGTCCATCCATGCCGCGAACGGGGATTTCTCCGCAGAGGGCACAGCTGCCGTACGCCTTGGTCATGCTTAGGATGTTTGCTGCCGGCCACCGTCTCGCAATGAGTGCCCGCGCTTCTTTGCAGTCGCTGTCGCGAAGGGTATGGCAGAGCAACACCATCTCGAGGATGGTGCTCAACGGCAAATGTTCAATCTGTTCGCACGTTGCGACTGGGATCACACGATAGAGTTTGCTGAGGATCGCTGTTCGCGTGTCGAGCAGGGCCTGGTACCGGCCAAAGCAGAGCAGTGTTGGTTGAGTAAGCATGGTACCTGTGAGGCTAGGCGTACCTCATACTTCCGCTATGTCACGTGACACACACTTCTCATTAAGTAATGTGCGGAAACTACATGATTACGCCTGTTTGCGCACCATGTGGCGAAAATGGCACGCGTTGACCGAGCATCGGTGTTGGCTCCACTCCGGAGTTGGGCGAGTGCTAAAGGTGCTTACCCGAGCCATGCCATATCTGTTTGCAGGTAGGCCGGTTAGACAAGGGCATGCCCGCGTTTCCGCAAATGGTGGGCCGGTAGTCCACTGACATCGCGGCCTTTGTGCATGCGCGCATCGACGCGGGGATGCGCGCCTCCGCTCGCTATACACCCAGCGGGGCGAGTGCTTCGTAGCGTTGAATCTGCCGGAGTGTGGCGTACCCGCGATAGTGGTGTCTTAGCATCGAACGATGACTACAGAGACACGTAGCCCGCCAGCAGTAGCACCGCGCTTTGACACCATCGACACCATGCGCGGCCTGTCCATCCTCGCCGTGGTGCTGCTGCATACGTGGTTGCGGCTGTACTTCGCGGGCTACGATCTGCGCCACACCGCGCTGCCACCTTTGTTGACCCACTTGCTCTTTGCGAATGGGGGCAACGGTGTCACGCTCTTCTTTGCCATCTCCGGCTTTCTCATCACGTTGACCTCGCTGCGCCGGTTCGGCTCGCTATCGGCGATGCGCGTCGGAACCTTCTACCGCATCCGATTTGCACGGATTGCGCCATTACTCGTGATCATCGTTGCCATCCTGTCTGGCCTTGCCCTGATCCACGCGCCGGGCTTTGAGTTCTCGCCGCAGCGAGCACCGTTGTGGCGCGCCATTGTTGCCGTTTTCACGTTCCACTCCAACTGGCTTGAGGCGCGGTACGGGTACCTGTCTGCCAACTGGAACGTGATGTGGTCCCTCTCTGTGGAAGAAATGTTCTACCTGTTCTTTCCCCTGCTGTGCGTGGCGCTCCTGCGATTCCGCCACGGCAAGGTGGCGTTTGTGGCGGTTCTGCTGGCGTTTGTGGCTATGGGCCCGTTTGCACGCGGGGTGTGGTTCACCAATGAGGTGTGGGCAGAGCAAGGCTATCTCTCAGGCATGGATTGCATTGCGCTCGGATGCTTAACCGCGCTCATCACGCATCGCGTTGCAAGTCGCCACACCATCGCTCCGGCGCCACGCGGGCGCGCGATGCTGCTGCTCATGGAGTGCCTGGGTTGGGCGTTCATGCTGCTCACAGCCTTGGGACCACGTTGGTTCTGGCGCGTCCTGCCATTCAAGGCTGACTATTACGGTTCGCTGCTGGCGTGTGCAGCCTGCCTCGTCATGGCAGCGAGTGTGCTTCGCAGGGCAGGTGACGACGGCGTGCGCCCAAACCCACTGACCGCGCCGCTTCGTTGGTACGGCAGCCACAGTTACGAGGTCTACCTCACGCACGAGTTTGTCGTGGTCTGCGGTGTGCTGCTGTTCAGTCACTTCCATCCCAACAGCACTCCCGGGCCGCATGGGCTGGCACCGCACCAGCTAAGCGCGTTGCAGATGAGTCCCTGGGTGGCTGGCATCCTCCTACTCACCGCGCCGCTGGGATGGGCAGCAGCGACACTCCTTTCGGAGCCGATGAACCATGTTCTGCGAGGGGCCAAGCCGCCCCAGAAAGCTGATCCAATCCGCGAATAGGCTCTGCATAACAGAAAAGGAAGCGGGAGTCACACACGCAGCTTCTATGGGCTTTGGTGAACTACTCAGCGTGCCTCCGCTCGCTAGGCACCCAGCGTGGCGAGTGCTTCGTAGCGTTCGATCTGCCGGAGTGTGAAGGCGTGCATGTCTTCGCCCCGGTGCTGGGCTTTGTACCAGTCCACCAGCCAGTCCAACGCGAGGGCGAGGTCCATCTTGGGCTGCCAACCCAGTTCCGCGCGGGCGCGGCTGATGTCGAGCTTGAGGAAGCCTGCTTCATGCACGCCGGAGTCGCCCTCCTGGAACCAGGCTGCACCTTCGCCCCAGCTCTGCACCATGCGATCAGCAATCCAGCGGACGGGCTTGGCGTCCTCGTCGCGCGGGCCGAAGTTGAAGGCGGTGCTGTAGCGCGCCGCGTCTGCGGACAGCAGGTGCTCCGCAAGGGTCAGGTAGCCATGCAGCGGCTCCAGCACATGCTGCCACGGGCGGATGGCTCCGGGCCTGCGGATGGCGACGGGTGCGCCGCTCAGAAAGCCGCGTACCAGGTCGGGCAAGAGGCGGTCGGTGCTCCAGTCGCCGCCGCCGATGACATTGCCTGCACGCGCCGTGGCAATGCCAACCCGGTGCTCCGCATGCTTGCTCACGGGAAAGTACGACTGCCGGAAGGCCGCGGACACCATCTCGGCACAGGCTTTGGAACTGGAGTAGGGGTCGTAACCGCCGAGCGGGTCCGCTTCGCGGTAGCCCCAGTGCCACTCGCGATTTTCGTAGCACTTGTCCGTTGTGACAATGACCACGGCGCGCACCGAGGGCGTGCGGCGCACCGCATCCAGCACGCGCGCGGTGCCGATCACGTTGGTTTCGTAGGTGGCGATGGGGTCGGCGTACGACAGCCGCACCAGGGGCTGCGCGGCCAGGTGGAAGACCACCTCTGGCTGAAACTCCTGCATGGCGGCGTCCAGGCGGGCACCATCGCGAATGTCGCCTCGCACGTCTTCCACGAGGTCACCCACGCGTGCTGCGTGGAACAGGTTGGGTGTGGTGGCCGGATCGAGGCCGTAGCCA
>CALMRM010000154.1 GCA_937871605.1 uncultured Terriglobus sp. | reverse complement strand
AAAGGCACGGCTGAGTTCATGCTGAAAGTTGATGTCGCGGGTTTTGTAGCCGGGCGTGTCCACATTGGCGACGTTGGACGCGAGCACGGTTTCCCGCTTGCCCGTAATGGAAAGATAGTTCTCCAGTTGCGAAAGAGTGGATATGTTCGTCATCGCGCGTCACGACCTCGACAGGACTGCCTCTTCATGGGTCAACCTCCTTATCGTCGCCGTGTCGCAGAACTTTATCTGGAGCTACTCCTCTTTGGCGGGCACTGCCTTGGCCACTTCGGTGCCCGCGTGTTCCTTCTTCTCTTCGCTTCCCTCACCGCCGGGTGTGGGTGGCGCTGGAACGGGCAGTCCGGGGTCCACGATCAGTGTCACGCGCCGGTTTGAGGAGTCCGTGGGAGCCTGCGGCTTACGCAGCATCTGGTCGGCAAAGCCACGCACCTGTCCCACCTGGGCAGTGCCCACGCCATTGGCCTGCAGCAGTCGCCGCGCGGCGTTGGCGCGGTCCGCTGACAGTTCCCAATTCGTGTACACGCCCAGGCCGCTGTATGGAACTGAGTCCGTGTGACCTTCAATGGAGATGCGGTTCTGCATCTTGCCCAACTGCGGCGCAATGATCCTTAAAAAGCCGCTGAGCGCGTCTGTTGGGGTCGCGCTGCCGGATTGAAAGAACGTGCCTTTGTCGCCCTCCAGCAATTCAATGCGCAGGCCGTCCTGCGCCTCCGTAATTTCCACCTGGTTCTTGAGCTTGTCGAAGTTCGGCATCTCCCGCTCGGCCTGCAGCAGCTGGTCCTTCAACTTGTCCAGGTTGTTCGCATCGAGTGGCATGCCCTGCCCGGACCCGTTTCGCAGCGACCCAGTCTTCTCCGCAGTGCCCTTTGGATCGTTGAAGTACTGCGCGACTGACTTTTTCACCGCGTCCGCGCTGCTGGTGAGCCACAGCACGATGAACAGGCTCATCATGGCGGTCACAAAGTCTGCATAGGCTACCTTCCAGGCACCACCATGGTGTGCACCATGACCGCTCTTCTTCTTCTTGATGACGATGATGGAGTCTTCTTTAAGGTCAGCCAACGGCTACGCTCCTTCCGCCCCACTCTTATCGCGGCACGCCTTTTCCAGTTCGGCAAAGGCAGGCCGGACGTATGCGGGAATGGCACGGCGGCCGATTTCGACCGCCATAATCGGGGCCGTTCCCTTGATGAACGCGAGCAGTGTGGTGCGTAGTACGCCGTAGAAGGCTGCTTCCGCCTCCACAGCCTTGGTCATGTTCGCCGCCAGCGGACCGATGACGCCGTAGCACAGCAGAATGCCGAGAAAGGTGCCGACCAGCGCTGCGGCGACCTTGTGCCCGATCTCAGCAGGCGGGCCGCCCAGCGCCCCCATGGTAACCACAATGCCCAGCACGGCAGCCACGATGCCCAAGCCGGGCAGCGCATCGGCCATGCTGTTCAGGGCCAGGGTCGGTGCCATGGACGTCTGGTGGTGCACCTCCAGATCCAGCTCCATCATCTGATCGACATCGAAGGCCTTCACCCCGCCCGTCACAGCCATGCGCATGGTGTCGCACACAAACGCGGTGACATGGTGGTCCTTCAGGAACTCCGGGCTCTTCGAAAAAATCGGGCTTTTGTCCGGCTCCTCAATGTCGGCTTCAATGGCCACCATGCCTTCTTTGCGTGCTTTGGAAAACAGGTCGAACAGCATCTTGAGCGAGTCGACGTACCGCTTCTTCGGCACCACGCCGCCCTTCATCACGCCGAGCACGCCGGCGACAATGCCCTTCAGAATGTGCATCGGATTGGCCACAAGAACCGTACCGATGGCCGCGCCCGCAATGGTCAGGAACTCCGCCGGCTGCACCAATACCGGGAGTTTGCCCTTTTCCATGAGGAAGCCGCCAATGACGGAGCCCAGCACAATCAGAATGCCAACGATAGAAAACATGGAGCCTTTCTGGAGGAGGGAGACGGCACGCCGCGCTTAGGAGCTTATCGGCTCACGTCGGGCGGCCATGTACCTCTGCGGGCTGCCACACTGTCCCACTCTGCGACACATTGCAGCAGTACCCGTACCCGATGGCCGCTGTCCAAGGCGGCAGGCTACACAGCCATAGCGTGCAGCGGTGGGGCGGAGTGCGCGCGCGGCTACTTCGCCAGCATCTACTGCTATGCTTACAAGCACAACCACCCGCGGAGGGATGTGTGAGTGGTTGAAACAGGCGGTCTTGAAAACCGCTTTGGGCGAAAGTCCAACGGGGGTTCGAATCCCTCTCCCTCCGCCATCAGCCTCTACGGCGTGGAGCTGCTACTTCTGCCGCGCCGCGCAGCCAGCCACAGGCTCACCTCAGCGACTGCCGCGGTACGCTCTCGCCGCCTGTACCCGAGTGGAGTGTAGGTCATGGCCACTGCACTGCAGGCGGCAACCCGGGCAGGCAGGTCTAAGGGCCGTTGTGAGCGACAAATTGTCCCTCTGTGCGACGAATGCCATGCTCCTGTTTGACAGCTGCTTGCGCAGAGGAGTCCAATGGCCGCTGTGCTTACATAGACAAGCGTGTGTCTGCGACCCATTCCTGAAGTTCGCCGTGTCACAAGCTGTACCTTTTTCTGGAGGTCCCATGGGACACAAATCTTTCGTCGCCCTCCTTGGCATTCCCCTGTTTTGCGCCGCTGTGAGCGCACATGGGCAGGCTGCCAATGCAGGTGACATTCGCGGTACCGCAACAGACAGCAGCGGCGCGCTCTTGCCGGATGTCACTGTCACTGTTACCAATACCACCACCAATGTTCAAA
>CALMRM010000153.1 GCA_937871605.1 uncultured Terriglobus sp. | reverse complement strand
GGAGTGCCGTGACGCCGAAGGCTGCAACTGCGCGCGAGATGGTGCTGGCGCGCTCGTCGTACATGCGCAGCGTCGCATCCTCGTCCTGCTTGACGAAGAGTTCGAGCGCCTTCAGCAGGCCGAAGATCGTTTCCTTGCCGACTTTGCAGCAACGGCCAATGCGATCTTCCTGCGGGCTCATGTTCAGCAGCGACCAGCGGATCAACTCCTCCTTGCCGATCAGGATGCCCGACGCCTGCGGCCCGCAAACATCTTTGCCGCCGGAGAACGTCGTCAGGTCAAAGCCGACAGCCGGATATTCCCACAGACGCGAGACGGGCGGCACGTCGGCAGAGGCATCGTTGAAGGTGTACAGGTTGTGCTCGCGCGCAATAGCTACGGTCTCAGGGCCGCCGACCTTACCCCGGTCTGACAGGATGTTGGTGAAGTGGACGGCCACCGTCTTCGGGTTAATGGCGGCAATCATCTCCTCGCGCGTCACCACCTCCACCAGCTTGGCGCCGGTTTGACGGATCTGGTGGTCGAAGGCGTAGCGGTGCGACTTCTGGATGATGACCTCATTGCGAGGAAACGTACTGGTGGCCGGCACTGCGACGAGGCGATCCTCCAGGTCCTCTGTCATAAATGCCGAATAGCCCACCACCATGGCCGCCGCCGCCCCACCCGTCACTAGGCCGGTGTAGCCGATAGGTGCGCGGCACAGATTCGCAATGAACTTGCCCGCGGCGACCTCCAGCTCGTCGATCAGCACAAAGTGCTCGTTGCCGCGCCGGATCAGCTCCATTACCTCTGGCTTCATCACGCTGCCGCCAATGACGGTCACCGTGCCATTGATGTTCACCAGCGGTGTCACACCCAGTTCCGCATAGATGTTGCCGGTCGACCCCAGACCGGAGGTGATGGGGCAAATGGCGTTGCCGTCCACCATCGATGCGGCCTTTTTCGCTTTGCCCAGCGCATGCGCCTCGCTCTCTGTGGCGGGCACCAGGGCACCGCCTGTCAGTGCGGCCAGTGCGGAAAGAAAGGTGCGGCGGCTCCAGCCTGAGTTCCACTGCATGCGCTACGGGCTCCCCTGTGCGAAGTTCAGACCTTAAGTATGCAGGTCACAGGGGATGATTGTCCTGCTGTGGGGACCGTCACGTGACGGCACGTGCACACTGCGTGGTACCGTGTACGCGATGAAACTTCTTGCCGGCTGCGCCACTCTTGCTGCACTTGCCTTTAGCTGCCTTCCTACAACGGCACAGACCGCACCCGTTGGCACACCCATTCGGGTGGCCATCGTGGGTCTGACGCATGGGCACGTCAAGGGCTTTCTGCACTCGTTGCCGCAAAGTACCAGCGCCACACTGGTTGCCATTGTGGAGCCGAACGAAGCGCTGGCCCGCCAGTACGCCACGCAGTACCACTTGGACTCGGTGCCCATCTTCGCGGACGAAGACGCGATGATTGGCAAGGTGCACCCCGACGCAGTGCTGGGCTATGGCACTATTGCGGAGCACCGCAGGGTCATCGAGATCGCCGCCAGGCACGGCATCAGCAGCATGGTCGAAAAGCCGTTGACCACCACCGTGGCGGACGCGATCGCCATTCGCAACACAGCGCGCGAACACCATGTGCAGGTGCTGGTGAACTATGAAACCACCTGGTACAACAGCAACGCAGAGGCGCTCAGCGAAATCCAGAGCGGTAGGCTGGGTACCGTGCGCAAGGTACTGGTGCGCGACGGCCACGAGGGACCGAAGGAGATTGGCGTAGGGCCGGAGTGGCTGCCCTGGCTGACCGATCCTGCGCAGAACGGCGCAGGCGCGCTCTTTGACTTCGGTTGCTATGGCGCGGACCTGATGACCGTCATCGAACACGGCAAGGTACCCGATGCCGTGACTGCTTTTGCGCAGACGCACAAGCCGGACATCTATACCCGCACGGAGGACGACGCAACCGTCATCCTGGGCTACCCGGGCGCGCAGGCCATTCTGATGCCCTCGTGGGACTGGAGCTTCGCGGTCAAAAACATGGAGGTCTACGGCACCGGCGGCGAACTGTTTACCGTAGCGGGCAAGGACATCGTGACGCGCTACAAGGGTGACAAGACAGAATCCGCAGCGCACCCTGCGCCCGCGCTGCCGCAGAACGAGTCGAACTCGCTGGACTACCTGGCCGCCGTGCTACACGGCGAGATCAAGCCCGAGGGCGACCTGTCTTCGCTGGAAACGAACCTGGTCGTCGTGCAGATTC
>CALMRM010000152.1 GCA_937871605.1 uncultured Terriglobus sp. | reverse complement strand
CTGCGTCAGGCGGTTGCGCTCAAATGCGGTGCGCACATGGCGCGTACTCTGGCCGGTCCATACCACGTCGCCGAACTGCGTGCTGGCGTGGTTGAAGGCACACACTTGAATGCGCGGGTCAAAGGCCGCTGCCATAAACGCGTAGCAGGAGCCGAGCGAGGTGCCCAGTACACCAAACTGCTCGTAGCCCTGGGCCTGCAGCCAATCGATGCAGCTGCGGATGTCGACCACGGCCTGGCGGCAGGCGGCTATGGTGCGGCCCACGTTGCTGCTGACGGCATAGTCGCTGCGCTCCAGCTCCGCCGGGCGGCGGATGTCGTGGTACGGCTTGGACAGCCGCAGGCCCGCGATACCGAATCGGTTGAAGATGCTGCACAGTGCGTTGTGGCTGAAGGCGTCGGCGTTCCACTGCGGCAGCACTACGATCGCCTGCTTTTTGCGGCCCGGTTGTTTGTGCGCGGGCTCGGGATACCAGCGCGCGTTGACAGCATCGTTTTCGGGGTGTTTCGTTCGCACAGGCGAGGTAAACCGCAGAAACTGCGCCGGTTGCGACTTGCCGCTGTGCGCTTCGGACCGTACGCGCTCTGCCTGGGCCAGCGTCTCGGGCCGCACGTTGGTGGGGTACAGCTCGGCGTGGCGCTCTTCCAGACGGAAGTCGGTAGGTGTCCGATACCCGTAGAACTCCGGCCCGCGCGCCACAATGTCTTCGTTGATGCGGACCATCCGTGCGAACGAGTCCGGCGCGTCCTCCGGCGACTCTGCTGCCAGCGGGCTAAAATCAGCCAGCCAGTCGAAGCCCCACTCCAACGGACGCACCACGCGATTGGTATCGCGGGTGGTCAGCGCCGTTTCCCAGCGAACCATCCAGTCCGCGTACCACGTTCCCAGCATCGTTCTAGGATACCGGGTGCTGTCGGCATGCCCACCCACCTTCCAGCAGTGCGGCCGATAATAGAAGCCATGGTCTTTCGCACCTCTCGCGCTTGCGCCCCTCTGCTGACACTCGCACTGTGCGGCCCGCTGTATGCGCACGGCAGACAGGCACAGACCGGCACGGCGCCAGCGGCTGCACCGCAGGCAAGCGCGCCTGCCGCACAGTCTGTGCCCGCTACTCCGGCCACGTCTTCAGCAATGCCAGCGTCCAGAGCGGACGTCATGCCTGCTGCAAGTCAGGCCGCTCCGGCACGGGCAGCCGCTACCAGCGACACCCTGCTGATGCAGCAGATTGCCGGGCTGCCCAAGATGGACAATGCGGGCATCGATGTCCCCGCGCGCAGCAAGGACCTTCTGCAGCACCTGAACGCGGTGCTGCGCTACTACCGCGGCGAACTGACCGCTGTGCAGAAGGTGGGCGAGCCCAGCGATGTGCTGTATAGCCAGCAAGCCGCGCAGCAGGCCACCACCGTGGCGCAATACGCCTTCCAGGCCAGCAAGAATTTGGCCGCGCTGCTGGACCGCTTGCGTTCCGGTGCGCCCTCCGCAAACGCCGCGCAACAGGCAGGAGAGGCAGACGCACCGCAGACCGAGGCGCAACGCATGGTTGCAGCCCGTGCAGGCGTAGAGGCTCACCTTACCGACCTGCAAACGCAGGATGCCGCCCTCAACAAGCAGATCGGTACGGCCAGGGCCAAGGACCTGCCCGCGCTGCGCCAGCAGCAGGAACAGGTGGAAGGGGAGGTGGAGCTGCAAAAAGCCATGGCTGAAGCCCTGGGCCGCATCACCAGCATGGCCGATACGCAGAAGGAAACCGGACTGGCGGGTGAGATCGACCGTCTCTTGCGGACCGCGCCTGAGCTGCAAGCCACTGCCGTCAAGCCGGTGGCTACGCCCGTGCTGGAAAGCCTGAGTGCGGCGCTTGACTCCGGCGTGTCTACCCAGGCTGTGGTGGTCTTCCAGCTGCTCTCAACGCGGCGCGACATCGATACCCGCATCGCGGAAACCGACGCCCTGCGCCAGGACGCGATAGACGCGCGCACCCCCATGCTCAAGCTGCTGCGCGCCACCGTGCAGCAGGGCAATGCCGCGCTGCAGGGCGCGCCTGACCCGAAAGCCAGCACGGCCGACGTCCTGGCCGACACGCGCAAACACTACGACACACTGGCCGCGACGTTTCGCGTGCTTTCGACGGCCATGCTGCCCATCAGCCAGGAGTTGGTGACGCTGGACGACAGTCGCGCCAACCTGGTCAGCTGGCGCTCCGCCGTGGATGCCGAGTACAGCACCGTGCTGCGCCACCTGTTGCTCCGCGTGCTGCTGATTGCGCTGGCGCTGGGTGCGCTGCTGGCCGTCAGCCAGGTGTGGCAGCGCCTCACCGTCAAGTACGTGCATGACATTCGCCGCCGTCGCCAGCTGCTGGTTGTGCGCCGTCTGGTAGTGGGCTTTTTGAGCGGCCTGGTAGTCATCTTTGGCTTTGTCACGCAATTCAACTCACTGGCTACGTTTGCCGGGTTCATCACGGCAGGTATCGCGGTCGGCCTGCAGACCATTCTGCTGTCGGTTGCGGCGTATTTCTTCATCGTGGGCCGCTACGGTGTGCGCGGGGGTGACCGCATCACCGTAGCGGGCGTCACGGGCGACGTGGTGGACGTGGGCCTTGTCCGCTTCTACATGATGGAGCTGACCGGCACCGGCACGGAGCTGCACCCAACCGGCCGTGTTGCCGTCTTTGCCAACTCCGTGCTCTTCCAGGCAGGCACGCCGCTGTACAAGCAGATGCCCGGCACCGAGTACGCCTGGCACGAACTCACCGTAAAGCTCAAGCCCGATACGGACTACCGCCCGGCCACCGGTGCCATCCTCAAGACCGTCACCAACGTCTACGAGGGCTACCGCGCGCAGATCGAGCAGCAGCATCGCCAGGTGGAAGACTGGGTCGAAACCGCCCTGGACCCGCCCGGCATCGAGCCGCGCCTGCAGCTGGTCGAAGGCGGCTTGCAGTACGCCGTGCTGTTTCCCGTGCAGATCAAAGACGCCGCCACGACGGACGAGCAGATCGTTCACCAACTGCTGACTAGCATGGCCTCAGATGAGGCCTTGAAAGACTCCATCGCAGCGCCGCCGATTGTGAAGGCAGTCATCAAGGGCTAGCGCTTTCTGATCACGTGCCCACCTACAAGTTGTCGAAGGACTTGGCCTTTCAGGGCCGAAGGCCCGTCCCATAACAGCCCAGCCCGCAGGGCTGGGTATGTTGCAATAGGGAGTCCGAGTGCCAACGGCACGGCACATACGATGAGCGCATCGGTATGTGTCGCGCCTTCAGCGCTTGAAAGTGTTTTCTTTCCCGTTACCTGGGCCTTCGGCCCAGGCTGTTATGGTGCAGGCCTTCGGCCCTAACGGTGCGCTATACCTGGGCAGAAGACGACGTAGGTATTAGAGCGCAGTCTTGATGAAGTGATGGAGTTAGTCTTCTGGGCACAACTTCGCTACGCGTTCTCTTGCCCACGAAAGTGAGCCTTTACTTGCTCGGCAGAGACGAGGCCCAGGCGACCACTCTTGAGGTCGTCATACCGTCCATCCAGCATCGTCTGAAGCTGCGCAAGCTCCTTAAAGTACCCGGCAGGTGCGTCCGAGACAAAGTCCTCGCGCGGCCTGCCTGTCTCCACGGCAAGCTGGTTGAGCCTTGCCTGCACATCTGGCGTGAACCGAATTTCCATGTCCCAGTCCAGGAATACACGAAGTAGGAGTCAAGAAGCGAATGCACCCTTAAACTAGCGTCATGAAGGTGTACATAGCTAACTTCGGTTCTGGGAACTGGGCATGGCCAGAGTGCCTGCGACGCGATGCTATTGCGACTATGAACGATATGCGCACGCACTATCTCTGGGAGCGTGGTGACCGGGAAGCCTACATTGCTGAGTCCATACGTCTTCTGAAAACACAGAAGGGTGTGCCTCCCGATCGGAGTCTCGCCTCCCGTTGGTTCAACTTCGGCGATGTGGTGAGAGATACACAAGATGATTTATGGATTCATCACCAGCGAGACCAGAGCAGTAACAAAGACTTCCTTTGGTGGACTGTTTCAACTGCTAGGCCGATTGACTCTGAGCAAGTGGATGATCCTGACTACCTTCCACAAAAAGTCAGAACAATGGTCTACTACAAGCCTTGCCTACCCTGGAGTAACACGAACAAGAAAGGCACAAGGCTCGAGTGGCCAGGCCTCCATGCTAAAGCGCGGGACTTTCTTGCCACTGAGGCGACGTTGCAAAACTTGTCGCAAGATAATGCTGCCTACGCAAAGGCACTCATCAACGGAAAAAATCTTTCTGCGTGGCATGACTTACCAGAATGGCGAGCAAAGGCTGACCAGGCTGGTAGAGGAGCGGTCCGAAGCTTCACCATTGAGGAGATCGCCGCGATCAACACTGCTGAACGCATGAGGCAGACGGCACGACGCATGCTTTCAACTGCAAAGGATACAGCGCTTGCAAGCGGGCAAGAAGTCATTGCGATCACCAGAGACAAGCAGTTCATGCTTGGTACCGATGCGCAAGCGACAGCGTACATCGTTGAGGTTATGCAGAAGCAGGTTGGCCGATGCGCTCTCACCGGCCTTGAACTCTTGATGGATGGCGAAGCTGGAGATGACCAGCTTCGTTATTCACTCGACCGCATAGATTCATCTCGTCACTATGAGTGGGAGAATTTGCAGGTGGTTTGTAAATTCGTTAACCGCTGGAAAGGCGCAATGAACAACGAAGAGTTCAAGCGGTTGATGTCACTCGTGCGTGCTGACCTTTAAGCCGTCGTAAACGCAACACCTGCTGTCGTAAAGTATCGAGCATGCGTTCTCGCACCTCGTTTCTCGCCCTATACCTGCTTGTATTCCTACTCGGTCTGCCAGGGCTTTCCTGGGGGGCTAATCCTCCGCGTGCGCGCTGGACGGAGGCCGAGGCTACGGCGTACTGGGCCAAGCAGCCGTATGCCATTGGCGGTAATTTTCTGCCGGCGGACGCGATCAACCAGCTGGAGATGTTTCAGGCCGCTACCTACGACCCGGCGGAGATCGACCGGGAGCTGGGTTGGGCAGAGGCTGCGGGCATGACCACCATGCGCGTCTTTCTGCACGACCTGCTCTGGCAGCAGGACAGCGCCGGGTTCACGCAGCGGCTGGATGGCTTTCTTAGCATTGCGGCGAAACACGGCATCAAGCCGGTGCTGGTGCTGTTCGACAGCTGCTGGGACCCGCAGCCCAAGCTGGGGCCGCAGCACCCGCCCATTCCCGGCGTACACAATAGCGGCTGGGTGCAGAGTCCCGGAGTGGCGCTCGCCGATCCGGCGCAGCAGCCACGCTTTGAGGCATACGTGAAGGGCGTCGTGGGCGCGTTCGCCAGTGACCGCCGCATCCTGCTGTGGGATCTGTGGAACGAGCCGGACAACGGCGGCGGCGGCAGCTACCCGGTCAAGTTCCCGGACAAGGTGCGACTGATGGAGCCGATGCTGCCGGAGGTGTTCGCCTGGGCGAGGTCCGTAGGGCCGGTGCAGCCGCTGTCGTCTGGCATCTGGAATGGCGATCACTGGGACCAGGAGTCCTCCTGGAACCAGACGGAGCGCACCCAGTTGACCGAGAGCGACGTGATCACCTTTCACGATTACTCCTGGCCGGAAAAGTTCGAGGCGCGCATCGTTCAGCTCGAGCGGCTGCACCGGCCCATTCTGTGCACGGAGTACATGGCGCGCGGCGCGGGCTCTACCTTCGATGGCAGCCTGCCCATTGCGGCCCGTCACAACGTGGGTGCCATCAACTGGGGCCTGGTCAAAGGCCGCTCGCAGACCTTTCTGCCGTGGGACAGCTGGAAGCTGCCGTACACCGACAGGGAGCCGACTGTCTGGTTCCACGACACCTTCTACGAAGATGGCCGACCCTATCGGCAGGCTGAGGTGGACCTGATTCGGCAGGTGTCGCGGGAAAAGAACGCTCGATAAGGTCAACCCTTCTCGCGCTTTTCATCCGGTAGCCAAACGGTTTTGTCATCCCGTAGCGACCGACCTTGTCATCCTGTGCCGAACGACTTTGTCATGCTTTAGCTGGAACAACTTTGTCATCCCGCAGCGCAGCGGAGGGATCTGCATTTCAGCTGGTCCATACATGACTCCCTTGTGCAGAGAGAACGGCGTGTTCGCGCGTTGCGCGAACGGGAGTGGCGCATCGCGGCTCAGCCCAACGTGCTCAGCGGTATCGGCACACATGCAGATCCCTCCGCTGCGCTGCGGGATGACAAGCATTGAGAGTGTCATGCTCAAAAGTGAGTGTAGGGCACTCACATATTCTGCAACGAACATGCTACTATCCACATCGAATCAGCATAGGGCAGGGTGCGCGAACACACGCCCGACACGATCCGAGGTGTATGCATGGCAATCAACTGGAACAAGATGACGGTGAAGTCGCAGGAGGCCGTGCAGGCTGCCGCGAGCACCGCGCTGGAGTACGGCAACCCGGAGGTGGTGCCGCTGCATCTGCTGGCGGCGCTGCTGGAAGATCGTGAGGGCATCGTGCTGCCCGTGCTGGAAAAGATGAGCGTGCCGGTGCAGCAGCTGCTGAGCGGCGTGAACACCGCCATTGGCAAGCTGCCGAAGATCCAAGGCGCGCAGCAGCAGCCTGGCGCGGGCGCGGCGCTAAACCGCGTGTTGGAGCAGGCCTTCAAGGAGGCCGACAACTTCAAGGACGAGTACGTCTCCACCGAGCACCTGCTGCTGGCGCTGGCGCAGAGCAAAAACGATCCCACGCAGGCGGCGCTGGCCGCCATGGGCGCGACGCATGAGGCCATTCTGAAAGCCCTCTCCGGCGTTCGCGGCACGCAGCGCGTGACCGACCAGAACCCTGAGGGCAAGTTCCAGGCACTGGAAAAGTACGCGAAAGACGTAACGAAGCAGGCGCGCGAGGGCCGGCTGGACCCGGTGATTGGGCGTGATGAGGAGATTCGCCGGGTCGTCCAGGTGCTGAGCCGCCGGACCAAGAACAACCCGGTGCTGATCGGCGAACCCGGCGTGGGCAAGACGGCCATTGTCGAGGGGCTGGCGAACCGCATTGTGCGCGGCGACGTGCCGGAGAGCCTGCGAGAGAAGCGCGTGGTCTCGCTGGACCTGGCGTCGATGCTGGCGGGTGCCAAGTACCGCGGCGAGTTCGAGGAGCGGCTCAAGGCCATCCTCAAAGAAATTGAGGAGTCGCACGGAGCAATCATCCTGTTCATCGACGAGCTGCACACGCTCGTTGGTGCGGGTGCGTCCGAGGGTGCCATTGACGCCAGCAACATGCTGAAACCGGCGCTGGCCCGCGGCGAACTGCGCGCCATTGGCGCTACCACGCTGAACGAGTTTCGCAAGTACATCGAGAAGGATGCCGCGCTGGAGCGCCGCTTCCAGCAGGTGTACGTGGGCGAGCCCAACGTGGAGGACACGATTGCCATTCTGCGCGGGCTGAAGGAGCGGTACGAGGCGCACCACAACGTCCGCATCAAGGACGCGGCCATCATCGCGGCGGCGGAGCTGTCGCACCGCTACATCAGCGACCGCTTTCTGCCGGACAAGGCCATCGACCTGGTGGATGAGGCGGCGGCCTCGCTGGCCATCCAGATCGGCTCGGTGCCGGAGGATATTGACGCCATCGACCGGCGCGTGACCTCCTTGCAGATCGAGAAGACGGCGCTCGCGCGTGAGACCGATGCCAACTCGGTGGACCGGCTGGAAGCCGTGGAGCGCGAGCTGGCCGAACTGCAGGAGCAGGCCAGCGGCCTGCGCGCCAAATGGCAGCATGAGCGCGATGCGATTGGCCGGATCACCGAGTTGAAGAAGCAGGTGGAGGGTCTGCGGTTCGAGGCGGAGGACCAGACACGCCGAGGCAATCTGGAGCGTGCCGCCGCTATCAGCTACGGTGAACTGCCCAAGGCAGAGGCGGAACTGCGTTCGCTGG
This sequence comes from uncultured Terriglobus sp., assembly GCA_937871605.1. Classification (GTDB taxonomy): domain Bacteria; phylum Acidobacteriota; class Terriglobia; order Terriglobales; family Acidobacteriaceae; genus Terriglobus. The sequence goes on along the minus strand of CALMRM010000152.1, from coordinate 11,703 downwards.
AAGCCGAGCAGGATGCGTTGAAATCCCATGTCTCAGAATCGAGACATGGGGCACCCAGCAGAAATGCAGATCCCTCCGCTGCGCTGCGGGATGACAAGGGTAAGGGGTACAAGTCGGGCAGGATGCTGAAGGAAGAGGTGGACGAGGAGGACATTGCCGAAATCGTTTCGCGCTGGACGGGTATCCCGGTCAGCAAAATGCTGGAGGGCGAGGTGCAAAAGCTGATCGCCATGGAGGCGCGCCTGCAGGACCGCGTTGTTGGTCAGGACGAGGCGCTGGTCGCTGTTGCCAACGCGATTCGCCGGTCGCGCGCGGGGCTGAGCGACCCCAAGCGGCCCATCGGCAGCTTCATCTTTCTGGGGCCGACCGGCGTGGGCAAAACGGAGACGGCACGCGCACTGGCGGAGTTCCTGTTCGATGACGAGAACGCCATGGTCCGCATCGACATGTCGGAGTACATGGAAAAGCATGCGGTTGCGCGGCTGATCGGCGCACCCCCGGGCTACGTGGGCTTCGACGAGGGCGGCCAGCTGACGGAGGCGGTGCGCCGACGGCCGTATGCGGTCATCCTGTTCGACGAGATCGAGAAGGCGCACCCAGACGTGTTCAACGTGCTGCTGCAGGTGCTGGACGACGGCCGCCTGACCGATTCCAAAGGCCGCACCGTCAGCTTCAAGAATACGGTGCTCATCATGACCAGCAACATTGGCGGCGCGCAGCTGACGACGGCGTGGGCTTCGGGTCCGGAGGGCTTTGAAGAGGCTAAAGTCCGCGTGCAGGACGAGCTGAAGAAGCATTTCCGGCCCGAGTTTCTGAACCGTGTGGATGACATCGTCGTGTTCCACGCGCTGGGTGAGGACCAGCTGGCGCACATCATCGACCTACGTTTGGCGGAGCTGCAGAAGCTGCTGCGCGACCGCAAGATTACCGTGGAGCTGACGCCAGAGGCGCGCCACCTGATCTTTGCGACTGGCTACGACCGGGCCTATGGCGCGCGGCCCTTGAAGCGGGCCATCCAGCGGCTGGTGCAGGACCCGCTGGCCATGCGCATCCTGAACGGGGAAGTGCGCCACGGCGACCACGTGCGCGTGGAGGCGGCCGGCGAACACCTCGCTTTCCGCGTCGCGGGTCACCATCCTTCTGCGCTTGTGGAGGCTGAACCGGCAGGTGCAGCAGTGTAAGCCGCACCTGCGATACAGTGGTTCGCAAGAGCGATGCGTTTTGCGTGTGAGGGCCAAAGCCAATGAGCAAGCCATGGAGGCGGGTGTTTGCGGCAGTCATTTGCGTCTTCGCTACTACAGTAGCCGCGCCATCGCAGGTCGGGCAGACCGCTGACGCCAAGCCGCTCCGGTTTGACGTTGTCTCCATCCGCCCAAGTGGCAGCGCACGTGGCACGGGGTTGAAAATCCTGCCAGATGGCTACGAGGCTATGGGAATGCCGTTGGAGGCGACGCTCATGGTGGCCTATGTGCCGGCACCGTATTGGAAGCACCTCCCTGAGGTCAAAGGTGCTCCTGCGTGGGTGTCCAGCGAGAAGTACGATATCCAGGCCAGAGTGGCACCCACGGACGTGGCGCAGTGGCAAAGCCTGAACCAGAACTTTGGGCAGACGTCTCCCGTGTTACAACAGATGCTCCGACTGATGCTGGCAGAACGATGCAACGTGCGAATACACGGCATAGAGTCGACGATCGATGGCTACGCTCTGCGCCTGAGGGCGACGAAGTCACCGGCCTTGGTGGAATCGTCGGAGCCTCCGGTCGGCGATCATGGGTTCGACCTGATTGAGGGAGCAAAGGCGGTTCGCTCCGCCAGCGATGGGGAGCAGGTCTACACCTTCTATAACACCTCCATGTCAGTTCTCGCGAGCTACCTGTCGTTGTCCTCGCAGTCCGCGGTGCAGGACAGGACAGGCCTGAGCGGCAAGTACCGATTCGTTCTGCCTCGCATAGCGAGTACGGCGAACGATGTGGCCGCGGCTGCACAACTTGACTTGCCGTTTCCCTGGGACCTGCGGGCAATCGGTCTAAAGGTGGACCGAGAGAAAGTGAAGTCCACACTCTGGACGGTGGACAGCATGGAGAAGCCAAGCCCGAACTAACTTGAATCAGCTAACGCGCATGCTGCGATGTTTCTTAACAGGCGTAGCGCAGCGGCATCACATAGGCATGGCACGAGTCTTCATTACAGGATCGTCCGACGGCTTGGGTCTGGCAGCAGGGCGGATGCTTGTAGAGCAGGGGCATGAGGTTTTTCTCCATGGACGGAATGCAGCGCGGGCTGAGGAAACGCGCCGCAAGCTGCCCGCGGCCAAGGCCGTGCTGACCGGCGACTTCGCCAGCCTCGCTCAAGTGCGTACCCTGGCGGAGCAGGCAAACGCGCTGGGCACGTTGGACGCCGTCATCCATAACGCCGCCATCGGCTACAAGGAGCGGCAACGTTCGCTTACGGTGGATGGCTTCGAGCATGTCTTTGCCATCAACACGCTGTCGCCATATCTGCTGACCGTGCTGATGCACCGGCCTAAGCGGCTGGTTTACCTGAGTTCGGAACTGCATCGTCGCGGTCATACCACCCTGGATGACCTGAACTGGGAGCACCGAACGTGGAACGGCACCGCCGCGTACTCCGACACCAAGCTGCACGACACCTTGCTGGCCTTTGCCGTAGCGCGGCGTTGGCCGGGCGTGCTGTCGAACTCGGTAGAGCCGGGCTGGGTGGCGACCAAAATGGGCGGCCCTCATGCCTCGGGTGACCTGAGCTTGGGGCACGTGACCCAGGCATGGCTGGCCGTCAGTGCTGACCCGGCGGCGCAGGTGACAGGCAGGCACTGGTTCCACCAGAAGGAGCGCAAGCCGCTGGCCGCTGCGAACGACACCGCTCTGCAGGACCAACTGCTAGAGCAGTGCGCGGCGATGTCCGGTGTGGAACTGCCGTAAAGGCAGCCACCTTTAGGATGACTTAAGGCCCTGTAACGCGTCTGATGTGTAAAGGCGTTACCCCACCGTTGGCGGGTAGGTAACGGTTACGTGAAACTAAAGCACCGGCTAGAACTGCCAGTGATTCAGTACTCGAAGCAACAGGTAGATGAGTAGTTCACTTGGAACTTCTACCCGATGCCCCTTCCACCGCACCACTAAAGGTCGTGTGGCGAGCACATCGTTTCACCTCCTTCAACGGCAACGCCCCGAGCTGCGAACTCGGGGCGTTGTTCTGCGTTGAGCGCAGAAGTGTTTGCCCGTACGTCAGCTCAACGCGGCCAGCGCCGTGAAAGTGCTCTTATTGAAGCACATAGCATAAAAATGCTGCGCGACCTATGAACGTGGCAGGCTTGGCTGGCATGCCTGCGCCTATAGCAGCTACACTGCCGCTGCCGGGCCTGCAAATGGGTCGGTCACCATCACGCGGCGCGTGGAGGCAAAGCCGTAGATCGCGATGAACACATAGCAGAGCGCGGGCACGATGAACGCCTTCTGGTAGCCTATGCCGTCCGCCAGCTTGCCATACAGCAGTGGCAGTAGCGCGCCGCCCACGATGGCCTGCACCATCAGGCTCGATCCCTTGCTGGTCAGCTCGCCCAGGCCAGTCAGGCCCAGGGTGAAGATGCTGGGAAACATGATGCTGTTGAACAGGCCGACCGCGAGGATGGTCCACATGGCGGTGTGCCCGCTGCTGAACATGCTGGCCAGCACCAGCAGGCAGGCTACGGCGGCGAAAATGCCCAGCAGCGTGCCGGTGCGCACCCTGGTGAGAATGGCTGAGCCGATGAACCGGCCAATCATGGCGCCACCCCAGTAATAGCTCACGTAGGGCGCGGCGGCAACCGCTGTCAGCCCGCCAATCTGCGGCTGCTGAAAGTAGCCGATGAGGAAGCTGCCGATGGAGACTTCGGCACCCACGTAGACAAAGATGCCGAGCGCACCCAGCAGCAGCCACTTCTCCTGCCAGATGCTGCCGCCGAACCCGGCGATGGGTCGCATGTCTACCGTCAGGTGTTCGCGGTTGTCCAGCTTCACGGCAGCCAGCAGCCCAGCCAGCAGCAGCAAAATGCCGGTGATGACGATGTACGGCATCTGCACCGTGCCTGCCTGCTGCGCACGGTAGGCTTGCAACTGCGCCGGGGCAAGCTGCTGAAATTCACCCGCGGTCAGCGGTACCACCGTGCCCAGGATGAACAGGCCCCCGATCTTGGGCGCGATGGTCGTCCCCAGCGAGTTGAAGGCCTGCGACAGGTTGAGGCGGCTGCTGGCCGTGGCACCCGGCCCAACGCTGGTGACAAACGGGTTTGCCGACACCTGCAAAAACGTGATGCCTGCTGCGAGAATCACCAGTGCGCCCAGAAATACCGGGTACGACGCCATGTGCGCCGCGGGTATGAATAGCACTGCGCCCAATGCCGCCACCAGCAGGCCCGTGACCATGGTTTGCTTGTAGCCGCGGTACTCCACCAGTTTGCCGCCCGGGATGGCGAACAGGAAATAGGAGCCGAAGAACGCGAACTGGATCAGCGCCGCCTCTGCGTTGCTGAGCGCGAAAATCGATTTCAGATGCGGTATCAGGATGTCATTCAGGCTGGTGAGAAACCCCCACATGAAAAACAGGGTGGTCGCAATCGACATGGCCCGGAAGTCCGTGTGTGTGCGGTTGTTCAGGCTTGAGGAGCTGGTGGGCGACGAGACAATGGCCATGGGAAAGGGTCTCTCCGGGCATGGACCTGCCATGCCGCACACTCAGCAGGGTAGCGCGTAGGGTGCCAGCGAGTCACGTTCCGTGCGTGCCACAAAGGTGCAGGATGCGCTCACCGCATACGCCTGCATAAGCTGCATCTCACGTGTGAACACATTTGTCCGTAGGTCGATTGATGAGAAAACGCGTTAGAGGCGAACGGTTCGCGGGCCTTCAGGAGTACCGCTGGCTAAACACGGCGGCCCTGGTCTTTTTTCTGGTGGGCGTCATTGCCGGAGCGATTGCGATTGCGCTGGTGGCAAACAGCCGCAAGCAATTGGCAGAACAAAACGGCATCCTGGTGGCCTCTGAACGGCTTCTGTCGTCCATGAAAGATCTGGAGACGGGCTACCGCGGCTTTGCACTGACCGGCAACGAAAGCTACCTGGAACCGTACACAATGGCAGTGGGCATACTGCCAGGCGAGCTCGCGGCGTTGCACACCGATGGAGCGAACCGTCAGCGTCTGACGGAACTGATTGAAGAAAAGCATCGCTTTGCAGAACAGGTGATTGGTGCCAAGCGGAATGGCGTTATGGATCCCGCAGTTGCGGAAAAATCCATCATGGACAGCATCCGCTCGGTCATCAACACCATACAAGCGAACGCGCACAGCACGATTGACCGCATCGACCGGCGTGAGTCGCTCTGGTTGCCCGTCCTGGAAGTGATAGCAGGCATCGGGCTGCCTCTGTCGTTTCTTGCAGTCTCAGCGGTTGCCTTGGTGCGCCGCCGCCGCGAACGCGCCAGTGCTGCGTTGCTGGAGCGCGTGCTGGACCATGCGCCTATCGGATTCGGCCTGGTGGGGAATGACCTGAGCATGCGCCACGTAAACCAAAAGTTTCTGACGTTCGCCAGCGGTCACACCGCAGATGCGGTTCGTAGCGGAAAGCTTTGGGAGTACCTCCCCGACCTGCGCCAGCAGTTGGAGCCGGCCGTGTCCAGTGTGATGAGCAGCGGCAAGGTGATGACACTCGATCTGGTGCGGCCAGCGACCGCCGAGCAAGAAGGCTGCGATCTACGCTTTGGTGTATTTCCGTTGCCCGATGAGCGCATCGCCGGCAGAAACGCCGGTGCGGGCATTGTGATCGATGACGTCACTGAAGAGCGCAAGGCACAGGAGTGGCTGCGCGTCAGCGAGGAGCGCTACCGCAGCCTGATCCAAAGCAGCGCCTCCATGATCTGGACCACCGACTCTGACGGCGAGTTATGCGGCGATCAAGCCAGTTGGAGCAGCTTTACCGGCCAAACACCTGCAGAATATTCCAACTACGGATGGCTCAACGCCGTGCACCCGGACGATCGGGAGCATGCTGCTGAGGTGTGGCGGCAGTCTGTTGCGAACGGCGTGCTCTACTCGGTCGAGCAGCGTGTGCGCCGCAGAGATGGGGAGGGGAGAACGATGGCTGCGCGCGCCGTGCCCCTGCGCACGTCCGGTAAAACCCGCGAGTGGGTTGGCACGCATACCGACATCACAGAGCAAAAGGAGGCGCAGGCTCAGCTGAGTGCGGCAAAGGAGTCTGCAGAGGCTGCAAACCGCGCCAAGAGTCAATTCCTGGCGAACATGAGTCACGAGCTGCGCACGCCGCTCTCCGCGGTCATCGGCTATAGCGAACTGCTGGAAGAAGAGATGGAGGAGCGCGGGGATACGAACACCCTCGGCGATGTGCAGAAGATTCAGGCAAACGCGCGTCACCTGCTGTCCCTGATCAACGATGTGCTGGACCTGTCGAAGATCGAAGCAGACCGCATGACCACCTACGCCGAGTCATTCAGTGGGACGCAACTGCTGCAGGACATCAGCAACACCATGAAGGGGCTGGTACAGCAAAAGGGTAACGACCTGGTTCTGGACGACGACGGTGCGTTGGGCATGTTGAACACCGACCAGGTCAAGCTGCGGCAGTGCCTGTTCAATCTGGTGAGCAACGCAGCAAAATTTACAGAGAAGGGAACCATTACAGTCAGGGGTCGTCGTACCGGCGATCTGCTGACCTTTAGCGTTATTGACACAGGTATCGGCATGACGCCGGAGCAGACGGCCAAGCTGTTTGAGCGGTTCGCTCAGGCGGATGCCTCCACCACGCGTAAGTACGGTGGCACCGGCCTCGGTCTGGCTATTACCAAGGCATTCTGCCGGCTGTTGGGTGGCGACGTCCATGTCGAGAGCGAATCCGGCAAGGGGTCGGCCTTCATCATCACCATTCCAGCGGTTTTGCCGGAGAGCAAGAAGCCCGAGGATGAAAACCAGTCCAAGCTCGATGAGAACAAGCACCTTGTCCTTGTGATCGACGACGACTCCGCGCAACGGGAACTGCTGCGCCGCTTCCTGGAGAGGGAGGGCTTCGCGGTGCGGTTGGCCTCGGACGGTCGTACGGGCCTGGACATGGCTCGCGATCTGCAGCCGCTCGCCATGCTGCTGGACGTGAAGCTGCCACTGCTGGATGGCTGGACGGTAGCGCGCACGCTAAAGGAGGAACCGGCACTGGAGCGTATCCCGGTCGTGATGTGCACCTTTGTCAATGAGCCAGGGCTCAGCAGCTTTCTGGGTGCTGCCGATACCGTGCTCAAGCCAGTGGAGTGGGACCGGCTGAAAACCGTCATGGAGCAGTTTCGTGGTGAGCCCGGCGATCTGCTGGTGGTGGATGACGACGCGGACACGCGGACCCGCTTGCGCACCATCTTTGAGCGGCAGGGCTGGTCCGTTATCGAGGCAGGCAACGGGCAAGAGGCTCTGGACGTGGTCATGCACGCTCCCCCGCAGATTATTCTGCTGGACCTGACCATGCCGGTGATGGATGGCTTCACGTTCCTGCACATTCTGCGCCAGCGCACCGGGTGCGAGGACATCCCCGTCATCGTACTCACTGGGCGGTTGCTGGATGCCCAGGAGCGGCAGCAGTTGCAGAGCGCCGACCGCGTGCTGACGAAAGGCGACATCAATTTGCGGCAGTTGGCGGGAGAACTGCGCACGTTGACGCCAGGCTACAGGACGCGCATGCAAAACTCGCGGCCGAGCCCATTGCATCGACCGGGCAGCAGTAAAGAACTACCAGGAGAAGCAGTATGCAGTTGTTGCTGGTCGAAGACCATGAAGAGCTTTGGGATTTTTTGTCGCGGAGGTTACAGCGTCGCGGTTTTGAAGTGACAGTGGCCACAGACGGTCAGCAGGGCCTGGACAAGGCGCGCGAGTTGAAGCCGGATGTCATGCTGCTGGACATGAACCTGCCACTGCTGGATGGCTGGACGGTAGCGCGCACGCTAAAGGATGACCCTGCGACGGCGGCGGTCCCCATCATTGCGCTTACGGCGCATGCCATGTCTGGCGACCGTCAAAAGGCGCTCGATGCAGGATGTAGCGACTACCATCCCAAGCCGGTCGACTTTGCCCAGCTGCTGACCCAGATCGATGCCCTTGTCAGCATGGGCAAGCAGACATGACGGAGCAGGAGCACACGCCGCCGAACGCCGCCACGCGGCTCCTGCTGGCGTTTGCAGCGGACGGGCATAGCCATGGCGAAGGTTTGAAGCTCGACGGTGCGGACGCAACGCGACCCGGCATCGGGCAGGACGCAGAGTCGCACCCGGCGTGGAAGAGTGACATCGACGGCTTGGACCTGTCTGGGCGCTGCTTGATGAACAGCAGTCTGCGACGAGCCAACTTGGCCCGTGTCAACCTGGCGGGCAGTGACCTGTCCGGTGTAGACGGCAGCGGCTTAAACCTAACGTCGGCGAGCCTGGAGGGCGCATCGCTGGCAGGTGCGGACCTGATCGGCGCAGTATTTACCGGGGCGAACGGCGGTGAAGCCAACTTCTCCAAGGCGCTGCTGGAAGATGCCAAGTTCGAGTCGTGCAGCTTGCGCTTTGCCAACTTCAGTGACTCCATCCTGGACGGCGCGAACCTCTCCTCCGCCGATTTGTGGGGTGCCCGGCTGGACAATGCCACTGCCGAACGCGCTGTGCTGGAGAACGTGCGGCTCGATGAGTCGTACATGAACGCCGTTGATCTGACGGGTGCGAACCTGCGTAATGCCAGCCTCAGGCGAGCGAAGCTGCCCAAGGCCGTGCTGCGCGACACCGACCTGCGGGAAGCCACATTTGATGGTGCCGACCTGTCAGGGGCTGACCTGCGCCGCGCCACGCTCCCCAATGTTTCGCTCGCCACGGCTACGCTCACGCACGTGTCCTTCGCGGGCGCATGGTTAGATAGAACGCGGATGCGCGCTGCTGCGCTGGGTGGCATGGTGGGCGAAGAACTAGAGGGTGACCTGCCCGGAGCTGTAGACAGTTATCTGGTGCTGGAGGGTAACTTCCGGTCGCTCGGCATGCGGGAGGATGAGAGTTGGTGCTACCGCCGCCGCCGCCGCGTCCAAAAGCGCATCCACTGGCAGCAAAGTGCAACTGCCCTGAAGAAGCAGGAGTACCTGTCTGCGTTTACCTCTGGTGCGCGGTTTCTAGCGGATGAAGGTGCGGAGTGGCTGTGTGATTATGGCGACAGCCTGGTGCGTGTGCTGCGCGCCATGGTGACCGTTCTGGTGCTGTTTGCACTGGTGTACTGGCTGACCGGCAGCCTGACGGTACGCGAAGGAGCACCGGGTGCAAAATATCACCGGTCCATCGACTACCTCCTGTTCAGCCTGGATTCTATGACCACCGTGGGCACGTCGGAAGTGGCTCTGCGGCCCATCCGGGAACTCGGTGTTTGGCTTTCCGGCTTGCAAACCCCCATTGGCACCATGTTGCTCGGTCTGTTCGGCTTTGTGCTGGGTGGCCGCATCCGTAGCTGAGCGAACCTGTTCGAATCGCGCTGCACCGTCAGTGTGACTGCCGATGACGTGCAAGGCATACTCAAATTGCCAGCGACACACATCAGGCGGCCCGGTTTGCATATGCCGCAAATGATCTTGGCTGCCTAAGGAGGAATGCTGCGTTCCTGTCATCCTAGTTGCGATGGAACCCTTTGACGGTGGAGCATCAAACCCCTGGCACGTCTTCGCACACTGGATGGCAGAAGCGGAGCAGTCCGAGCCGAACGACCCAAATGCGGCGGCACTGGCCACGGCAACTCCCGATGGTACGCCCAGCGTGCGCATGGTGCTGGTGAAAGGTGTCAACGAGCGCGGCGTACGCTTTTTTACCAACGAGGACAGCCAAAAAGGCACTGAGCTGCTGCTGAACCCACGTGCCGCCCTGGTGCTGCACTGGAAGAGCTTGCGCCGGCAGGTGCGTTTCCAGGGCGATGTGTCGCTCTTGAGCCGTGAGGAGACCGACGAGTACTTCCACAGCCGGGGTCGGCGGAGTCAAATTGCTGCAGCGGTTTCATTGCAGAGCCGCCCGCTCGCCTCGCGTGAGCAGATGGAGCGTGAAGCAGCAGAGCTTGCGGGTAGGCTCGGCGACGCGCCTGTGCCGTTACCCGAGCGTTGGAGCGGCTTTCTCCTGGTGCCACGCGTGATCGAACTGTGGGCAGATGGACCGGATCGCATGCACGACCGTGTACAGTTTCGCCGCTCGGGTGAAGGATGGCTAGGGCAGAGGCTGTATCCCTAGCTTGATCCGGGCAGCAGCATGCGGCGCTGGCGCGGCTTACCTGCTCTTGACCTGCGCGGTCTTCACTGGCTCCGGCAACACAAACCCGTACAGCGTGTCGCCTGCGGCTGCCACCAAGTACTGCCGCCCGTCGAGGACATAGGTGATGGGTCCGTTGGTCACGGGATTGCCCAGGCCCGCATGCCACAGGATGTTCCCCGTAGCTGCGTTGAAGGCGACCAGGTTTGACACAGGATCGCCCGTGAACAGGACGCCACCAGCGGTGTTCAGGATGCCTGAGCGCGCGCTGCCGCTGGGCCACTCATGCTGCCACTTCAGCTTGCCGGTGCGGTAGTCCAGCGCGCGCAGCGCCAACTGCGCATAGCCGCCGCGGTCGTTGCCCGCCCATCCCTCGGGCTTCTTGTTGTTGTCGTAGACGTAGTACATGCTGAACGCGTCTTGCGCGGGCACGTAGAACAGTCCGGTCTGCGGGTTGTAGCTGGGCGGAAACCAGTTGGCCGCGCCGCCCTGGTTGGGCGACACCAGCGTGCCGTTGGGCTCGGCGTACTTCTCCGGGTTGGGGATCGGCTGCCCCTTGCTGTTCACGCCCGTCGTCCAGTTCTGGCTGGCAAAGGGCGTGGTGGTAATGGCCTTGCCGGTCGCACGGTCCAGCAGAAAGTACCAGCCATTGCGGCTTGCCTGCGCCAGCAGCTTGCGCTTTTGCCCGTTCACGGTGCCGTCGATCAGGATGGGCGTCTCCACCGCATCCCAGTCGTGCGTGTCGTGCGGATTGGGTTGGAAATACCAGACCAGCTTGCCTGTATCCGGGTTCAGTGCGCAGATGGTGCCGGTGTACAGGTTGTCCCCGGGCCGCGCTTCGCCGTTGATGACCGGTTGGGCGTTGCCCGTTCCAAAGAAGTAGAGGTTCAGGTCCGGGTCATACGTGCCGGGGATCCAGGTGGTGCCGCCGCCGTGCATCATGGCTTCCGCACTGGGCCAGCTCTTGGCCTCAGGGTCGCCGGGGTTGGGGTGCGTGTACCAGCGCCACTGCAGCGCGCCGGTGTCCGGATCGTGCGCTTCCACAAAGCCAGGCTGGTCGAAGTCGTCGCCAGAGATGCCGATCATCACGTGGTTGTTGATGATGGTGGGCGGTACGCTGCCAAAGTTGAACTTGTCGCGCGCGGCCGGGTCGCCAATGTCCACGTGCCACCGCTCCTTGCCTGTTGCCGTGTCGATGGCGACCATGTGGCAGTCTTCGGTCTCAAAGTAGAGCGTGTTGCCGCGAATGGCCGCGCCACGGTTGCCGATCGTCTCGCCACCGGCGCTCTTCCAGTCAAACTGCCACAGCTTCACGCCGGTGCGCGCGTCCACCGCCCAGGCGTGGCTGGGCACGGTGAAGTACAGCACACCATCCACCTCAAGCGGCGTGGCGGAGATGCCGCGCCCGCCACC
>CALMRM010000151.1:278-4960 GCA_937871605.1 uncultured Terriglobus sp. | reverse complement strand
GTGTAAGCCATGCCGCCGCCCACGATGATTGCGTCCACCTTGTTCAAGAGATTGTCAATGACGTCGATCTTGTCCGACACCTTGGCACCGCCGATAATGGCCACAAACGGCTTGTTCGGCTGTTCCAGCGCCTTGCCCAGGTAATTGAGCTCCTTCTCCATCAGAAGACCGGCAGCGGACTGCGCGACAAACTTCGTGATGCCCTCGGTGGAGGCGTGCGCCCGATGCGCCGCGCCAAACGCGTCGTTCACATACACGTCGGCCAGCGCTGCCAGCTTCTTCGCAAAAGCCTCGTCATTGGCCTCTTCTTCCGGGTGGAAGCGCAGGTTCTCTAAAAGCAGCGCCTGCCCATGCTCCAGGTTGGCCACCAGTTCTTCGGCTATAGGACCGACGCAATCGGGCGAAAAGGCCACGTTGCGCGACGCACCCAAGTCCGCATCCAGCAGCATGCGCAGCCGGTCCACCACGGGCCGCAGGCTCATGCTCTCCACACGTTCGCCTTTGGGTCGGCCCAGGTGCGCCGCCAGGATCACCTTGGCCCGTGCACGCAGCGCAAACTCGATGGTCGGCAACGTCTCGCGGATGCGCGTGTCGTCCAGGATCTCGCCACCATCCTTCGACAGGGGAACATTGAAATCGATGCGGATGAAAACGCGCTTGCCGTGCAGACCGAGGTCGCGGATGGAAAGAAAAGCCATGGCTCGATGATAGCCGGTCTACTCGCCCGACCGGCTCTCTTTGCTGTGCTTGACAGACGTGATGACGACTTCGTCGCCGTCGATGCGGTACAGAATGCGGTAGGCGCCCTGTCCCGACCGCACCTTCCACTCGCGAAGGTCAGAGTACCGTGACACCTTGCGCCCAATCCCTGGCTGCGCCGCCAGCAGAGCGAACTGTGCCCGGATCGTGCACATTGCTTGCTCTGCGGCACTCTCGCTAAACTGCCTGCGATACCAATATGGTCGCTCGAGGTCGCGAAAGACGCCGTCTGATAGGACTACGTGTGGCATTCGGGCGGCGGTACGTTCTCACCGGCCTGAAGCTTAGCCAGCCAGGCTTCAGCTTCTTCCCACGTTATATGCAGCCCGGTCTGCTTGTAATGCTGATACCGCGCGTCCGACTCTGCGATGATCTCCTCGTCCGTCATGGGCTCGTCAGCATAAAGCTCCGAGTTAGCATAATCCGTACTCTTAGTCTTACTCGCCTCTGCTGTTGCCGAACGCTGGAAATACTCATCCAGAGCGTCACGCAACAACACCTCCGGCGAGCGCAGTTCACGCGCCGCCAGTTCCTTGAGGATGGCCTGCTGGTCCGGATCGACGGTGAGTGCCTGCGCGGTGGTCGCCATGCGGAGATGATAGCCCCAAAAGCAGGGAAGCCGCAGCGCTGTCCTTCAGCTGCGGCTCCCACTTATCTTCTTCTGAAACACCCTAGGAGTTAAAGACCCTTCTGCACCAGGAACGCCGTTTCCTGCTCAGTAGACACAGGTCTGCAGCCTTCGCTCAGTCGTCACTTCATCCACGGTGGCTTGGAAAAGGTGACACGCTTTAGATGAAAACTTCCTTCAGGCTGAAAGTTAACCTTATCAGTTGAACTTTGCCAGTTGTAGCTGAGTGAATCATTGTCTACGGACATCGTTAGTTTGAACATCTGCCCGTAAACATTACGGTGCTTAGTCAACGCGTACAACTCTACTCTGCTGCCGGTTTTCAGGGAGGTTAAACCTTCACAGTAGTAGTCGTTCTTGTCGCCATGCCTCACCTCAATCGTGAGTGTGTCTCTTGAAGGGGAAAGGCTCCAGTAGCGGGTAAACTTATCAAAGTGGAAAAGCTTTTTATGCCCGTAAACCGTTTCCCACTGCATGCGCTGCTGTAGAGGATCAACGGTAATTGAGATATGTATTGGAATCTCACCATCTTGTGCATTTTGATCCATGCCTTCCCACTCACCAACAAAACTTCGATAAACATCGGCATTGGTGAAAGGCTGCGGAGTAGGAGCTTGCTGTGCTGCTTTTGCCGTGACACACAGGAAAAGCAGTAGAAAACGACAAACAAGCTCTTGCCTTCGCGAGGTGCACCAACTCCACATGCTTACAACCCCTTGTCCACCAGGAACAGGATCATGTCGCGCACACGCGAGCTGTAGCCCCACTCGTTGTCGTACCAGCTGATGATCTTGCCGGTCTTCTCGCCCACCACTTTCGTCAGCAGCGAGTCGAAGATGCTGGAGCGGCTGTCGCCCTTGAAGTCGCTCGAGACCAGTTCTTTGTCCGTGTAGCCCAGGATGCCTTCGAGCGGGCCTTCGCTGGCCTGCTTTACGGCGGCGTTGATGCTCTCCACCGTGATGGGCTTCTCGGTGTTGAAGGTCAGATCGACGACCGAAACCACCGGGGTTGGAACGCGGATGGCAAAGCCGTCCAGCTTGCCCGCCATCTCTGGGATCACCAGCTTCAGCGCCTTGGCCGCGCCCGTGGTGGAGGGAATCATGTTGATGGCGGCAGCACGCGCACGGCGCAGGTCCTTGTGCGGGAAGTCGAGGATGACCTGGTCGTTGGTGTAGCTGTGGATCGTAGTCATGATGCCGCTGGTGATGATGAACGTGTCGTGCAGCACTTTGACCACGGGTGCCAGGCAGTTGGTAGTGCAGCTGGCGTTGCTGATGACGTGGTGCTGCGCCGGGTCGTACTTGTCCTGATTCACGCCGAGGACGACGGTGATGTCCTCGTTCGTCGCAGGTGCGGAGATGATGACCTTCTTGACCGTCTCGCCCAGGTGCGCCTTGGCCTTGGTGGCGTCGGTAAAGTTGCCGGTCGATTCGACAACCACCTGCGCACCCACCTCTGCCCAGGGCAGCTTGGCGGGGTCGCGCTCGGCGAACACCTTGATCTGCTTGCCATCCACGGAGATAAAGCCGTCGCCCGCCTCAATTTCATGACCGTGCAGGTTGCCCAGCACCGAGTCGTACTTCAGCAGATGTGCCAGCGTCGCGGGGCTGGTCAGGTCGTTGACCGCGACAAACTCGATCTCCGGGTTGCCGAGCGCCGTGCGAAACACATTGCGGCCGATGCGGCCAAAACCGTTGATGCCTACCTTTACTGCCATGGTGATCTCAATCCCTCTTAAGTGAGCGCTGGGTGCGCCTGGCGAACACTTTCTAGTGTACCGGCTACGATGCTGGTGTGGGCTACAGCTGCTGTGAGGAGTCATGGATGACGAGACGAGAGACCGGCTACCTACTCACAGGCCTGGGTACAGGCCTCGTGTTCGCGGAGGGGTACTTAGGATTTTGGCTTAGCCAAATGTTCATCATGGGCTTACATTGGCACGCTACCTCTGTTCTGTTGCTGTTGCCATTCCTACTGATACTGTGTGGTCTGCTGCTGGTACATCGCGGGAAGTAAAAACGCTTAACTTTGGCGGCCTGCAGGTCCGCGTTATCCTACAGGCGCCGTTCTCCTGATGCACCTCACCAATATTCCTGTAGCGCGGGCCTACAGCCGCAGCCGTCGCTACAACCCTCATCCTGGGGTATGCCCCAGGCTCTTACAACTTGCGCCTTCAGCGCGAAACTTTGCGGGCGGCAACGCGCTATGGTACAAAGCGAGTCATGCGCGACTGGATGCGCAACCAGATGAGACGACGCAGTAAGCGTGGCCCGCACAACAGCGAGGCCACTGGCAAGATTGGGCAGGAGATCCCACAGGATCAGCCTGCGGCACTGCAACCCAGCTACCCTGACGCGCCCCGGCGCACAGCAGAACCGGCCAGCGAGGAAGCAGTTGCAGAGGAGTTGAGTGCAGCGGCAGACTCTGCGGGCGAGCACGACGGCGATGCGGAAAGCAGTGCCGCGCCGGGAAAAATTGAGGTGGAGACGCAGCCGGACAACGTGGGCACGCCGGTAGAGCCACCCGCGATTGCGGCAGGCGACAAGTCTGTGCCGCGCGGTTACGTGGTGCTGGCGATCGGCCTGCCAGGCAGCGGCAAGACCACCTGGTACAAGCGCCGTGGCGTCACGCCGCTGAGCAGCGACATGCTGCGCACCATCCTGTTCGACGACATCACGGATCAGCGCTACAGCGGCCTGGTGTTTTCCACGCTGCGGTCGCTGCTGCGCGCCCGTCTGATCGCAAAAATGCCGTGGAATTACGTGGATGCGACGAACCTCTCTGCCCACGAACGCCGCCAGTGGATCAAAATGGCGAAGAGCTTCGGCTACGAGGCGCAGGCCGTCTACTTCGACGTGCCGCTGCCCGTCTGTCTGGAGCGCAACAGCAAGCGCGAGCGCCGCGTGGCCAATGACGTCATGCAGAAAATGGCAGAGCGCCTGCGTCCGCCGTCGTTTAAGGAAGGTTTCAGCAAGATCACGGTGGTTCGCGTCAAGGGTCTCGGTGGCAGCACGCCCGCCGCGCCAGAGCCGACCGCCGAGGCGTTCAACGCGCCGGTCCTGCCGGAAGATGAGGACACCTCGCTGCAGGGCGTGGTGGATGACACCGCGTCAGCCCACGATGACGTGGATGACGATGGTCCCGCTGTGCCCGCCGACGAAGTGGAGCAGCGCTTCGACATGCCCGCACCCGATGCTGCAGACCCCGAGTCTGCCGAGGGCATTGATAGCGACAACGCTGCCACTGGCCGGTTGGACGTAATCGAGTCGGGCGAGAGTGCCGTCCGCTCCTGACA
>CALMRM010000151.1:0-268 GCA_937871605.1 uncultured Terriglobus sp. | reverse complement strand
CTCGCAAGGAGGGCGTCGCTGCTGGTGAGCCGCGGCGCATTCTGGACGGCATCAGCCTGCAGGTTGAGCCGGGCAGCACGGTGGCGCTGCTGGGGCGCTCCGGCTCTGGCAAAACCACGCTGCTGCGAACGGTGAATGGCCTGGTGCTGCCCGATGGCGGCTCCGTTGCTGTGGGCGGCAAGGCTGTGGCCACGGCAGACCTGCAGCAACTGCGGCGCGGCATCGGCTATGTCATCCAGGAGACCGGGCTGTACCCGCACATGAGCAT
>CALMRM010000150.1 GCA_937871605.1 uncultured Terriglobus sp. | reverse complement strand
ACTCCCATGACGATGGCCTGATCCGCCCGCAAAACTCCGGCCTGAACCCGGCGCTGACGCGCGAGGTCAGCGTGGAAGTACCGGCAGCCGAGGTGAGCAAGGCCTACTCGAAGGTCGTAAAGCGCTATAGCAAAATGGCTCGCATCCCCGGCTTCCGCGCCGGCAAGGTGCCAGATTCGCTGATCCGCAGCCGCTTCGCCAAGGAAGTGCGGCAAGAGGTCATGGACTCCCTGGTGCAGGAGCGTTTCCGCCAGGAGATGGTGAACAGCAGCCTGAACCCCATCTCGCAGCCGCAGGTGATCGAACTCAACCTGCAGGACGAGCAGCCGCTGCGCTTCCGTGCACAGTTCGAAGTGGCACCTGAGATTGACGTCACTGGCTACGAGAGCGTATCGGTCGAAAAGCCCAGCGTGGAACTGACCGACGCCGAGTATGGTGCGGAACTGGATCGCGTACTTGATTCGCACGCCACCATCGAAACCGTCGAAGAGGACCGGCCGCTGGCAGATGGCGACTGGGCTGAGATCTCATTTACGGGCGCACGCCGCAAAACCGAAGGCGAGACCATTGCCCCGGAAGCTGCTGAGGCGGACGAGTTTGAGGGCGAGGACGTGCTGGTCGAGATCGGCGGCAAAAACACGCTGCCTGCCTTCAGCGAGGCGCTGCGAGGCAAAAACAAGGGCCAGGAGTTTGAACTGGAGGTCACGTACCCCTCCGACTTCGGCGACGTTCGTCTGGCTGGGCTGACCATTGACTATGACGTGACGGCTAAGACCATCAAGCGCAAGACCTACCCGGAGCGCGACGCGGAGTTTGCCAAGCAGATGGGCGACTACGATAGCTGGGAGTCGTTTGAAGCCAGCCTGCGTGAGAACGCCATCAACGGCAAGAAGCAGAATGCTGAAGCTGAGGCCAAGGGCAAGCTTGTCGATGCGTTGGTGGAGCGCTTCCAGTTCCCCGTGCCGGAAAGCTTTGTGCAGCAGCAGATTGACGTGCGGCTGGATCGCGGGCTGCGCGCACTGGCGCAGCAGGGCATGACGCGCGAGCAGATGCAGACCCTTGATTTCAACCGGCTGCGTGCCGCGCAACGTGATGAGGCCGTCAAGGAAGTGAAGGCTTCCTTGCTGCTCGACCGCATCGCAGAGGCAAAGGATGTGCAGGTCAAGAACGATGACGTGGAGAGGGAACTGATGATCATGTCCCTGCAAGCCCGTGAGCCGGTCGACCAGCTGCGGGCTCGCCTCCAGTCTGACGGCACCCTGCAGCGCATGCGCGAGCAGATGCGGCGCGAGGCGACTGCCACTGCACTGTACGAAGCCGTGGCGTAACTATTCTGCGCGGCTGAAACGCTGAGCGGGTGTTTCAGTCCACGCGTCACAGAGCACGACACGGAACGAGGGAGAACATGGGCTTAATTCCAATGGTGCTCGAGCAGACGAGCCGGGGCGAACGCTCCTATGACATCTACAGTCGTCTGCTGCGCGACAACATCATCTTCTTGGGCACGCCGATTGACGACAACGTAGGCAATCTGATCATTGCGCAGCTACTGTTCCTTTCCGGTGAGGATCCGGAAAAGGACATCCAGCTGTACATCAACTCGCCGGGCGGTTCCGTCAGCGCGGGCATGGCCATCTACGACACCATGCAGTACATCAAGAACGATGTGTCTACCCTGTGCATCGGCCAGGCCGCCAGCATGGGTGCCTTCCTGCTGATGGCAGGCAAGCAGGGCAAGCGGTTCTCCCTACCCAACTCGCGCATCCTGATCCACCAGCCGCTCATTATGGGTGGCGGCATTCAGGGCCAGGCGACAGAAATTGACATCCACGCGCGCGAAATCCTACGCCTGCGTGAACGCATGAATAAGATCATGGCCGAGCACAGCGGCCAGACCTTCGAACAGATTGAGCGCGACACTGACCGCGACTTCACCATGAGCGCGCAACAGGCAAAGGAATACGGCCTGATCGACGACATCATCACGCGCCCGCGCAGCTAGCCCAGCGTCGTTCAACAAGGGGTCCGGCAGCTGCCGGAGCCCCTTTGTTTGCACCACGGGTAACAATACGCCAACCCTGCAGGCAAGCCCCTCATACGCGAAAATACAGGCCTGTCCGGTGTAAACTTCAAAGAACGGCGCGGTTTGCCGTAGAGGAGTTGTCGTCCGCATGAAGACATCCAAAGGTCCAGACGACTCACTGAGATGTTCGTTCTGCCACAAGTCGCAGGACGCCGTAGCAAAGCTGATCTCTTCCCCATCGGATTATCCCCGTGCCTACATCTGTGACGAGTGTGTGGGCGTGTGCAACTCCATCCTTGAGGATGACAAAACGGACGCACAGGCGGGCCAGCAGCCTGCCAATCTGCCCAAGCCGCATGAGGTGAAGGCATTTCTGGACGAGTACGTCATCGGCCAGGATGTAACCAAGAAAAAACTTGCGGTGGCGGTCTACAACCACTACAAGCGCATTCAGATGAACCGCACCCGCGGCAACGATGTAGAGCTTGCGAAATCCAACATCCTGCTGGTGGGGCCAACAGGCAGCGGCAAAACGCTGCTGGCGCAAACGCTCGCCAAAATGCTGGATGTACCCTTCGCGATTGTGGATGCCACGACGCTCACCGAGGCAGGGTACGTGGGCGAGGACGTGGAGAAC
>CALMRM010000149.1 GCA_937871605.1 uncultured Terriglobus sp. | reverse complement strand
TGCGCCAAGGTGGTGGGCCATGCCATGGGCAACTATCACCCGCACGGCGACAGCGCCATTTACGACGCCATGGTACGGCTGGCGCAGCCCTTCAGCATGCGCTATCCGCTGGTGGACGGCCAGGGCAACTTCGGCTCGGTCGACGGCGACCCGCCTGCCGCCATGCGCTACACCGAGTCGCGCCTGCAGAAGATCAGCGGCGAAATGCTGGCCGACATCGACATGGACACAGTGGATTTCACGCCGAACTACGACGAATCCACGCTGGAACCCACGGTGCTACCCGCGCGCTTCCCGAACCTGATCGTCAACGGTTCTAGTGGTATCGCGGTCGGCATGGCGACCAACATTCCGCCGCACAACCTAACGGAGATCGTCACTGCGGCGATTATGCTCGTCAACGACCCGCACGCCGGCTTGGACCAGGTGCTGGAGCACGTGCAGGGGCCGGACTTTCCCACGGGCGGCTTCATCTACGGCAAGCGCAACATCCGCGAAAGCTACCGCACGGGCCGCGGCCGCTTCCTGATGCGTGCCAAGTGCTCCACCGAAGATCTGAAGGGCGGTCGCGAGAGCATCATCGTCAGCGAAATCCCGTACCAGGTCAACAAAAACAACCTCATCAAACGCATCGCCGAACTGGTCACGGAGAAGACCATCGACGACATCAGCGACGTGCGCGACGAGAGCGACCGCGACGGCATGCGCATCGTTATTGAGCTCAAGCGCGGCGCGCAGCCGGAAATCGTGCTGAACCAGCTGTTCAAGAACACGCAGATGCAGGAAAGCTTCAGCATGATTTTTCTGGCGGTGCACAACGGCCAACCGCGTGAACTGCCGCTGCCTGACGCGATCCGTGCCTTCATCGACCACCGCATTGACGTCGTCCGCCGCCGCACGGCCTTTCTGCTGAACAAGGCCCGCGAGCGCGAGCACATCCTGCTGGGGTACCAGATCGCGCTGGACCACCTGGACCAGGTCATCCGCATCATCCGCAACTCCTCCAGCCGCAGCGATGCGCGCGAAAACCTCTTCGCGTTCTTTAGCGGCCGCCGCATCAATCTGCGCGGGACGGAACTCGCCGGCATTACGCTGGACCCGGCGAAATATGGCATTGACGCCGCGCTGCTGGGCACGGCCACCGCGCCCACCGGCGCCACGGGCACGCTGGTGCTCAGCTACCGGCAGATCGACGCCATCCTGGAACTTCAGCTGTACCGCCTCACCCAGCTCAGCATCGACGAACTGCTGCGCGAACTGGGCCAGGTGCGCGACAACATCGCCGAGTACGAATCCATCTTGGCCAGCGAAAAGAAGCTGCGCCGCGTGATCGTGAAGGAACTCGAGGAGATCCGCGACAAGTACGGCGACGTGCGCCGCACGCAGATCATCGACGAAACCGCCGAGCTGCACCTGGAAGACCTGATTGCCGACGAGCAGGTGGCCGTCACCGTTTCGCACTCCGGCTACCTCAAGCGCACGCCCATCAGCACCTATCGCCAGCAGCGCCGCGGCGGCACCGGCCGCCTGGGCATGAAGACGCGTGAAGAAGACTTTGTGCAGTCGCTCATCATCGACTCGACGCACAGCTACCTGCTGTTCTTCACCAACACGGGCCGCGTCTTCTGGCTCAAGATTTACGAAATCCCCGACGTGGGCGCGGCAGGCAAGGGCAAGCACATGGCCAACATCCTGGCACTGCAGCCCGGCGAAAAAATCGTCAGCTATCTCCCCGTTCGCGACCTGAAGGAAGAGGGCAAGTTCGTCTTCTTCGCCACGCGCGAGGGCATTGTCAAAAAGACACCGCTGACCGACTTCAGCAACGTCATGGCGCGCGGCATCATTGCCATCAACATCGACAAGGATGACGAACTGATCGCCGTCCGCGTCACCAGCGGTGACGACGTCGTCTTCCTCGCCACGCGCGAAGGCGCGGCTATCCGCTTTGAAGAGACGTACGACGCCAATAAGTCCGGCGGCCTGCGCCCCATGGGTCGCAACGCCGGCGGCAACAAGGGCATCACGCTGAAGAAGTCGGACTACGTCATCGGCGCGGCCATCACGCCCAGCGAGGCCGCGCGCAATCGCAAGCGTCTCGAACTGGCCGCGAAGCACGACGCCGTGCACCCTGCCAAGCCTGGCAAGGCTACCATCACCGAGCAGGTGCAGCAGGCCATCGACGAGATCGCCAAGGCCAAGGGTAACCAGCCGCTCGAACTCGAGGGCGACCCGAACGAGGTCGTCGTCGAGGCCGCCACGCCCATCAACCACTCTGACCGGCTGGACGCGCTGGACAAGCTGCTGGGCGTCACGCCGTGCCTCATCCTTACCGTCAGTGAAAACGGCTTTGGCAAGCGGACGGATGTGGACGCCTACCGCCTGCAGTCGCGCGGCGGCAAGGGCGTCATCAACATGCGCACCACGCCCAAAATCGGCAAGGTGTCCGCCATCCAGCTGGTCGACGAAACCACAGAGCTGATGGTCATCAGCCAGTTCGGCAAAATAATCCGCATCGACACCAAAACCATCCGCGCCGCGGGCCGCGCCACCATGGGCGTGAAACTCCTCGACCTAGACGATGCCGACAAGGTAGCCGCCGCCGTCACCATCCCCGCCGAAGAGGTCAAGGCAGAAGGCGACGACAAACCGACCATTCAGTAATCCCAGACCGGGCGCGCAGATGAAGATCTATCTCGATAACTGCGCGCTCGGACGGCTGACAGATGAGCAAAGTCAGCCACGTATTCGCGCGGAGAGAGAAGCTGTCCTCTCCTGCTTCCTGCTGGTGCAGCAGGGGCAGCTGGAGTGGGTCGCAAGCCAGGCACTTGTAGAAGAGATAAGAAGAAGTCGTGAGCCGGTAAGGCGCGATCAGGCACTCGGACTTCTTACGACTGCCACCGTAACTCTTGCCTACTCCGTTGATGTTGTCGGCAGGGCAGCCAACCTGGAACAGCTAGGCTTCGGGCGGTACGATGCGTTGCACCTGGCCTTCGCAGAGACTGCAGGTGTCAATGCTCTGCTCACGACAGACGACCGCCTCGTCAGCCGGACACGAAGAACAGCGGCAGTGCCTTTGGGCGTCCGTGTCGCAGTGGTCAATCCTGTAGACTGGCAGGCGAGGAGCGAACGATGAGTCCCCTTGAAACCATGACCGACGAAGAGTTGCGTTCTCACGCCTTCAGCATTTTAGGCAGAGAGCTTGGCCCCTATGGGCTGGCCCGCTTCATCAGCGTGACGTACCCTGGCAGCGGAGACTATACCCGCGATCGCCACCTGTGGCTCGATGAGAAGGCCGACGTCTCTGGATCGCAATCGCACACACAGGCCGCCTAGGCGGGTCAGCCAGTTCGGCAAATCATCCGCATCGACACCAAGACCATCCGCGCCGCCGGCCGCGCCACCATGGGCGTAAAGCTCCTCGACCTGGACGACGCCGACAAGGTAGCCGCCGCCGTCACCATTCCAACCGAAGACACCAAAGCCGAAGGGGACGACAAGCCCACCGTGCAGTAAGCTGCATGTGAAAACGTTTCTGTGAAGCAGGTATAGCCATGATTACCGAAGTAAAGCTGATTGATTGGAAGAGCTACTCGTCTGCGACTCTGCATGTCGATCCGCTATCGGTGCTCATCGGCACAAATAGTAGCGGCAAATCGAATTGCTTGGACGCATTGATATTCCTTAAACGGGTATCATCCGGTTCTTTGCTCACTGCGGCGCTACAGGGTGACAATGTGCAGAATGCATTGAGGGGTGGTCTTGATCTAGCTCCTCGTCGACCAGGTAACGACTTCACGCTGGAGGTCACCCTACGTGTAGATGATGTGACCGATCTGGTCTATTCCCTTAATGCGAAGGTTCATCAGAAGAGATGCGACGTAGCGGCAGAGTTCCTAAAGCGAGTTAAATATCGCCCTGGTCGAAAGAATATTGCTGGTGAGATAAAGCTGTTTCGTACTGATCCCTGTGAAGAGAACTCTCCTACTATCACCATCTGGCTATACAACGAAAAACGTGGCGTACAGCGTCAGATCGGACGCTCTCAGTCAATATTGTTCCAACTCTTCGGTCAGAAGCTTCGCCAAGAGATTCAGGACGGGATAGCTGATACCGTTGCGAGCCTACGCGACATCTTTATCTTGGATCCGATTCCTTCACATATGCGGGCCTACTCTTCGCTCTCCGATCAACTGGAGGCGGATGCGAGCAACATCGCCGGTGTTATCGCTGCATTGCCGCAGGAAAGAAGGAGCAGCATAGAAGCAGTTTTGACCGACTACGCACGTCAACTGCCAGAGAAGGATATAAATCGAGTTTATGCTGAGACTGTAGGTCGCTTTAACGCTGATGCAATGCTATACAGTGAGGAAAGCTGGATTGCAAATGGACAGCCCGTTCATGACCTCGTAGATGCGAGAGGAATGTCAGACGGGACTCTTAGATTTCTCGCGATTCTCGCAGCACTACTTACGCGCCCTAAGAACAGCCTTCTAGTTGTCGAAGAGGTTGATAACGGTTTACACCCTTCCCGTGCTAATTTGCTTCTTAAAATGCTGCGAACTGTCGGTGCGCAGCGGATTGTTGATGTGTTGGTGACTACGCACAATCCTGCACTGCTTGATGCTATGGGACCTGAGATGGTGCCGTACATGACAGTAGCCCACCGCGATCCTGCGACAGCTAGCAGTGTTCTGACACTGTTGGAAGATATATCAGAATTACCCAAGCTCTTAGCCAGAGGGCCAGTCGGTAAAATCTCCAGCGAGGGATTGCTTGAACAGGTTTTGGCAAGTGAAGAACCCGATGCGGTGTCAGCCGCATGAGAAGGGTTCTGGTTATCGACACGTCGATGTTGTGCTGTTGGCTGAAGGTTCCGGGTAAAGAGACCTCAGGCAAAGCGCAAGACTTGTGGGATTTTAACCGAATTGAAACGCTTCTAAAGAAGGAAGCAGCAATGGGAAGCACTTTTGTGTTGCCCATTGCGACCCTGATTGAGACGGGCAATCACATTGCACAGGCAAGTGAGTACCGTTTCGAGCGAGCCTCAGCTCTCTGCCAGCATCTTCAAGGTGCTCTCGATGCGAAAAACCCTTGGGCAGCGTTCACACAGCAGGCGGACCTGTGGAAGGAAGATCACCTAGCTCTCTTAGCGCAGAACTGGCCCTCCCTGGCAGCAAGTAAATTATCAATCGGTGATGCCACTATCAAAGATGTAGCCGAGTATTACGCTAAAGCTGACTGCTACGTAGAGATTCTAACCGGTGATGCTGGCCTTCGTGCATACCAACCTGCCACGCCAACAGTGCAGCCAAGAAGACGTCGCTGAAAAGGCGGTGTGGTTGCGTAAGGCGGTATGTTGAAAGATGCACTTAGCTTCGTCTTCAGCATCAATGTATTGCGTGGGCAAGGTCCATGACGCAAAGGGCAGGCTGTCGGCCTGCCCTTTGCTGTTGCGTGCTGTCCTGTCGCCAGAAGCTAGAAAGAGTTACTGCCAGCGGGCGATCTTGACGGCTTGATCGATCGTGTTGTGGCTTGGTCGACGTGCTGCAGAGCGCGGTTGCGTAGGTCTCGGGACTGCGGCACGTCTTCTGCGTGGGACAGGTCCTGGTGGGCGACGTAGAGCAGTTCGTTGGCCTTGGCGAAGCGGTTTTGTGGGGTTAGGTGGCCGTCGATGGGGAAGCGGTCGTTGAGGTTTTTGCTGTTGTCGATGGAGGCGGACTAGATCTCGTGGATGGCGGCATCCGTTGTACGGAGGGCTCGTGGATGGCGCGGGTGTCCTTGGCTCGCACCGGCTCCCACGCCCAGCCATCGTTCAGGAAGTGCCGTGCAGGTGGCTGAGCGCGTGAGGTAGACGGGTGAGACATATCTGCCGGGCTTTGCGTGTTGACACGATCTTTTCACTGGTGATGTGTTGTGGAAGGGCGTACCGTATCGGCATTCCTCTTGTGAAGGCGGTACCGTGTTGCGAAGTGTGCGCTGGGCTTTTCTACTTGCACTGATCTGTGTCAGCGGCGTCTCTGCGTCGTATGCGTCCACCATGGCGACAGCTACGTATACGGCGACGCAGGCTACGCCGGGTGTGTATACCTACGCGCTGACGCTGAACAACACTGGCACCACGGACATTGGTACGTTCTGGTTTAGCTGGGTGCCGGGCGCGGGCTTCTTGACGGTGACGCCAAGCGCGTACACCTCGCCTGCCGGGTGGAGCTTTACCGCGACCAACGCCGGTGCGGGTATTCGGTGGGTGTCGACGACGAATCTGCTGGCGGCAGGGTCATCGCTCTCGGGCTTCAGCTTTACCAGCACGGAGGCACCGGCGCAGCTTGCCTCCACCTCTACGGTGAACGGCTTCACCGATCCTGGCGCAGTCTTCTACGTGTACCAGGGGGCACCGCTCACCACGGCCAGCTATCAGTCCGTGGCTACGCCCGCCGCGGTGTCGGTCACGCCTGAGCCAGGCACGTTTCTGCTGCTGCTTACCGGATTGTCCGGGATTGCGGTTGCGGCACGTAGGAAAATCGCCTGAAATCGCGCAGCTGAACTGTGGTGCAAACCTTTGGAGCGGCAGGGATTCAGCGCCACCTAAGCGCAGAGTGGGTGCGTGGCGCGCGTCAGGGCGGGCGAGCACTCCGCGCGGTGAATTTGGCTCTAGGAGCAAGCATCCTGCAACTTTAGTTTCGCTTCTGATGCAGGTGTAAGTTCGTGCTGTGTCCAGGCGAGGAACTTTGAGGGAACGTCCATGCTCATTGTGTTGTTGATCGTACTGTTGCTTGTGTTTGGCGGTGGCGGATTTTATATGGGACCGGGCGTCGGCTACTACGGCGGCGGCGGCCTTAGCCTCATTATTTTGCTGGTTCTGCTGTACCTGTTGTTTGGCCGCGGCAGCCGCCTCTAACTGAGGGGCGATGCGTTAGGAGCCACTCGCCTCGTGCGGGTGGCTTTTGTGTTTTTCGAAGCTCTGGGTACGCTCCTCGCGAAGCGTGAGTGAGGGGTCTTGCGCCGCGGGCCGTCCGCGTCATACCCAAGGGCGACCATCTACCGCGTGTCCCGCACCAGGGGTACGCCAAGGAATCAGCGTGGAAGCACCGGCAGTCTGAAAGCAGAACGCAGAGGGCGCGAAGGAAGTACACGCGGAGGTCGCAGAGAGCATACTGCCAGCCTTCGAGCACGATCTTTCCCAGCGCGTGTCCGCTCTCACTTCAGGTGCGCATCGAATGCACTATGGCAGTGAGCAAGAAGGCGGCAGTGCAGCCGCAGGCGGCGCCGGAGGGTGAGGTTTCGCCCGTCAAGACCCTGACGGACCACGTGGTGGCGCTGAACGCGGCCATGCTGGTGGCATCCTCTGCGGCAGAGGTTGGTGCGGTACACAAACTGCGGACCACAACGCGGCGTGTGGAAGCGTACCTGCACCTGATTGACCTGTTGGAGCATGACACCCGGCCTAAGCAGATTCCACAGCACTCGAAGCAGGCAAAGGCTGTACACAGACGCCTGCGAAAGGTGCGGCGGGCCGCTGGCGTCGTACGAGACCTGGACGTGCAGGTGGATGCCATCTGGTATGACACACCCGCAAAGACTGAGGCCAAGGACGACGAAATGAACGCTGTGCGGCAGCAGGCACGGGCACTGCGGAAGCTTCTGCAGCACACGCGCAAGGTGGAGGCGGAAGCGCTCATCGCAGTCCTGCACCGCCAAGAGGGAAAGCTTGCCGGGTCGATGCATGCGCTGGAGCAGGTGATGAAGCCGGCCTCTGTAGCGGCCATTGCTCCTGCAGAAATGAGCAGCCGTGTGCAAGCATGGTTTTCTGATGAGGTGCGCGACCTGTTGACTCCCACCGCAAAGGGGCGTAAGGCGAAGCTCCCACTACGGGAGTGGGTGGCACGGCTGGACGAAGAGGCGCTGCACACCCTGCGCAAGGCGGCAAAGCTGTGCCGTTACATGGCAGAAAGCGCGCCTCAGGACTCGCCGGTCCGTGCCGTGGCAGAGCAGTTTGAGGCCGTGCAGGAGGCAGGTGGCACCTGGCACGACTGGCTGCTGCTGGCACAGCTTTCGCGCGGCTTGCACGGCAAGCATGCCGCCCTGACCGTGCGGTACACGCAGCAGCGCTACAGGGCCCTGCAC
>CALMRM010000148.1 GCA_937871605.1 uncultured Terriglobus sp. | reverse complement strand
CGCCACGCTGCTCATCAGCCGCATCATCTTCTGGGCGTGCGTGCTGCTGGGTGTCACCATCGGCATCTCGGCGTACGACGCCGCAGGCGGCTCAGGCGATCTGACACCGTTTATCCTGCCCTACCTGGCGCACGTCGTGGGTGCCTTTCTTATCCTGGTCACGGGCATCATCCTGTCCCGGTACCTGTCACGCTCCGTGCTCATCAGCGCGGTCAACGCCAAGCTGAACTATGCACGCCCGCTGTCGCTCGCGGTCAAGTGGCTGGTGCTGGTCTTCACCGGTGCCATGATCCTGGACCACCTGAACATCGGAGGCCTCATCGTCGAGCTTGGCTTCGGCATCCTGTTTGGCGGCATGGTGCTGGCGCTGGCCTTGGCGGTGGGCCTGGGCTCGCGCGACATCGTAGCTCGATCCCTTGAGCGCACCGCCGACCGCGCCACCCCCATCGACCGCGCCGCAACTGCACCGCCGGAGACACCCCGCCCGCTACGCCACTTCTAACCAACAGGGCGCAGCCCCTCGTCGCAGGCTAAAAGCCCATGCTGTGAAATGCTTGGCCTTCCGCGATGTAAGCAGGGACGTCAGAGAGCGGGCTGAAAGCCCGTGTTGTAAGAGCCTGGGGCAACGCCCCAGGTCGGCAAGGGGCGGCAGCGCACGGGCTGAAGGCCCGTGTTGTCGAGCGAAGCTCGCCCGACTCTCAACGGCTCAGACCGGTCCAAGGTCTGGGGTAGAGGCTTGCCGCGCCACACCCTGACCGAATCACAGTCCAACTAGAGGCCAGACACCAAGCCATACGTCATGAGAAAGGGTACTCAGGCCAGGGCCGGATAATCCGTGTACCCTTCCGCATCGTGTGTGTAGAACGTCTCAGGACGCGGCGCATTCAACGGCGCACCCTCCTGCAATCGTCGCGGCAGGTCCGGATTCGCGATGAACAACTTGCCAAAGCCCACAGCATCCGCCACGCCACGCGCGAGGGCATCGTTCGCCGACTCGAGGGTGAACTTCTCGTTGTCCACATAAACGCCGCCAAATTCCCGCTTCAGCATCGGTCCCAGGCTGTCCGGTCCTTCGTACTCGCGCGCCATCAGGAAGGCGAGCTTGCGTCTGCCCAACTCTCGCGCTACATACCCGAACGTCGCTTCCGGGTTGCTATCGGACACACCCTGCGAGTCACCGCGTGGTGCCAGGTGCATGCCCACGCGCCCCGCGCCGTAGACGGCGATCGCTGCATCCGCGCAGTCCAGCATCAGTCGCGCACGGTTTTCCACCGGTCCGCCGTATGCATCGTCGCGATGGTTTGCACCACTCTGCAGAAATTGATCCAACAGGTAGCCGTTGGCTCCATGCAGCTCCACACCGTCGAAGCCCGCGGCTTTCGCGTTCTGTGCGGCACGGCCAAACTGCTCCACCACGCCCTGCACCTCACCCGTGCTGAGCGGGCGTGGCGTCTCGTAGGGCGTCACCGGCCGCATCACAGCCACGTGCCCTGCAGCAGCAATGGCGCTGGGGGCTACTGGCTGCTGGCCGTGCAGGTAGCTCGAGTGCGAGATGCGGCCCACATGCCAGATCTGCGCGAAGATGCGGCCACCTGCGCGGTGCACCGCCTCCACGACCGGCTTCCAACCTTCCACCTGCTCGGGCGACCAGATGCCCGGCACCTGCGGGTACCCGACACCCAGCAGGTCCACCGGCGTACCCTCCGACAGAATCAGTCCGGCCGAGGCACGCTGCGCATAGTACTCAGCCATCAGCTCCGGCCGGGGCAGGTGGTCCACCGTGCCGCGCAAACGTGTGAGCGGGGCCATGAAAATGCGGTTTGGCAGGTCGAGGTCGCCGACGCGAATGGGATCGAACAGATTGGGCAAGAGAACTCCGGATCGTTTAACAGCCTACGGTTGGATGACCCCAGGAGGCTGCCCGATTCAGTCGGCGGCTGGCTGCGCCGCAGCTTCCATTTTGGCCAGCGCCTCGTCTACCGTGTCGGCCACCAGCAGCGTCTCGCGCGCTTCCGGCTTCAGCACACCCTCGCGCACGCAGCCATCCAGAAAGCTCAGCAGACCGTCATAGAACCCTGCGGTGTTCAGCAGGCACATGGGTTTGCTGTGCAGCCGCAGGGTCTGCCACGCCAGCACCTCGAACAGTTCCTCAAGTGTGCCGTAGCCACCCGGCAGAATCAGGAACGCATCGGCACGCTCGCCCATCAGCGCCTTGCGGGTGTGCATGGTGTCCACCACGTGCAGCTCCGTGCAGCCGCTGTGACCCACTTCTTTGTCCACCAACACGTGCGGTATCACGCCGACCACCCGGCCGCCGCCAGCCAGCGCGGCATCCGCCACCGCGCCCATCAGCCCGGCGGTTGCGCCGCCGTAGACCAGCCCAATGCCGCGCCGGGCCAGTTCTGAGCCGAGTTCCCCGGCTGCCATACGGTACTCAGCGTTTACACCCAGCGCGGACGCGCAAAATACACAAATTGTTTTAAGTGCCATGCCTCAAGCCTATAAGCAGGCCCGCTAGCTGCGTAAGGACCACGAAGGAAACATGAAAAAGACGTGGCACGCGATTGCAGCGCGCACCACGTCCTGTTTGTGCCAGCGCGCCTGGAGCGTACGCCCAAAGCAACCGGCAACCTTGTACACCATCGGAAGGATCCTTCACTTAGCGGAAGGAGGCGACGGCTCCGTTGTAGTCCTTCACAATGGTCAGCTTTACGGTGTTATCGGCACCGTACACCGGGGTACCCGCCGGCACCTCAACCTTGGTGGACGCGTTCGCCTCCAGCACCACGGGACGGCCCTGGATGACCAGGTTTTGCGTCATGTTGCTGAGATTCTTGAGGGTAACGTGGACCATGGGGCCCTTTGCCTGCGAGACGTTTGCGTTGTTCTCTGCGGCAGAGGCGAGGGCGGGAGTAAGCATGCTGCCCGCGAGGGCAAGCGCTGCGATTGAACGATAGATCATGATGACTTCTCCATACTGCGTTGTAGCTGGCGAAGTCCCACTGCAATTGAAACAACGTCGCGCATTGTGTTATACGCCCGACATAGCAGATTCGTCATCTTGATTACAGATAATTCACCAAAAAAGTTTCTTGAGCCCGCCTTCGACGCTTACCGCAAGTTATGCCCTGTCTAAATCCGACATACTGTGCGCTGAAACAGGCCAGGTAAGGCAACCTATTCCGCTGCCTTACCTGCACCTACAGCAATGTGCTCTTCTTCGCTCTAGCGAAAGGAGCAGGTGGTGCCGTTCAGGTCACGTGTGACCGTCAATTTCACGCTCTTATCCGAGCCGTAGACGTGGGTACCTTCCACTGCCTTTAACTCGTATTCCCCGTTGGCGGCGA
Source organism: uncultured Terriglobus sp. (assembly GCA_937871605.1). Classification (GTDB taxonomy): domain Bacteria; phylum Acidobacteriota; class Terriglobia; order Terriglobales; family Acidobacteriaceae; genus Terriglobus. The sequence goes on along the minus strand of CALMRM010000148.1, from coordinate 1,535 downwards.
TGGTAATGGGCTTATCTTCCACCAGGAGGTCCATAGGCGCGGCTGTGCGATTTTTTAGGATAACTTTGACCATCTTGCCCTTGTCGGGAGTGGTCGCGCTGTGGCCGAAGAGTGCGGCATGCGAAGCGGTCGGGGTGAGGGTGGCGGCGGTAAGAACAAGGGCGAAAACGGTACGACGAACCATGAGACTTCTCCTGAACATCCTGTTGCTGGCGAAGTCCCACTGCAGTTGAAACCCGTCGCGCATCCTGAAATACGCACCGGGAGTGCTCCGGTTCCACACTTTTTGCAAAAACGCGGAATGAGCGCGCAAAACCCGCATCTATAGCGGACAAATGCGTGGGTTGAAGCGACACAAACGTGCGCATTCAGCGTGTTTGTGTACGCAAACAGCATCGTTTGTGCATGCTCAGGTGCGTTTCTGCGCGCTAACAGCGCTCTAGAGCACACACCTGTGCACGCATCGGCAAAGTTGCACCGCAAATGGTGCAATCGCCCGTGGCGAAGGCGTCCGGGAATTGGGTCACACGTACACTTGCTGCAATCACCTCACCATGCCCCCACACCTGTCACTGTCCCGCGTCCTCCTCCGCCTCAGCCTTGCGCTGCTGCTGGTGTGCGGCGCTGGGTACGGCGCGGACTGGGCCGCCTGGCGGGTGCGGACGGCACATGGCCACGGCACAGAGGAGCTACAGGTGAGCCGCGTGACCATCACCCCGCTGAAGGGATCGAAGGAGGAGTACGATTTTGACGGCACCGACACGGCGACCTGCACCAGCAGCCTGCTGCCGCAGCCCTTTCAGCAGGCGTGGAGCACCCCATGCTGGTGGCTCGCCCGCCACCCCCAGGTGGTCATCCGGTACTGACAGCCGCGCCCCGGCGGCCAGGAGCTACTCGTGGTCTTTGTCGGGAACGCTAGGGATGTGCCCCGAGCCAGCGGCCCGCAGTAAAGTCCGTGGCGACGCTGGCCAGCAGCAGGGCCACGCTGAGGCCGATCGCACCGGCGGCCCAGGGCAGCGAGACGCGCCCGTGCTGGAAGAAGAAGTCGAGGATGCCGAAGACCAGCACCAGCACCGCCGCCTCTGCAAAGAACGACGAGCAGCGGCGCGACAGAATGGCAATCAGCTCCGGCGCAGCGGACGCCGGGCGGCGCTCCTCACCGGGCGAAACCAGCCGGAGCCCTTCCCTGCCGGCAACGGACGAACGATAGGAACCTGCAATTTGTTTGTGCAACATAAACACCCTGGTACTGCTCCCACCAGTGTGCCCCGGCGGGAGAGCGAAGTCGAGCCATCTTGCTTTAACTACTTAAGCAATGTTTTCGCAGTAGTAGGCTTGGTGTTCGCTAGAAAAATATGTATATGCGTTGCGCTTCTCAGCATAAGCTTTGTGTGTCACATATAGAGAAAGAGTGTCATTGCTGGTGTCTACAATCATGCAGTTTGCTTGATTGTTAGTGACAATTGGCAGTCCTCTGTTGCTCCACGCCGAGTACGCAAGGTGTTCAGAGCTTGCGTTTCCGAAGAAGGTCATCT
>CALMRM010000147.1 GCA_937871605.1 uncultured Terriglobus sp. | reverse complement strand
TCTTCTACAAGCTTCCCATCGGCATCGTACCGAAAGAAGTTGATCAACTCGAGCTTAATTGAAGCACCATTCGGCGGAATTGTGCCATATGGTGTCGATTCGAGCGGGCGCACGAAATGGCCTGACATCAGCGTGCGCGCAGCGATCAGGTCTCCTTTCACAAGGAGGTCGTGACGAGTGCAGTTGTACTCGTCAAGAGCCTCCCGCATAGAAGCGAAAAAAGCTTTCAACGGGGGATATCCGAGGTCTCCATACGGTAGATGTATGACGTAATCTTCTTTGTTGAAATAGGCATCAAGTGCATACTCATCGCCTTTCCCAATACCGACCTTGCCAACCTCGATCAGGGCGCGACCTTTCTCTGAGTTCATGTCTTCCTGGGGCATTCTCGTCCTCACCGTCTAAAATAGCGACGTCCGTGCTTGCCATCTGTCGCATTGAAATTAGAGCCAACATGGGCGGAACGCGCATTGCCCGATACTGCACAGAAGTTGCTCAATCCTGTCTAATCAGTTTCCGAGTAAACGGGAGCACTCTGTAATGAAGGAAATAAACATGGGTTTGGCTTCCCTTATTGCGGAGCAAATCGGCACCGAGGGAGTCCGTGATACCTCGATTCCTGGAATCCAGGTCGGACGTTTTTCGAGGCCGCTACTTGTGGAGCGTTGTACTCGCAACCCTTCGCTCGCTTTCGTTGCACAGGGCAGTAAACGGGTGCGTGTAGGCGATCAGGCCTTCACCTACCAGGCCGGCTCCTACCTCGTCGGTGCGCTTCACCTACCGATCAAGGTCGCTGTGACAAGCGCGACAAAAGCGGCTCCATACCTGGGCTTGGTCATGGAACTCGATCTCGCGGAACTATCGTCTATGGATCTTACAACTGTAAGGAGTCGGCCGACTCAGACTTCCGCTCCGTTTTCACGGATGTGGCATCTGAGGCGATGTTAGAGGCTGCCACTCGGCTGGTACGACTTCTAAAAACGCCTCAGCACATTTCGGTTCTGGCTCCTTTGATAAAAAAGGAGATGCTGTACCACATCCTCTGCGGCCGCCATGGTTCGCAGCTGGTTCAGATCGCTCGAGGAGAGAGTCGATTTCATCGTGTCATGAATGCGGTCGATTGGCTTAGGCACAATTTCGACAAGCCCTTTTCGATGGAGAAGCTAAGCAGATCCGTGGGCATGAGTGCCTCCGCACTTCACCGTCACTTCAAGGCTGCCGTGTTCATGACTCCGCTCCAGTACCACAAGGGGTTACGACTAGAAGAAGCGCGCAAGCTCATGGTAGCGAAAGGCATCAATGCTTCTACAGCATCCTTTAAGGTGGGCTACGCCAGTCCACAACAGTTTAGCCGTGAGTACCGCCGGCTTTACGGAGAGCCTCCGGCGAAAGACGTTGGTGAACGACGCTCAACACTCATAACGCCGGGTAGCTCGACAATGAGAACGAGCAATGATCGCTAGACACTCAGCACACCTTCGACCCTGCACGCGAACGTGCCTGCCCTGCTGGAGACCTACGCCGTGAACGAAGCCGCTGCCAGCGTCAAGGTCTACGCGATCAAGCCGGGAGCGCGTTCCTGATGCAGACCTACATCTTCGCCTGCGGCTACATCGTCCATGTGCTGTTAGACCGCCTGGCATTTGCTTTCTTGTGAATCGGTTCTTATTATCAATAAGCGATTCGCGAGAAGGAGTACGCCATGCTACCCACCACCGTCCTCTCCGGCTTTCTGGGTGCCGGTAAAACCACGCTGCTGAACCACGTCCTGAACAATCGCGCCGGTCTGCGTGTGGCCGTCATCGTCAACGACATGAGCGAGATCAACATCGATTCGCGGCTGGTGCAGGGTGGCGGCGCGGGGCTGAGCCGCACCGAAGAAAAGCTCGTCGAAATGACCAACGGCTGCATCTGCTGCACCCTGCGTGACGACCTGTTGATTGAGGTTTCGCGACTTGCGCGTGAGAATCGCTTCGACTACCTCCTGATCGAAAGCACCGGCATCTCCGAGCCGCTGCCGGTCGCGGCGACCTTCTCGTTTGAAGACGAAACGGGCAACTCGCTCTCAAAGGTGGCAAAGCTCGACACCATGGTCACCGTGGTGGACGCGGCCAAGTTTCTGGACGATTTCAACAGTGTGGACGACCTCAAAGACCGGCAGATGGAGATGGGCGAGGAGGATGAGCGCAGCATTGGCGACCTCTTAATCGATCAGATTGAGTTCGCCAACGTGCTGGTGCTGAACAAGACAGACCTGGTGTCGGCAGAGGAGCGCGAGCGGCTGCGGGGCATTCTGCGTCACCTGAATCCAGCGGCGCGCCTGGTCGAGTCCGAGCGGGGGCGCGTGCCGCTCGACGCCATCCTGAACACCGGCCTCTTCAACATGGAAGAAGCGGAGCAGTCCGCAGGCTGGCTGAAGGAGATGAACGGCCAGCACACACCGGAGACAGAGGAGTACGGCATCCGCAACTTTGTCTATCGCGCGCGGCGGCCGTTCCATCCGGAGCGGCTGAACGCGGTCATCGACGAGGGCATTCATGACGTGCTGCGCGCCAAGGGCTTCTTGTGGCTGGCCACGGCCAACGACGCGCTACTGCTGTTTGCCATTGCGGGCAAGACGTTGTCACTGGAAACGCACGCGGAGTGGATGGCGGCAGGCTCCCGCGAGGAGCACGAGCAGGACCCCGAAACGGCGGAG
>CALMRM010000146.1:11192-11524 GCA_937871605.1 uncultured Terriglobus sp. | reverse complement strand
GCCCATGGCGGCGTTCCTGTCGCTGGCGCTGCCGAGCGGACTGCGCAGGACGGCCGCAGGTAAGCGTTGGGTGGACGGCTTTCTGGCGGGCCTGCTCGCGCTTGCGGAGCGCACGGGCACACCGCTGGCCGGGGGCGACACGGCGACCGCGCCGGGCCAGCAGATATTGGCCGACATTGTGCTGCTGGGCAGTGCGCCGCGCGGCACGGAGCTGCGCCGCAGCGGTGCTCGGCCCGGTGACCTGCTCTACGTGACGGGTGCACTCGGCGGTTCGGCAGCGGAACTTCAAGCCCTCTCCGGGTCACCACGCAGGTTCCGCAAGGCGAAGGACG
>CALMRM010000146.1:7078-11182 GCA_937871605.1 uncultured Terriglobus sp. | reverse complement strand
GACGATGCCGTACATCCGCACCTATATCCGCAGCCGCGGCTGCGCACGGGAGAGAGACTGCGCAGTGCAGGCCTTGCGACGGCAGCGATCGACCTGAGCGATGGTATGTCCACCGATCTTCAGCACCTGTGTGACGAATCCGGTGTCGGCGCGGAGGTGCAAGCTGACCATTTGCCCATGCATCCCCTGCTGACGAACGCGACGCCCGAGCAGGCCCTGCGGGACGCCCTGCATGGCGGCGAGGATTATGAATTGCTGTTCACCGCAACGCGCGACACCCAGATGCCGCGTAGCGTCGGCGGCATTCCCGTCACCTGCATCGGCCGCATCACGCGCGACAAGGCGATCACGCTGCGGCGTAACGGCAACGCAGAACCTCTCCCGCCGGGCGGATGGGAGCACGACCTGTGACGGACAGCACCTTTCCTGCACGCTGGACGGCAACGGTGCTGAACGGTCCGCCGCTGATTGCACCCGCCCGCCACATCGTGCTGCCACAGGCAGTGCCCGGCGAAGAAGACGCACTTGCCCGCGGCGCGCTGTGGGTCGATGTCCGACCAGCAGCCGGGGGCAGCTTTCTGCTGCAGTGCGCGCTGGGCTTTGCCGGGTCCAACGTGCTGAGCGGTATCTGGTCCACGCCGGAGCCGGACGTGCTCCTGGCGGTTGCAGGCGGGTACGCCTATCGCGTGCAGACGACTGCGCCGCAGCAGAGCACGCTGCTGCCGCTGCGGCCCGTGGTCGCGTGCCTGCCCGTGCAGCATGCGGCCAGCCTGGTGCTGGTGGGCTTCCACGCAGTGCTGGTGCTGCAGGGCGACGGTGCTGCATGGGCTTCACCACGGCTCAGTTGGGAGGGCGTGACCGTCACCAGCATTGCAGACGGCGTGGTGCATGGAACGGGCTGGCACATGCGCTCAGACCGAGAACTGCCGTTCCAGTTGGACCTGCGCACGCAGGCTCTGACGGGCGGCGCATTTCTGCCGTAAGCACCCTGCAGCAGTGCGTGCTACAAGGCGACAGATGTCTCGCCTGCTGGAGCGTAGAACGAGAGCGAGGCGTCGCCCTGCAGCAGGGTCCGCGTTAGGGCCAGCCTGCCATAGCCGGGCAGCAGGGGTTCGCGCCTGGCATGCTCCGCTACCACCACAGTGCCCGGACGCAGCAGGTCGCCAGCGCCCAGCGCGGTCAGCGTTCTGCGGTATTCCTCCGCTGCTTCGTAGGGCGGGTCTAAAAAGACCAGGTCCAGCGTGACTGCTACGGTTCTGCTGCTGAGCCGGCGCAGCAGGGATGCAGTGCCACCCACCTCTACATCAGCATGGGTGATGCCGAGCGTATGCAGGTTGTTTCGAAGCGCCTGCAACGCCGAGGGTGCTTTCTCCGCGAAGTACACAGCAGAAGCGCCGCGCGAGAGCGCCTCGATACCCACCGCGCCTGACCCGGCGTACAAGTCCGCAAAGCGGGAGCCCTGCACACGCGGACCCAGCACGTTGAATAGCGTCTCCCGCAGCCGGTCGCTGGTGGGCCGCGTAGCCAGGCCGCGTGGGGCCTGCAGCTGGCGCGATCGAAACGTACCGGCAATCACACGCATAGCTGGCGCTGATGGTACATCAGCCTGTGCGCAGCTGCGCTCTCACTGCCTGGTCAGACGAGCAACGCCGCCCCATACAATGGTGTGGTGCGTCCATGGTCGCTTTCGATTGGCCGATACTTCGGGGTGGAGTTACGTCTCCACTGGTTGACCGTATTTCTGCTGCCGGTGCTGCTGGTGGTCGGTGGGGCATCCGGTGCGGGTGGGTTCCGGGCGTCTGTGCTGTGGCTGCTGGTGTTGGCTGCCGTGCTTGTACGTGAAGTCGGTCGGGCCATCGCCTTTGAGGCCGCTGGCATCTCGGTATCGCGCCTGGTGTTGCTGCCTACAGGGGCACTTCCTGCGGCAGAGGAGCCGGAAATCAAGCTTTCCGAACTTCAGGAACGGCTGCTGGCGATGGCGGGGCCGGTGTCTAACTTTGTTGCTGGCCTCACCATGGCGCTCCTCATGTTCTCGGCGACCTCGCACGTGCGGCTGTTTGAACGGCCATGGTTCAGCCCTGGCCACCTCCTGCGCGCCGCCATCTGGTCGCAAGTACTGCTGGGCGGTCTGAACCTGTTGCCCGCCGTTCCACTGGACGCGGGCGTGCTCCTGCGCCGACAGCTGCAGCGTGTTCGCGGCACCGCCGCAGGCAGCCGCTCCGCTGCGGGTATCGGGCAGAGTATTGCGCTGGTGCTGGTGATCCTGGGCTCGGCCATGGCGAACCTGTGGGTCGTTCTCATGGGCGTGTCCGTGCTGCTCTCCAGCCGCTCCGAAGGACAGGCAGCGACCGCGTTCGCGGCAGCCGAGTCCATCACGGTAAGTGAGGTGATGCTGCGAGAGTTCGCCACCCTGTCCGCCTCAGACACGCTGCACGATGCGCTGCGCCGCACCGTACCCAGCCCGCAGGACGTGTTCCCCGTGGTGCGTGGGCCGCTGCTGGTGGGCGCGGTAAGCCGCGACGCGCTGATGACGGCGTTGCGCACGGACCGCAACAGCTACGTGCAGAGCGTCATGCTGAAAACGCTGGAGGTGGTGGCCGCCGACGACCTGTTGCTCCCCGCGCTGCGCCGCATCCAGACAAAGCGGTCCACCCAGATGCTGGCCGTGCTGACAGGCGAACAGCTGGTGGGTATCCTGACGCCGGGTCACCTGCAGCAGGCCATGAGTTCGCTGGGGCGGGTACGCAGGCTGGTGCGCATGACGGGTGTCCGTGGAGGCTGAGTCGCTGCCCGTGGGCCCAGCGGTCCCGCTTGCTCCCGGCCTATACCTGGTGGCCACGCCCATCGGCAACCTGGAGGACATTTCTCTGCGCGCACTGCGGGTGTTGCGCTCTGCCGACCGCATCGCCTGCGAGGATACCCGGCAGACCGGCAAGCTGCTGCAGCATTTCGGCATCTCCACGCCCACTGTCAGCTACCACCTGCACAATGAACGCGGCCGAGCAGAAGAGCTCGTGGCGCAACTGCGTGAGGGTGCGCGCATTGCCGTGGTCAGCGACGCGGGGACGCCCGGCATCGCCGACCCCGGTGAGACGGTGGTGCGTGCGGCGGTAGAGGCTGGTGTGCCGGTGTACGCCATACCCGGCGCGAACGCGGCAATCACCGCGCTTGTGGCGAGTGGCCTGCCTGCAGAGCGATTTGCCTTTCGCGGCTTTCTGCCGTCCAAGGCGGGCGAGCGGCGGTCCGCACTGGAGCAGGTGCTGGTCGAATTGCGCGCAGCGGCAGAACCGGCAACGCAGGTCTTCTACGAGACGCCGCACCGCATCCTGGACGCGCTGGCGGACGTTGCAGCCGTCTTCGGCCCTGCCCACCCTGTGGTGCTGGCGCGCGAACTGACCAAGCTGCACGAGGAATTCCTGCGCGGCACCGTCGCCGAGGTGCAGGCCCAACTCGCGCGGCGTGACACAGTGCGAGGAGAGATGGTGCTGCTGCTCTCAGGCAGTGTGGCTGTCGAGACCGCCGCGGCACAAAGCCTGGCTTCCGCAGTGCGCGCCCGCATGGCACTTGGCGAAGATGAAAAGGACGCCCTCAAGCACGTCGCGCGCGAGCGCGGCGTTGGCAAAAGCGAAGCCTACCGCGAATGGCAGCGGACGCGCGGCAAGGGCTAATTAGAGGTCGTTTGCCGCGTCGGCACCGCTGCCGGTCACTGCTTCCGACTTCAACAACTCATCCTTGCTGGTGTGGCGATTGCCCTCCGCGGTGCCCTTGCCATGGCCCGCTTCCGCGTGGCCCTCGCGGCCCTTTACCCGGTCATAGACGTACACGTCGCTGACCGCGCCCATGCTCTCGTTGTACAGCATGGTGGTGCCGCTGGCCTGGTCCAGCTCTTCTTGAAACTTGTGCAGGGTGCGCAGGTGGTCGGCGGTAGCGACAATCTCCAGCTTGGGCGTCTTCAGGAACTTCTGGTAGCCACGATCCAGCACGCGGGCGATCTGCCCGTTCAGCAGAACGCCTGCCTTGGTCACGATCTCCGCGGGCGCAGGCGGCGGCACAATTTTCTCGTCCGCGGCTGGCGAGGGCGCGATCTCCGCGGCGCAGCCGTAC
>CALMRM010000146.1:3366-7068 GCA_937871605.1 uncultured Terriglobus sp. | reverse complement strand
TCGACACGCGGTACGCCCCGGCAACCCGTTTGCCCGCAGCACCTTCTCCGGCGGCGGCAACATCAAACTTCTGCGCACCAAGGCTGGTGAGTACGTCGTTGAAGGTGCGCTTTGCGACTTTCTTCTTGAAGAACATGTCCGGTGCCCTCAGATAGAGTTGCGGGGGCGCAGGAGCCGAAAGCCGCAAACAGTACGATTCTACTTTCGCATATCGTGGCAGCAGGAGCAGGCATGGCAACAGCAACGGCAGTGGCAACAGAAAAGCTTGGGCAGACCGTGCTGGACCGCATCGGCAACACGCCCATGCTGCGGCTCGACCGGATTGTGTCGCACCTGCCCGGCATCACGCTGCTGGGCAAGGCAGAGTTCGCCAATCCTGGCGGCTCGGTCAAGGACCGGCCCGCGTCGTCCATTGTGCGCGCGGCCATGGACGCGGGCGACCTGGGCGATGCGCAGCCCGAGCGCGCCCTGCTGGATGCTACCAGCGGCAACACCGGCATCGCGTACGCCATGCTGGGCGCGGCGCTGCAGTTCCCCGTAACACTGTGCGTGCCAGCCAGCGCCAGCCCGGAGCGCAAGAAGATGCTGCATGCCTACGGCGCGGAGGTGATCTTTACGCCTGCGGGCGATGGGTCGGACGGCGCCATCCGCAAGGTACGCGAGCTGTATAGCGCGTCGCCTGAGAAGTACTTCTACGCCGACCAGTACGGCAACAACAACAACTGGCTGGCGCACTACCGCACCACCGCCAACGAGATATGGCAGCAGACGGACGGCACCGTGACCCACTTCATCGCGGCCATGGGCACCAGCGGCACCTTTATGGGTTGCACACGGCGCTTTCGCGAGCTGAATCCCAAGATCCAGTGCATCAGCATGCAGCCGGATTCACCCTTTACCGGCCTCGAAGGCTTGAAGCACATGCCCACAGCCATCGTGCCGCCCATCTACGACCCGACGCTCGCCGACCGCAACATCTGGGCCGAGACCGAGCCTGCCTATGCCATGTGCAAGCGGCTGGGGCGTGAAGAAGGGCTGCTGGTGGGCGTTTCCGCGGGTGGCAATGTCAACACCGCCCTGCAAATCGCCGAAGAGGAGCACGCCGCCGGGCGCGAGGCCGTCATCGTCACCGTGCTGTGCGATGGTGCGGAGAAGTACCTGAGCGAACGCTTCTGGACGGAAGACTAGGGCGACAGCGGGCTGGGTATGATGTGTGCAGCACATCTCGAGGAGGCACCTAATGGCTACCCCTGAACTCTCCATCGCCCTAACCGGCGAGATGGCCACCCTGGTCTGCGACGCGGTCGAATCCGGCGATTATCCTACGCACCTCGACGTGGTACAGCAAGCGCTGGAAGAGTGGAAGAGCAATCGGGATCAACACCTTGCGTATCTTCGCAAGGCCTGGAACGAAGCTATTGCGAGTGAGAGTGTTACGGTCGATGTCGATGAGATGTTTGACCGTCTCCGTGCGAAACATGGCTTGCCTCCTCGTCTGGTTGAGAGTTAATAAAGCTTGAATTCTCAGCCTATGTCGAAGCAGACTTCGAGGAGATTGCCGAAGGCATTGCCGAGCACAGTCCTACCAGCGCGGACCGCATCCTGAACCAGCTAAGCTCAGAGTTGATCAGAATAGCAAGAACCCCTCTGCACTTCGCACGACGGCCTGAGATCCACGGCACCGCTCGTGCTGCTGTTGTCGGCAACTACATGATCCTGTTCACCTTGTCTAGACGGCGAGTACGCATCGAGCGAGTTGTGCACGGCAGCCGCTACCTACCAACTCTATGCCACGATGCTCTACAAAATGGCTGAACCAATGCTGAAACTCACCCGATCCGACTACGAAGCCCTCCGCACCCACGGCGAGGAGACCTACCCGCACGAGTGCTGCGGTATCCTGCTGGGCCACGCGGGCGAGGTGAATGAGGTCGTCGAGATCCTGCGCGCGGGCAACACCCGCACCGACTCCGCGCACAACCGCTACCACATCGCGCCGCAGGAGCTGATTGCCGCGCAGCGCACCGGCCGCAAGAAAGGGCTGGACATCGTGGGCTTCTACCATTCGCACCCCGATCACCCGGCACAGTGGTCGACCACGGACTTTGCGGAAGCACACTGGTATGGCTGTAGCTACGTCATCACGGCCGTTGCGCAGGGCAAGGCCGAGGTAACGAATGCATTCCTTCTGCGCGGTACCGGCGAAGGGAACAAGCGCTTTGAGGACCAGCAAATTCAAGTGAAGTAATCACAGCAGCACAGCCTTGAGTGCGTCTGATTCTCTCATTTCTTCTTCGAGGCTGAGGTGATTCGTGGTAGCGTGGGTTCGTTCCTAAAACTCTGCTCGGAGCCCTCCCGAATGCGCCGCTTGCCGCAGTCCTTGGTGTCAGTTGCCTGTCTTGCTGTTTTCACCCTGCCCGGAGTAAGCCAGAAAAATGCCCGTAAGCCGGTGACCTCCGCGCCTGCTGCAACGCCCGCACCCGCCGCCACCACCGGCATGACCAATGACGATGTGATTGCACTGGCAGGCGCCGGCATGTCAGACGATGTCATTCTGGCGAAAATACATGCCGCTCCATCCACCTCATTCGACACCTCGATCGCGGGCCTCAAGGCGTTGAAGGCTGGCGGTGTTTCCAGCAGCGTAATCCGTGTGATGGTCGATCCGTCTGCTCCTGCGGCGGCACCAGCGGTAGCGGCGGCACCCGCAGCGCCCAATCCGGATGACCCTGCCGCGGCTCACTCCCCTGGTGTGTACATGCTGGCCACCGGCAAAGACGGTCATCAGCACCTGACCATGCTCGACCACATCACGTCGAAGAACACGAAGTCGAGTGGTGCCTTTCTTTCCGGCATGACGTATGGCATCACCAAGGCACACGTGAAGGCGTCCATTGATGGCGCCCATGCCAGCGTGCAGACGCCGGACACCGCTCCAACCTTCTACGCCTACATTCCACAGGACAATCAGACCTTTGGCGGCGCAACCATCACCACCCGTGATCTGTCGCTCATCCGATTTGATCCAAAGGACCACACGCGCGAAATCAATACGGCTACGATCAGCCCATGGGGCGCTTCCACCGGCAACGATGAAAAAGCCAAGCAGGGCTTCGCCGCGGAGCAGATCAAGACGGGTGTGTACAAGATGACCCTGGACAAGCCGTTACCACCGGGCCAGTACGCCTTTCAGCAGGCGAACTATGGGGCATTCTTCGACTTCGGCATTATCCCAGCGCAGTAGCTGCCAGAGTTGCGCGTCCGTAGTCAGCCCACAATCGGAATGCTTTGTATAAGCATCCAACAGTAGCCATGACGATTCTGATTCCCACACCGCTGCGAGCCTACACCGGCCAAAAGGCGACCGTCGACGTCGAAGCGGGTACCGTGAAGGACGCCCTTGCGAAGCTGACCGAGGCGCACCCTGAGCTGCGAACGCACCTGTTCGGCAGCGAGGGCAAGCTGCGATCGTTCGTGAATGTGTATAAGAACGACGATGACATACGCGACCTGCCCGAAAAGGAGAACACTTCCCTCTCCGCAGAGGACGAGTTGTCCATCATCCCGTCGATCGCGGGTGGCGCTCCGGCCATTGCCGAGGAGGCTCTTGCGGAGCCGCAGGCAGCAGAGTTGCCGAAGCTCTCAAATGAGGAAATCGCGCGCTACAGCCGCCATCTCATCCTTCCCGAGGTGGGCATGGAG
>CALMRM010000146.1:0-3356 GCA_937871605.1 uncultured Terriglobus sp. | reverse complement strand
CATGGAGGGCCAGCGCAAGCTGAAGGCGGCCAAGGTGCTGTGCGTGGGCACCGGCGGCCTGGGCGCGCCGCTGGCGCTATACCTGACAGCGGCGGGCGTGGGTACCATCGGCCTGGTGGACTTCGACGTGGTCGATGAGAGCAACCTGCAGCGCCAGGTGATCCACTCGCAAGCAACCGTGGGCAAGCTCAAGGTCGACAGCGCCGAGTTGATGCTGAAAGGCCTGAACAAGAACGTCACCGTGGTGAAGCACAACACCATGCTGACCAGCGCCAACGCGCTCGAAGTCTTCAAGGACTACGACGTCATCGCGGACGGCACGGACAACTTCCAGACGCGCTACCTGGTGAACGACGCCTGCGTCCTGACTGGCAAACCGAACGCGTACGGCTCCATCTTCCGATTCGAGGGCCAGGCCAGCGTCTTTGCTACGGAGGCAGGCCCCTGCTACCGCTGCCTGTACCCCGAACCGCCTCCACCGGGGCTGGTCCCAAGCTGCGCCGAGGGTGGCGTGCTCGGCATTCTTCCGGGCCTGGTGGGCGTCATCCAGGCGACCGAGGTCATCAAGCTCATTCTCGGCATTGGCGAGCCGCTCATTGGCCGCCTGCTACTGGTAGACAGCCTGGGCATGACGTTCCGCACGTTAAAGCTGCGCAAAAATCCGAATTGCCCGGCCTGCGGCACACACGAGATCCGGGAGCTAATCGACTACAACCAGTTCTGTGGCATCGCAGCACCCACCGAAACGGGTCCGCTCGAGGTGAGTTCGCACGCAGCAATCGCTGCCGACCTGCAGGAGAAGGACGGCATCCCGCAGGTCTCCGTCGAAACGCTCAAGCAGCGCCGCGAGGAGGGCAAGGCCATCATCCTGGATGTGCGCGAACCACACGAGGCGCAGATCAGCAGCATTGGCGCAACACTCATCCCGGTGGGCGAACTCGAATCGCGCATCGGCGAACTCAAAGGCCACGAGCAGGATGAAATCCTGCTCCACTGCAAAAGCGGCGCGCGTTCGCAGCGGGCGGCACTCATCCTGAAGCAGCACGGCTTTACCGATGTGAAAAACGTCTCTGGCGGCATCCTGGCCTGGGCGGACCGCATCGACCCATCCATGCCGAAGTACTAAGTGCACTCAACGCATTGACTCAGGCCAGCCTCCGTACAAGTCGTCGAGGCTGGCCAGTGCGATGCACCTTACATCATCACTCCACCATTGACCTCGATGCGCTGTCCGTTAATCCAGCCGTTGTCATCCGCCAGCAGAGACGCGATGGCAGGGCCAATGTCGTCCGGGCCAGCCACTCGTCCCAGAGCCGTGTGCGTGGCGACCATTTTGTTCACCTCGGGATTGTCGCGCACGATGCCGCCGCTAAAGTCAGTTGCCACCGCCCCCGGTGCAACGACGTTCACCGTTATGCGGCGCGGACCAAGCTCTGTCGCCATGTGACGCGAGAGCACATCGACCGCACCCTTCATGGAGGCGTACGCTGCGCCGCCGCGGCTGGAAAGTCGCGTGCGAGTCGTGGAGACGTTCACGATGCGGCCACCATCGTGGATGAGCGGCAGCAGCTTTTGGGTCAGGAACAACACGCCTTTGAAGTGGACGTTATAGATGCTGTCCATCTCCTCCTCGGTGACACTCTCAAGCGGCATGTTGCGGTGGTTGTTACCCGCATTGTTCACCAGGTAATCAAAGCGTTCCGAGCGCATCTGGGCGAGCGCAGTGCGAACACCCTCCACGAACTCATCGAACGCACCGACCTTCCCTGTATCTAGAGGCAAGGCAGCCACCTGAACTCCTGACGATGTTGCTGTGGCGACCACCGCATCGGCGTCCTCTCGACGCGTGTGATACGTGAAGATCACGTGTACGCCGCGACGCGCGAGGCTCTCAACAATGCTGCGGCCGATGCCTCGGCTACCACCGGTAACAAGTGCAATCCTGCTCTGCCGATCGTGTGACATGCTCTCTCCTGACATCGTTCCAACGTATGCCGCCGGTGCCCGCTGAGGAATGGCTCAGGTCCGCAACTTTCTGCCTATTCCTCTCACGTACACTGGGGCCTGCCATGGTTAGTGCAACGACAAGGAGAGCAAACCACCTTCGTGGTCTGGCCAACGCAGTGCGCCGCTACACGGACGCGTGCGCCCCGCCGGGCCCTTACGTGACGGCCATGGAAGGATTCGTGATCCTCCGCTCCGATCAGCCCAGGCTGCCTAGCGGCAGGCTGTTCCGGCCTGCACTCTGCATCGCCGTGCAGGGGGCCAAATGGGCCACCTTCGGGGATCGCCGGTACGTGTACAGCGCTGGTCAGGCACTGGTCGTTACGGTAGAAATGCCCTCACGCGGTGCTGTCTCTATGGCCAGTCCAGCCGAGCCATTTCTGGGCATTGTGCTCGCTCTCGATCTGGCTGTTCTGCATGAGCTTACGGAGCAAGTGCGGCCAACGCCTCAGACCCATGCCACATCCGCTACGCCTCTCAGCGTCTGCGTTGTCGATCTGAGCGTGGAGGCGTTGGACTGCCTGCGCCGTGCCATGCGTCTGCTGGACACACCGGAAGCCATCCCGATGCTGTACCCCGGCCTGCAGCGCGAGCTCTGCTACTGGTTATTGACAGGGCCAGGCGGCGAACAGCTTCTCCGCACGGCCACCACGTCCAGCCAGGAAGACCAACTCATCGCCGCCATTCACGCGCTCAAGACACGTTTTGCCGAACCGGTGCGGGTGGAGGAACTTGCTGCCATCGCAGGCATGAGTTCCGCGACCTTTCATCGTCACTTCAAGGCCACTACAGCGATGAGTCCACTGCAGTACCAGAAGGAGCTGCGCCTGCTCCAGGCTCGTCGCCTCATGCTTACGAGCGGATCGAACGTGGAGGCAGCTGCAACACAGGTAGGCTATGAAAGTGCATCCCAGTTCAGTCGCGAGTACGTCCGCATGTTCGGCCGTCCGCCACGCCGCGACGTTCGGGCATTGGCGAACGCGGTGGTCGAGCCTCTCTAACGCTGGGGCACATGCGTAGGGGGTAAGCTAGCGGTGTGCTGTGAAGAAACTTCGAAAGGACCCCTGCCCATGAATCGCTACCTCCAGACCGCCTGTGTTGTCTCCGCTTCGTTTCTCATGCATGCGGGCCTGCCTGCCCAAAACGCCGCGCCTGCTGCCATCCCAACGACCGTCGCGCCCGCACAGAAGGTACTCATCCACATCCACAGCGACAACCCCGCCGACTGGCAGGCCGCCATGGCCAAGGCAAATGGCATGATGAGCAGCGCCCAGCCTGGCAGCACCGTGGTCGAAATGCTGGTGACCGGCGACGGACTCAAGCTGATCGACAAGGGCAACACAGGCATGACC
>CALMRM010000145.1 GCA_937871605.1 uncultured Terriglobus sp. | reverse complement strand
CGGCGGGCAGGATGGACCGGTCCGCAGCTGCGACCTTTCGCGGCGCACGGGCGGCGGTGGCTACAACGGCGATGCCTTTGGCAACGTGAACACGGGCAACAACACGTATGCGCAGGGTGGCCAGCGCTACGGGGCAAAGGGACCCGACGGTAATCCTGCCGACACTGAGCGCGACTTTCAGCAGAGCATGCGCGACCTGCAGGCGCTGCGCGGCATGGTGAAGGGCGACACGGAGGCGGCGAAGGAGATCGCAGAGCTGTCGAAGCAGATGCAGGGCTTGGACCCTGCTCGCTTTCCAGGCAATCCAGCCATTGTGGAACAGATGCATGCCGACGTGCTGCGCGCAGTTGACAAGCTGGAACTGCAGTTACAGCGCTCCGGCGCCACAGACGCGCATACGGGCAAGCCCTCCGCGATTCCCGCGGGCTACAACGACTCCGTTGCGGACTACTATCGCAGGTTGAGCAAGGGCCGTTAGCCGGCCTGCAGCACCGCATCCGCGGCGGCAGCGGCCAGCACCGCGCCAGGGACGTCGTGCACGCGCAGCAGGTGCGCCCCCGCCAGCACAGCGGCTGTGTTTGCGGCGTGCGTCAGGGCGTCCCGCACCTGCATGCTGCCCTGCTGCTCCGCTTGGAGATCGGCCGCTACAAAGCCCTTGCGTGAGAGACCCACCAGCAACGGGTAGCCGAGTTCTGCAAAGGCCGCACAGTCATGCAGGAGCCGCCAGTTCTCCGTGCCGCGTTTGCCGAAGCCGAAGCCTGGGTCCGCTACCATCCGGCTCCGCGCGATGCCTGCGGTCTCTGCCTGCTGCAGGCGGTCCCGCAGTTCACTGAGCACGTGTGCCGAAATGTGCTCATCCGCTGCCGCCGCGTGCGCGGGCCAAGCAGACGGCTTGCCGCGCGTGTGCATCACCACGGTGCCACACTGCAACTCCGCACAGGTGGCGAGCATGGCTGCATCCCACACACCACCGCTGACGTCATTCACGATCTCCACGCCCGCTTGCACAGCGGCACGCGCGGTTGCCGCCCGGTAGGTGTCCACGGAAAGCAGAGCGTCGGGCCGCTCGCGCAGGACACCCGCGATCACCGGCAGTACCCGGTCCTGTTCTTCCGCTGTCGAGATCGCGTCGGGCGTTGCCGCGGGCGAGCCTGGGCGAGTCGATTCGCCGCCAATATCCAGGAGGTCAGCGCCCGCGTCCAGCAGCCGTAGCGCGTGCTGCATGGCCAGCTCTGTGGTGGCGTACCGGCCGCCATCGCTGAACGAGTCAGGTGTCACGTTGACAATACCCATGATGCGGGTACGCTCGCCCAGCGGCAGTGCGCGGGTGCGCAGTTGCCAGCTGTACCGTGCGCGCTGTGCAAAGGCCATGTGCTCGATTCTATGAGGCGTCTACGGGGGTGCAGGCTGCTACACTCTCCCGCATGCCCGGTCACTTTCTTCGCTGCGTTTCGCTCGGCCTGTTCCTGGTGTGCATGTTGCATGGTGCGGGCGCGCAGCAGGCAGCTTCGGCGCAGTCTGCGGCTCCGGGTCAAGCCAGCTCCTCGCTCGGGGAGCAGATTGCCGCTATCGTGAACGAGCCAGCGGTTAGTCGTGCGCACTGGGGCGTGCACGTGACCACGCTGGATGGGAAGACGGTGTTTGCGTTGAATGAGGGCCAGTTCTTCCAGCCCGCGTCCAACTTGAAACTCTTCACCACGGCTGCCGTGATGGCGCTGCTTCCCGCGGACGAGCGGCTGGTGACGCAAGTGATCGGCAGCGGTGTATACGGCGCGGACGGCAGCTACACAGGTGACCTCGTGCTCAGGGGCGTGGGCGACGCGAACTTCTCAGGCCGTCCCGTGCCGTACCAGCGGCCTGTGCCTGGTCAGCCCGCACCGAAGCGGGAGGAGCTGCGCTACATCGATGAGCTTGCAGACAAGGTCAAGGCCGCAGGCATTACGCGGGTGCAGGGCAACATCGTGGGGGACGACTCCCTGATGCCCAACGATCCCTACCCAGCAGACTGGGCGCTCGACGACACACCCTGGTACTACGGCGCGCCGATCAACGCGCTCATGATCGCGGACAACGCTGTCACGTTGACCGTTCATCCCGGGGCACACGTCGATGCACCACTCGCCGCCGACCTCGATCCGGCGCTGCCGTTTTACACCGTGGATCTGCAGGCAACGACGTCTGCAAAGGGCGGTGACTCTGCGCTCGACATCCAGCGCGACCTGAACACGCGCACCGTACACATTTATGGCAGGCTCGCTGCGGATGCGAAACCGTATGTGCAGGACCTGAGTATCGGCGAGCCGGCAGAGTACGCCGCGGCTGCGCTGAAGGCAGCGTTGGTGAGGCGCGGCATCGCTGTTTCGGGCACAGCGGTCGCGAAGCACGCCACCTACTTTGAGCCGTCATTCATGAAGCACGCGACCGAGCCGCTGCCGAATGTAGCACTATCGCCGGTGCGTGCGTCACTGCTGCAGTTGCCTGTTGGCAGTCGCGTACTCGCCGAGCATACCGGGCCGCTGTTACGCGATGACGTAGCCATCACCAACAAGACATCGCAAAACCAGCATGCGGAGCTGCTGCTGCGACAGTTAGGTTTGTTTACCACCGGCACGGGCACCACGGTGCAGGGAGAACGCGTACTGCGCACCTGGCTGACGCAGCAGGTGAAGGTCGATCCTGAGGACTTCGTCTTTTACGACGGCTCCGGCCTCTCCGGCCATGACCTCGCAACGCCTCGCGCCATTACAACGCTGCTGCGGTACGCGGCCACCCAGCCGTGGGGTGCGGCATGGAAAGACTCGCTGCCGGTGGGCGGCGAGGATGGTTCATTACGTGCGCGGTTTCCAGATGCGCCGCTCAAGGGCCATATTTTTGCGAAAACCGGCACACTGGGCGAGGTGCACGCCCTGTCCGGCTACATCGATTGTGCAAGCGGGCAGACGCTGATCTTCAGCGTCATCGCAAATGACCATACACCCGGCACCAACGACGATCTCAAGGCGATGGACCGCATCGCCGCTGCGATCGCGGCTGGCAACTGACTCAGTCCTGCTGCACCGGTGGCCGTGGAAAGCCGCCGCCGAAGCGGTAGACCAGCAGCAGCATCAAGCCTCCCAGAACCAGGCTTAGAAGGGCATCCACCGTGAGCGATCCAGCCGCGCCGCCGTGCGCGGAGCCCTTGCCGTCCAGAAAGGTTGTGCCTGCGATGGCCAGGTTACACGCAGCAATGCAGATGGAGTACTGCGTGGCCGAGAGTGGGTTGTCACGCCCCACAATCTGAAAGACCAGCGCACTGGTTGCCGTGTAATTGATCCCGGCCAACAGGTTGTACGCGAGCATGCCCACTGCGAACACCGCAGGTGTGTGCGGCCCCACTGCCATGACGAGTGATCCCACGGCTGCCACCATGGCGGGCGCAATGAAGACCAGCCGCCGGTCGTACCGCTTGCTGAGCGGCGCGCCCAGGGCTGCGCCCACCACACAACCCGCCGTGAACAGTACACCGACGGAAAGGTAGGGAGGTAGGCCGCTCGCATGAAAATCACCGATCATGCCGCCGAACAGGTTTTGCAGCGCAAAGGTCGCAGACGGCACGGCAAACACCAGCAGGGCAAACAGAAAGCTGCGTTGATGCAGCGTGGCGCGCAGGTCGCGGAAGAGCTGCCGCATGGCGTCGGCGAAGGGCCGCAGGGTACGTTCTTCGCGCAGCATCAGCAGGGGCACGGCGCCCAGCACAATGGGCAACGGCACCAGCAGCGCGGCGGACCGCATGGAGAGATGCCGGACCTCCCACACAGCCAACTGTCCGCCTGCCCCGGTCAGCGCAAGGTAGGCGATGTTCATCCAGGCGGACACCGCGCCGTGTTTCGCGGGTGAAACCAAGTTGGGCACCATGCCGCCAATGGCGCTGGTGTAGATCTGGTTGCACAGATAGCCAAGGAAAAGCAGCATCATCAACACCACCGTGCCGCTGCCGT
>CALMRM010000144.1 GCA_937871605.1 uncultured Terriglobus sp. | reverse complement strand
GTGGTACCTGTTGCCGCAAGCCTGCGAGCAGGAGAGCGGTGTGGCGGATGTCAAAGGTAGGCGAAACCCGAATGTGTATGCCCATCAACGTAAGATGATCCTATGCTCAAAGGTTTGCTGATGACGTTCCGCCTGCTCTGGTTGCTGAACCTGCTCACGGGCGCCCTCTACTACTTTCAGATTAATGTCCCGCTGCGGGTACACATCTATGTCGGATTTGCGATTGCGCTGGTCATGCTCGGCATTGGAGCACTGGGTCTGCGGGCAGCGGCAGGTCTTGCCACTGTCGTCATGCTCTGGGCAGTGTCGCTGCCGGTCATCGGCATTCTGCAGTTGAAGCACCTGAACGCGCCGGACCTGCCGTACATCCAGATCACACATGTGCTGCTAGGACTCGGAGCGATCGCCATCGCGGAAATCCTGGGCAAGCGCATTCGGCTCGCCCGGGCTGCGTAAAAGCAGAACGCAGGAAGCTCCCATTCTGACGAAGGCACTCCACTCTGCGGACTTTGCGTTGTACCTCAGCGACCTCTGCGTTCTAATACGGACTACCGGACCAGCCAACCCGCATGAGCGCAGCCAAGACCTACACCGCCGTACAGAATGCAAAGGCAGCCACGGTCGCGCTCGTCCTGCTGACCGCACTGAACCTGGTCAACTACATCGACCGCTACATTCTGCCCGGCGTGCAGGAGATGGTCAAGGCGGAGTTTCACGTCTCGGACGAGCGCATCGGTGCACTGACCACGTGGTTCTTTGTTACCTACATCATTGCCGCGCCGCTCACCGGGTGGCTGGGCGACCACTTTCCGCGCAAGCCGCTGATCGTAGCGGGGGCCGTGTTCTGGAGCGGGGTCAACCTGTTCACCGCCATGGTGCACAACTTTGACGCGTTGCTGGTGCGGCACGCGGCGCTGGGTGTGGGCGAGGCCAGCTTCGGCATCTACGGGCCGGCGCTGCTCAGCGACTTCTACCCGCCAGAGCAGCGCAACCGCGCGTTGACCATCTTCAACATTGCCATCCCGGTGGGTGCGGCGCTGGGGTACAGCTTCGGCTCGGCCATTGCCGCGGCACACGGCTGGCGGCACGCGTTCTACCTGTCTGCAATTCCGGGGCTGCTGATTGCCGTCGCCATCCTGCTCTTTCTGCGCGAGCCCGAGCGCGGCACGACAGAGAAGCAGGAAACGCGCTCCGGAGCAGTAAGAGATCTGCTGCACAACCCGGCCTACCTGACCGCAACCATGGGCTATGCTATGAGTACGTTTACCATCGGCGGCATTTCGGCCTGGATCCCGAGCTTTTTGCAGCGGGAGGCGGGCATGTCTGCGACCCGCGCGGGCTTCATGGTCGGTGCCATCACCGCAGCCACCGGCCTTGCGGGCACGGCGCTGGGTGGCTGGTGGGCGCAGCGCTGGCTTCGTCGCGACCGTCGCGCGCTGTACTGGGTGTGCGCCGCGGGTCCCGCCATCTGCACGCCATTTGCGCTGCTGTGCTTCTTTGGCCCGAAAGCCACCATGCTGCCCGCGTTGGCTGCCGCGGAGCTAGCACTCTTCCTGGGCAGCGGCCCGGTCAATGCCGCCATCGTCAACAGCGTCAGCGCGCAGGTGCGAGCCACCGCTCTTGCCGGGCAGCTGTTCCTCATTCACCTGTTTGGCGACGTGCCCTCGCCACGCATCATCGGCTTTGTGAGCGACCGTAGCAACCTGCGCTGGGGGCTTGGCGTAACGGTGCTGGCGCTGGTCGCGTCGTCAGGGTTTCAGCTTTGGGGTTCGCACTACGCGCCTGAAGACAGCGACCCGGAGGCGCAAGCAGCAGCGTAGCGTCGAACGCACTCCCTCGCTCATCCAATCCTGGTATGAGCAGTCACCTGAAGATTTCGGTTCTGGACCTGGTCGGCATGCGCGTCGGCGAGCAGGCTTGTGCGGCCATCGCGCGCACGGTGCAGACGGCGCAGCACGTGGAGCGGTTGGGCTACACGCGCTACTGGTTGGCGGAGCACCACAGCATCGCAGGCCTGGCGTGTTCGGCCACGTCGGTCTTGATCGGGCATGTGGCCGGGCAGACCAGTACCATCCGCGTGGGCAGTGGCGGCGTCATGCTGCCCAACCACGCGCCGCTGGCTGTGGCAGAGCAGTTTGGCACGCTGGCGTCCCTCTACCCGGACCGTATCGACCTGGGGTTGGGCCGCGCACCGGGGTCTGACCAGGCCACTATGCGCGCGATGCGCCGTGACCTTCGCTCAACCGGCGACGACTTCCCCGAGCTCGTGGCCGAGTTGCGCGGCTACCTGGGCCAGCCGCGTCCCGGCCAGCAGGTGCATGCGTATCCGGGCGAGGGCACCAACGTACCCGTGACGCTGCTCGGCTCCAGCGGTTTTAGCGCGCAGTTGGCGGGAGCACTTGGCCTGCCGTTCGCCTTTGCGGCGCACTTCGCTCCGCAGTACGTAGAGCCCGCGTTGGAGCTGTATCGACGCAGCTTTCGGCCGTCAGCCTCGCTGGCACAGCCGTACGCCATGGCCGGGCTGCCGGTGATCGCTGCTGACACAGACGCCGAGGCGCGCCGCCTGCTGACCACGCCGCAACAGCGCTTCCTGGCGCTCATTCGCAACCAGCCCGTGGAGCAGAAGGTGCCGGTCGACAGCATGGACGGCTTATGGAATCCAGCAGAGCAGCAGGCTGTGGAGGCTCGGCTTCAACTCGCCGTCGTGGGTGATGCGGCCGGTGTGCAAGCACGGCTGCAGCGCATCGTGGATTGGCTGGGCCTGGACGAAGTACTGGCAGTGACCGACACGTATGAGCAGGCAGACCGGCTGAGGTCGTATGCAATTCTCGCTGACGTGGCACAACGCATCGAAGCACCGCACGCAATGGCCGCATGATGCACCTCCGTGCTTAGGAAGGGCAGGGCGGAAACGCTGGCGCCTGAGGCACGACGTGTGCCCCCACACCCGCGCAACGCGCTGCAACATCGACCTACAACTATCCGTCGCCTCACGAGCCAAGCGCTACATCCACATGAGTTCTGAGGCTTACCCTTCCCAGGGCTTGAGTGCGTAGAGGTGTCGCTCAAGATCAACACGGTCGCCGCGAAATGTAACACCTTCCATCTCCAGGCGCAGGCGTTGTTCCTGCATGCCATGGTCTCGCAGGCGAATGTCGCCGCCCGCACCGACGATGCGGTGCCACGGCAGTCTGTCCACAACCGGGTCGCTCCGCAGCAGCTTCGCTACGGCGCGGTGCAGGCGGGGGTAACCCGCTGCCGCGGCAATCGCGCCGTAGGTGCTGACCTTGCCGGGTGGGACGGAGAGGATCATGCGCCGAAACGCCTCATCGCGAGCCTCGCTGGGCCGCATGCCCTCGCGCAGCAGGGCTCGCTTTGCGCGTTGAAGTTCGGCCTGGGTGGGGTGCCTGTCTCGCTGCATCGGCATACAGACGTTGTATACCCCGCAGTCGCGCGTCCACCAAGCGGGTAGATGTGCGCGGAGCAGCTGCAGCGTGAGCGGGCCTGCTATCAGCGGCAGCATGCGGTATGCTGGCATCCAGCGGTGCCAGCTCCTTGGTGCGACACGCATGACGCAGACCCTGTACATGAAGCGGAGTGTCTTCCTGGTTGGACTGTTAGTCCTGTTCCTGGGGGCAGTCGCGCTGGTCTTCCATGAGATTGTTGGCAGTTACCTGCAAAACCTCACGCCGCCGCCCCTAAACAGTGTGCGCGGCGAGTGGGTGGGCGTAGTGGACATGCCAACGATTCGCAATCCATGGGTGCAGCCCGACGGCAGGCGCGCAGTGATCCGCTTCACCCTGAAGCGTGAGCCGGACTTTGTGTCTAAGTACGGCGGCTTTGGTGAGCTCACCATCGAGGGCAAGCCCGCGCAACCGATTGAAGTCACCCATCTCTGGCTGCCCGATGACCCGTCTATTCGCAAGCCACAGGCCTACGAAGCGGGCCTGTGGAAACGTCCCTATGACGAAAAGGACAACGCAGACTTCCTCTCTGGCGGCTATGAAGGCACGTTCAGCCCCGGCACGCTTGTCGTGAGAAGACAAACAGACTTGGGCTACGACATCAGCGGAACGCTGCACAAAGGAACGGATGAGGAGTATGCATCGCTTGTCCGGCAGTTGAACCAGCGGCCACCCCGGCCTGAGCCGCCGCCCGCGAAAGAGCCAGCGCTGTTCGGTGGCTGGAAGCGACCATGACGACTGCGAACGATCAGCTGCCTGTGGACAACCTGCTCACGCGTGCAAAGATCGGCCTGTTTGTTGTGGGCTCGCTGTTGCTGCTGCCCGTGCTCATACCGTACGTGCTGGTGACAGAAAGCTGGAATGAGCGGCGGCTGCGGGCCGCGCTGCGGCGCACGGCGTGCATCACGTGTGGCAACCTGCTGACGGAGAAGGCCCTGGAACGTGTGCAGAACGAGGCAGAGGAGAGCAGGCAGGCGATGGACCGGGGCAACACGGCGGTGCGGTACAGGATGATGCCGCGCCCGTACATCGCTATGTGCACCGTGTGCGGACAAGCCTACAAGTGGGTGCGTGAACGCAACCTGCTGGAACCGGTACCCGCCGAGGTGGTGGCAGAGTACACGCAGCGCCAGCAGGCGCGCGCTGCGCAGGCGACTCAAGGAGAGGCACTCTACCCCGCGTAAGAGCACGTCAGAGATCGTTGCCCGGTCGGCGTGCGTAACGGTTGAGTGTGGACAGGCTAGCTAGCTGCACCTTCCACCCGCTCGCCCGTCGTTACACGCCCGCCAGCTCCTCCACCAGGGCTTTCCCGTAGTGGCTCTTCACATAGCCGTCCAGAATAGCTTTGAACTCGTCTACGATGCCATCGCCCTTCAGCGTCATGGCCAGCTTGCCATCGATGTAGACGGGTGCCTTTGGGTCTTCAAATGTGCCGGGTAGGCTAATGCCGATGTTGGCATGCTTGCTTTCGCCCGGGCCGTTCACGATGCAGCCCATCACCGCGAGCTTCATCTCTTCCACGCCAGGGTAGTTCTGCTTCCACTCGGGCATCTGCTCGGTGATGTAGCCCTGCACCTGCTCCGCCAGCATTTGAAAGTAGGTGGAGGTGGTGCGGCCGCAGCCGGGGCAGCTGGTCACTTGCGGTGCAAAGCTGCGGATGGAGAGTGCCTGCAAGATCTGTTGTGCACAGCGCACTTCTTCGGCGCGGTCACCGCCGGGCGTGGGCGTTAGCGAAACGCGGATGGTGTCGCCGATGCCCGCCAGCAGGAGAGGTGCAAGTCCTGCTGTGGAAGCGACCGTGCCTTTCATGCCCATGCCCGCTTCGGTCAGACCCAGGTGCAGAGCGTAGTCGCAGCGGCGGGCCAAGTCGGTGTAGACGTCCACCAGGTCGCGCACGCCGGAGACCTTCGCGGACAGGATGATCTGGTCGCGGCGCAGGCCGTAGCGCTCGGCGGCGGCAGCGTTGTCCAGCGCCGATCGAACCATCGTCTCCAGCATCACGTCGCGCGCGGGCAGCGGAGTTGCAAGACGGCTGTTTTCGTCCATCATCTTCGTCAGCAGGGCCTGGTCGAGCGAGCCCCAGTTCACGCCGATGCGCACAGGCTTCTGGTGCTTGACGGCAACCTCCACCATGGTGCGGAAGTTCTCATCGTCCTTGCGGCCAATCGAGCAGTTGCCGGGATTGATGCGGTACTTCGCCAGTGCCTCCGCGCAGGCCGGATACTTGGCCAGCAGGATGTGCCCGTTGTAGTGGAAATCGCCGATGATGGGCGTGTTCCAGCCTTTCGCCCGGATGCCGTCCACAATGTAGGGCAGCGCCTGAGCGGCGGCATCGTTGTTCACGGTAACGCGCACGATCTCCGAGCCGGCACGAGCCAATGCGGCAATCTGCTGAACGGAGCTTTCGATGTCGGCGGTGTCGGTGTTGGTCATCGACTGCACGACGATGGGCGCGTCAGACCCGACACGCACGCCACCAACGCGTACGGTTACGGCTTTGCGGCGGACGATTTCAGGCATGGAAACCTCAACCCAAGTTTACCAAAGCAGGCGGTACACTAGCGGTAGTTGGCCCGGTAGCTCAGATGCATAGAGCGGCGCACTCCTAACGCGAAGGTCGCAGGTTGGACTCCTGCCCGGGCCACCAATCCCTTCACCCGCGGGCCGTCATCCCTCGACTGGCCGTGCGCTATTATCCGACTTTGCTCAGCGTGCCTATACAGCGCCGCGTCTGATGATATGTAGCTCGTGTTGAGCGTTTGCCGTCCGCCTGCCCTTTGACTCGCGGTTCCAACGGTTAAATCCGCAATCGTCACACGAGAAAGAGGACATATGTCAGACATGCGCACAGTATCTTCAGTCGTTAAGAAAACGATCCTTCCAGCAGCACTCTCGCTCTTGCTCCTTGCAGGCGCAAGCGCTCAGAAGGTATCAACGGATTTTGACCACACAGCAAATTTTCAGCAGTACCGCACCTTCAGCATCTATAAGCTGCAGGCGTCGGATCAACTCGTCGAACAGCGCCTACGTGACGACCTGACGCGCGACCTAACAGCACGTGGCTTGCAGCAGGTCTCGCAGGGTGGTGACCTCAGCATCACAGCTATCGGCACAAGGGGCAATCAGCAGGAGTACAACACCTTTTACGATGGGCTGGGTGGTGGTGGCTATGGCTGGGGTGGTCGTGGATTTGGCCGCTTTGGTGGCGGTGGCTTTGGGGGAGGCTTCGGCGGCGACGGCATCTCCGATACGCGCGTGATCAACATCCCAGTCGGCACGCTGGTGGTGGACGTGTACGACGGTGCAAAGCACCAGCTGTTATTCCGTGGCATGGCCAGCGAAACCCTGTCCAGCAAGGAAGACAAGAACAGCAAGAAGCTGCAGCAGTCCGTCGACAAGATCTTCGCGAAGTATCCAACCAAGGGTGCGGCGTAGCGTCAGGCACTTCGCATTGGTGGAGGCGCGGCGTACAGGCCGCGCCTTTCTCTTTGTGGGGTTTACACTCCAGCGTTTTACACTCCTGTTAAGTCCCCGTAGGAGTGGTTCAGCATGATGATCAAGCGATCCCTGGCAGCCGCCGCCGCAGTGTTTGCGGGCATGTCCTTGCACACTGTCGCGGCACAGCAGCCTATGTCCCTTGCTCTCCTACCAAAGCCGCGCGTGGTGCAGCCATCCGCGGCAGGCTCCTACACGGTTGGCAGTGGGCTGACAGTGGCCCTCACGGGTGCACGATCGCCGCGGTTGCAGGCGGCCGTGCTGCGCACGCTGAAGCGCTTGGAAGACACAACGGGAGTGCTCATGCCCCGCGCCATCGGAGATGCTGCGAGCGGCAGCATCACGGTCCGTGTTGCGTCGGATGGGCAGCCGGTGCAGGGTATCGACGAGGATGAAAACTACCAGCTCGTCGTGACACCAACGGGTGCAACGCTGACGGCACCCACCACGGTAGGTGCCATTCACGGCCTGGAAACGCTACTGCAGCTGCTGCAGGCCACGCCTCAGGGGTATGTGCTGCCGCTGGTAAGCATCGACGATAGCCCGCGCTTTCGCTGGCGCGGCCTCATGATCGATTGCGGCCGGCACTTCGAGCCCATGGACGTGCTGAAGCGCAACCTGGACGCGATGGCGGCAGTGAAGCTCAACGTCTTCCATTGGCACCTGACGGAAGACCAAGGTTTTCGCGTCGAGAGCAAACTGTACCCGAAGCTGACGCAGCTTGGGTCGGACGGCTTGTTCTACACGCAGGACGACGCGCGCGAGCTGGTGCGCTATGCGCGCGAACGTGGCATTCGCGTGGTGCCGGAATTTGAGATGCCCGGCCACTCCGCCGCATGGCTAGTGGCCTACCCGGAGCTGAACAGCGGCACACAGCCCGCGGGCATCCGCCGTGAGTTTGGCGTGTCAGACATCGCCCTTGACCCCACACGTGAGGTGACGTACCAGTTCATCACACGCTTTTTGACGGAGATGAGCGGCATCTTTCCCGATGCGTACCTCCACATCGGCGGTGACGAGACGCCCGCGCCGGACTGGAAGAAGAACCCACGCATCATCGCCTTTATGCAGGCGCACAACCTGAAGGACAACGAGTCGCTGCAGGCGTACTTCAACACCCGGGTGCTCGCCATCCTGACCAAGCTGCACCGCCGCATGGTGGGCTGGGATGAAATCTTCAACCCCGCGCTGCCCAAGGACGTGGTGGTGCAGTCGTGGCGCGGCGAGGCATCGCTAGCCAAAGGCGCGCAGCAGGGCTACCAGGGTGTGCTATCCGCACCGTACTACCTGGACGGCATGAAGCCTGCAGGCGTGCACTACCTGGCCGATCCGGTGCCCGCGGACACGAAGCTCTCGCCAGACCAGCAAAAGCTCATACTCGGCGGCGAGGTGTGCATGTGGGCCGAGCACCTGGATGCTCGCACTATCGATTCACGCATCTGGCCGCGCACTGCTGCCATTGCGGAGCGCTTCTGGTCCGCGCAGGATGTGCGCGATGTGGATGACATGTATCGCCGCCTGCAGCCTGTGTCGCTTGAGTTGGAGTCGCTCGGGCTCAGGCACCTGAGCAGTGAGGACGCCGGTCTGCGCTCGCTTGCAGAAAGCACAGAGATCGACACGCTGCGCACGTTTGCGCGGGCGTTTGAGCCGGTGAGTTTTGGCGAGCGCTACCAGCAGCAGCACACCTCGCAACTGACGCCGCTCACCGGCTTTGTGGACGCCGTTGTGCCGGACCCGCCGGTAAAACACGAAGTTGCCGTGCTGATGGATACGGTGCTGGCAACGCCAACCGCATTCGACGCGCACGACGCATACGCTCGTTTGCGAGCCTTCTTCAGCCGCACCGCAGCTACTGTGCCAGCGATGCAGGCGACCATACGGGAACGTCCGCGTCTACAGCCGATGGAAGCGCGCACAACGCAGCTCGCTCCCTTGTGCCAGCTTGCCTTACAAGGGCTTGACCTGCTGCAAGCAGGCAAAAAGGCGACACCGGGGTGGAGCGCAAATGCAGACACGCTGCTGATTGAGGCAAAGCAGCCCAGCGGCATTGTGCGCTTCACCTTCATCGAGCCGCTGACGAAGCTGGTGCAGGCGGTGCGATAGGCATTTCTACCGTTCGAGCGGCACCCTACTGACTCCGTCATCCTGAGCGGCTGGGGTAATGGGCATGTCCCACGTGAGCGAGCCAGCCGAAATTCTCCGTATCGACGCACAGCACCACCTGTGGCACTACGCGCCAGAGGAGTTGGCTGGCTGCAGGGCGAACTCGCTCCGCTGCGGCGTGTCTACGTGCTGGACGACGTTCTGGCTGAGCCACGCAGCGCGGGTGTGACCGGGTCGGTGACCGTGCAGGCGCGGCAGACGGAAGCGTAGACCCACTTTCTGCTGCTACCTTGTCATCCCGCAGCGCAGCGGAGGGATCTGCAGGTTAGCCTGGCACACCACCGTCTCCGGCCGGCAAGCGGGCGCGTAGGTTCGCGCGGCACGAACAGTCTGGCTCAAGTGCCACAGGCAGCCGTCGCGAGCGCACCGGCATACAAGCAGATCCAACCGCTTCGCTGCAGGATGACAAATGGTGGGCTGCACCGTCAGGGATTGGACAGGCAAGTCTGATGTTCAAGCTCTGCAAGCAACTGGTCGCGCCGGTTTACGAGCGCGCACGCCAGCATGTAGCGTTACGCACGGAGATTTCAGCCGATGCTCGTTCCGCCACGCCCTTCGCGACCACCCGCGACACCTCCGCGCCACTGCTGCCGCCCGGTGTGCTGCGCGTCTTCCTGCTTATCACCGGCCTGTTCTTTCTGTGGGGCATACCGAACAATCTGAACGATGTGCTCATCCGGCAGTTCATGAAGTCATTCGCCATCAGCCGCTTCAAGGCCGGGCTGATGCAGTCGGAGTTTTACCTGGGCTACTTCCTGCCGGCGCTGCCCGCGGGCATGCTGATGCGGCGCAGGGGGTACAAGGCCGGCTTTGTCACCGGTCTGCTGCTGTTCAGCACAGGCCGCTTCCTGTTCTGGCCGGCGGCGCGGGCAGGGCAGTACAGCTACTTTCTGGTGGCACTGTTCGTGATGGCTAGCTGGCTGGCATTTCTAGAGACCGCGGCAAATCCATCCATGGCGCAGCTTGAGCCCACAGCCACGTCGGAGTCGCGCCTGAACCTGGCGCAGGCGTTCAACCCGGTGGGCGCCATTCTGGGTGTGCTGGTGGGCACACGCTTCATCTTCTCGGGCATGGAGCCAACCGCGGGAGAAAGGCCGCCATGCAAGCCGTAGGTACCTACGCCACGTATCTCCAGAGCGAGACGCTGCGCGTCGTCACGCCCTACCTGCTGCTGGGTGCGCTGGCGCTGCTGTGGGGCGGTCCTGATCCTGTTCACCAGATTCCCCGCCTTCATCAGCGCGCGCGAATGTTTGAAGTGTGATTTACGCGCGCTTTTGCATGCTGCTGAGCAGCGAAACGGCGCTTACTTGCACGCTTTTGTCGCTGAAATGTGCATATTCGTCACACGGATAAAGCCAGTTCCAGTACCGCGTGCAGATCGTCGGTGTATTCCTCTGCCGGCAGCTCCGTCAAGATGGCGTTCAGGTCACGTCGCAGGGCAGCGCTCATGCGACCCGTCTTGCGAGCATCGTGCAGCAGGGTACACAGCTGATCCTCGTGCTGCGCGATGCAGCGCATGGTGTGTAGCAGGGCGTCCAGCCGGTGCGTTAGCGGTTCTGCCGTCGCGGCCGCAACGCGCGCGGGTACAGCCTTCCGGAGAACCTGTTTTGCTGCCTTCTTGGTGACGATCTTCTTTGCCGGCTGCTTGGTCACTGCCTTTGTTGCCATGCGTGATGTGATGCACCCGCTCAAAAATCGAAGCGTGCACCCAGCTGAATCTGCCGAGAACTGGTCAGCGTGTTGGTGATCAAGCCCGCGCTGGCCACACGGCCCGTGGTGGTAAAGACGTTGCGCTGGCTGGGAATGGCGAAGTTCGCGCGATTGGGGATGTTGAAGACCTCGCCCCGCAGCTGCAGGTGGCTCCGCTCGCCGAAGTAGAAGCTTTTATTGAGAGCGCCATCGATCGAGATGAGGCCGGGTCCGATCAGCGTGTTACGAGGCAGGTCGCCAAAGTAGCCTGCCGTGGGCAGCGAAAACGCGGTCGGGTCAAAGTACTGCAACGGTCCGCCCTTGATGGGGTTTGCGCTGCGACCCGGCACAAGGTCGGGCCGCTCCTGGGAAGGACCTGTGCCGATGCGCGCACGCGCGTTGTCATAGCTCAGCAGCGTCGAGAACGGGGCGCCGCTGGCAAGCTCGACCACACCGTTCGCCTGCCAGCCTGCGGTAAGCCACTTGGGCCCGGCGACACGCGGCAGTTCTGTAGTGACAGAGGTGCTGCTGTAGTTGCGCAGGTCGTAGTTGGACAGACCTTTCTCAGCGCGCAGGCTGTCCGGGTCCTGCGGCAGGTCGTTCTCCGTACCCTGTGCCGTCACCAGCGAACTGGTGTCCAGCGCCTTGCTCCACGTGTAGTTGGACCGCAGCTGCACCCACCGGCTCAGACGATAGTCCAGCGTGGCACGTAGAGCGTTGTAGCTGGAGAGCCCATTGGTCTCCTTGTAGCGGATGCTGGTGAACGCGGTGTTGCGCACCACGGAGTTTGCCGGGAAAAACTTGCGGCCATTCACGATCTGCGGAAGGGCCTGGTTCTCATCCACGATGCGCTGATCGTGCACGCCACGGTTGCTGGAGTAGGCCAGCGTCAGCACTGCGCCGCGCGCCACCTGCTGCTGCACGCTCGTGTTCCACTGCATCACGTACGGGCTGGCGGGGTGGTACTGCACCACGTCAATGCGGCCCAGCACAAAGTTTGCGGCGGTGATGTTGACGCGCGGAAACGTCGGGTTGTTAACGCTGCCCACCGTGTAAAAGGGCGGCTGGCGGCTGCCCGCGTTCAGGTAAAAGTCGGTCCACAGCGGGTCGAAGTAGACGCCAAAGGCACCGCGCACGCTGGTGGACTTGGCGCCCGGCGAGTAGGCAAAACCCACGCGCGGCGCGAGGTTCAAGTTTGCCGGATTGGTGTACAGCGGACCGACGGTATCGGCAGTGTCGGTGAGTACATTGCGCACGGTAGCCTGCAGGCCGTTCTGCTCTGTGGGCACGCTGGCACGCTCGTAGCGCAGGCCCGCGGTGATGTTTAGGGCATCAGTCACGCGGTAGCTGTCGGTCACGTAGGCCGCGTCCATGTGCTGCCGCCAGTGCCGCATAGGGTTGGAGCCGGGCAGGGCGATCTCCACGGCAGAGGGCTTGGCGGCCAGGAAGTTGGCGACCGAAGTGAACTGGTAAAAGCCGTTCTGCGACTGCGCCGCTTCCTGCGGAAACAGGATCTGCTTCTCATCCACACCAAAGGCCAGCGTGTGCCTGCCCAGCACCAGCGTCAGGTCGTCGCTGCCCTCAAAGAGGTTCAGCACATTCAAGTTCGGCCCGAAGCGCATGGGACCGATCATGGCCAAGCCCGTGATGCTGATGGAGCCAAAGGGATTGCCGGGTACGAACGACAGCGACGGGTCCAGGTTGGGGATGATCTGGTACTGCAGCGTGTAATACGAGCGGTTGTAGCTGGCGCGTGCTTCGTTCACCAGGCGCTGGCTGAAGCTGTGCGTCATCTGCACGGTGGCGTATTGCGCGCGAGAGCCGTTGTGACTCTGCGAAAGCTGCAGGGAATCCGGCGTGTAGGCATTTGCGTTGTCAAACTGGTAGCGCGCAAAGTACGACGTGCGGTCGGACTGCTGGTGGTCGACCCGCACCACGAAGAAGTCCTCGTCGGTGTTGCCCGTGCTGGTGGCTTGGTAGATGCCGGTGCCGTCTGTGTACACGGTGCTGTTCGGCACGGGAATAATCGCGAGGAACGGCCTGACGGCTGCCACGCCCGTGGCACGCGCCGTAGCATTCGGCACCAGTGCCTGCGTGGTGGTGCCCAGCGTTTGCCGCAAGCCCTCGTAGTTGCCAAAGTAGAACGTCTGCTTGCCCATGCCGCCGCCCAAGGAGCCGCCAAACTGGTTGCGCTGAAAGGCCGGAATGGGCAGCGTCTTCGGATCGAAGTAGTTCTTCGCATCCATGGCAGAGTTGCGGGCAAACTCGAAGAGGCTGCCGTGCAGTTGGTTGGTGCCGCTACGCGTGATCTCGTCGATGATGCCGCCGCCGGTGCGGCCGAACTCCGCCCCATAGCCATTGGTGAGCACGCGAAACTGCGCGATGCTGTCCACGCCTGGAATCACGCCGCTGGCACCGCCGGGTGTGTTGTTGTAGGCGTCGTTGACGTCGGTGCCATCCAGCAGGAACTCGACCTGGTTGGGCCTGCGACCCTCGATGCTGATCTGGCGGCCAAGCCCCTGTGAGTCTGGGTTGACGCGGCGGGAGGGAACAACGCCCGGTGACAGCAGCGCCAGTTGCGTGGTGTCACGGCCGTTCAACGGCAGCTGCTCGATAGCGCGCGGCCCGGTGACGGCGGAGAGCGAGGCATCCTCACGCTCGATGGTGACCTCGCTGGTCTGCACCGTCACGTCTGCTTTCGCTGCCTGTACCTGCAGTTGCAGGTCGATACTGGCACGCTGGCCCACCGTAAGCACCACGGTTTGCTCCGTGGCTGCAAAGCCAGGCGCCTGCACGGTGATGCGGTACTGACCCGCAGGCAGCTGCGGCACAGCGTACAGGCCCGCGTCGTTGGTCTCTGTGTCGCGTTCGGCAGACCGGCTCGCTTCCACAATGGTGACCCTGGCGTGAGAGACAAGGCTGCCGCTGCTGTCGCGCACAATGCCAGACAGCGACGCATTGGCACCCTGTGCGGGCGCATCGGCAGCGACGAGCACCACAGCGGTGCATGCAAGCAGTGAAACGGTGCGGTGTAGGCCCGCGGCAGGCCAGCCTCTGCGGCCTTGAAAACGACTCATCCTACAAGGATATGACGACCCCTGCGGTCGAAGACGCACGGAGGCCGCCCGGACTGAAGATGTCGCCTAGGCTGTGCGGTGAATCGAAAGCGAGTTTGCCTGGGTGATCGAGGTGAGCAGCACGTTCGACACGTTGACGTGTGCCGGGCGGGTGACTGCCCACCTGATGGCGTCCGCCACGTCGTCTGGAGTAAGCGGCGTGGTGTTGGCATAGACCTTGGCGGCACGCTCCTTGTCGCCGCCGAAGCGGACTTCACTAAACCGCGTCTCCACCATGCCCGGATCGATACTGGTCACGCGAACCGGTGTACCCAGCAGATCGATGCGCATGCCTTCGCTCAGCATCTTCTCCGCTGCTTTTGTGGCGCAGTACATGGAGCCGCCGCCATAGGCCATATGCCCCGCCGTGGAGCCAAGATTGACAAGGTGGCCCGCACCGCGCTCCACCATGCCGGGCAGCACCGCGCGCGTCACATACAGCAGGCCCTTCACGTTGGTGTCGATCATTTCGTCCCAGTGGTCCGGGTTGTCGAGATACAACTTTTCCAAGCCGCGCGCCAGGCCCGCGTTGTTCACCAGGATCGTGATGTCTTGCCACTCGACGGGAATCTGCTGCAGGGCCGCCTGCACCTCCGTGCGTTTGCTCACGTCCAGCGCGAAAGGGAAGACATCTGCAGCGCCGGCGGCGATCAGGTCGTCGCGCATGGCGGTGAGCGCGTCCGTCGAGCGCGCGCACAGCAAGAGGCGTGCACCTTCCGCTGCGAGGGCGAACGCTGTTGCCTTGCCAATACCGGCGCTTGCGCCCGTGATGAACGCGACCTTGTTGCGAATGCTGATGCCCATGTGCCCTCAGGGAGGTGTGATGCGCAAAACCTCGTCCTCCACCTGTCTCGTCATCCTGAAGCTTGCCCTGAGCAGGGCGAAGGGCGCAGCGAAGGATCCCCGCGCACTTTCCTCTGGCAGAGTTGCTACGAGCTTTCGTTGCGAAAAGGTCGAGAGAGACTTGTGCTGGGTTGGCCTTTGTAGGGATCCTTCGCTGCGCTCAGGATGACAGCACGAAAGTAAATGAGGGTAGAAGGTTAGCGAGAGAAGAAAGCCTGCCATTTGGCAGCCTTTCTCCTCTCGCTGATGCGGGGGTTTACTGCGCGCTGTCGGTTGGGGCTTGCGTCTGGACACCGATGGAAGGGCCGGAGACGACCATTTCCACGCGGCGGTTCTGCGCCTTGCCCTGCGCCGTGGTGTTGTCCGCCACGGGGTGTGACTTGCCGTAGCCGGTTGCGGTGATGTTGTTGGGATCCACGTTGTTGCTGACCAGGAAGGCCTTAGTCGCGTCGGCGCGGCTCTGGCTCAGCTTCAGGTTGTACTCGTCGCTGCCGACGGCGTCGGTGTAGCCCTCGATCTGCAGCTTGAGGTCAGGGTATTGCTGCAGGATGACGGATACTTTGGCCAGCGATATCTGAGCGTTCTGCTTGAGCTGGCTCTTGCCGGTGTCAAAGAGCACGTCGCCCAATGTCACCACAAGGCCGCGCGCCGTCT
Source organism: uncultured Terriglobus sp. (assembly GCA_937871605.1). Lineage (GTDB taxonomy): Bacteria > Acidobacteriota > Terriglobia > Terriglobales > Acidobacteriaceae > Terriglobus. The sequence continues at coordinate 92 of CALMRM010000144.1, read as the reverse complement.
CCTGTGTGGCTAGTACGGCGTTGAGCGGCTCCTTCAACTTCTCGCGGATGGCAACAACGGACTGCTGTGCGGCAGCTGCCTTGGCGGCGGAG
>CALMRM010000143.1 GCA_937871605.1 uncultured Terriglobus sp. | reverse complement strand
CACCATTGCTGCCGCCAAAGCCGCTGACCACGCCGCTGATGGTGATCATGGCACCCGCGCCCGTGGTGGCGCCGGCAAAGTGCTGCTCGTTACGGTACGGCCAGGATCCGCGGAACTCGTTCAGCAGCGTCGGCTTAAAGGTGGTAATCAGCTGTGCGCCGATGATGTGCGCGCGGTCCTGGAAGTCAGACTCGGCGGACTGCAGGTACAGGCCGCCCGCGTTGGTGTTGAACGGGTAGTAGTTGCGGAAGTAGTTGTAGCGCACAAACGCGGTGTTCTTTGCGTTGATGTTCACGTCCACGCGCGCGTCCACCCACTGCGCGCGCTGCACCTGCGGCGCGGTGTTGAAGTCGCTGGCCGGCACACCCAGATTGATGAGTTGAGCCTGGTTGGCCGCCGTGACGGTCACGGCCTGCGGATTGGCACGCTTCAGGTGCTCATACGCTCCAAAGAGGAACACGCGGTTCTTCACCAGCGGTCCGCCGATGCGGCCGGTGAAGTCGTCCACATGCAGGTCCGGCTTGGGCTTGTACCCTGCCGCGCCGGGCGTGCAGTTTTGCAGGATGGGGCACGACGACGCTGCCTTGGGCCGCCAGATGTACTGCGCCGCGCCGTGCAGGGCATTGCTGCCTGAGGGCGTGATGACGTTGTAGATGATGCCCGCCGTGTTGCCGAATTCGGCGCTGGGAGCATTGGCGATGGTCTGCACCGTCTCCGCATAGCTGTCGCTTATGGCGAACAGGCGCAGGCCGTAGCGGTCCGTCTCGGTATCCACCATGCCGTCCAACTGGTAGTTGATGCGGTCCACCAGGCCGTTGGTGTTCACGGTGCGTGGGATACCGTTTTCCGCATTGGGATGGCCCGACACACCGGGCTGAAAGAGGATGAAGTTGTACGGGTTGCGCGAGGTGAGCGGCAGGTTTTGCGTCTCTGCCGAGGTGATGGTGCGGCTCAGGTCGCTACGCGCGGCCTCAATGATGGGTGCTTCGCTGGTGACCGTCACCTCGGTTGCCACGTCGCCTGCTTTCAACACTTCGTCCAGTGTGCTATCCGTGCCCGCGCCCACGTGTATGCCCGTCTGCGTCAACGGAGCAAACGACGACGCCGTAGCCTGCACGGAGTACGTGCCGATGGGCAGGTTGGGCGCGATGTAGCGGCCATCGCTGTCTGCTGTTAGTTCACGAACGTAACCAGTATCCAGATTCTTGACGACGATGGCAGTGTTGGGGACTGGCGCGCCCGTGCCGTCCGTAATCTGGCCGCGAATGGTGCCATTGATAGACTGCGACTGGCCAAGGGCTACGGGTGCGGTGGCGAGCAGTACGGCCGCGAGTGCGATGCTGCGGCGAACGGTACCGGGGTGAAGACGGGTCATGGAAACTCTCCTGGGGTGTGCGTGCGGTGTGTTCGCGCACTGGGTGCGCCGTGCATGGGCAACAACGTGTGGAGTCAACAGCGATGAAGCAACGGCGCTGGCTGCACCGAGGCCAATGCGGCCAGCGACACGGCGACGGCGCCGTGCAACTGCGCCTCCGTACCCAGCGCCGACGGCACCACCGCGGGCACCGGGAGGCTGTGCGTCGCCAGCACGGCACGGACAGAGGCACACAGGGCAGGGTGCGCGCCCACGCCACCGCCCAGCACCACCAGCGCCGGATCCAGCACCAGCGTCAGGGTCAGCAAGGCATCGGCCAGCAGATCTGCCGTCCAGCGCAGAATGTCCGTCGCCAGCGGGTCACCCGCCGCTGCACGGTCAAACACCTGTGGCGCGCGCAGTGTCGTCAGCGCGCTGCTGTTACGGAGGCCCGCGCCCTGCAGCGCCTCTCGCCACCGTGCCTCGATGCCCAGGCCGCCAATCTGCCGCTCCAGCGCACCCGTCTCGGCCATGCGCACGAGCTGCCGCGCCATGCCGGCGGGCTGCAGGTAGCCGACCTCACCCGCGGTGCCGTGCCTGCCGCGCAGCAGCGTGCCGTTCAGCACAATGCCCGCACCCACGCCGGTGCCCATCCCCACAAACACGTAGTCACG
>CALMRM010000142.1:2148-3561 GCA_937871605.1 uncultured Terriglobus sp. | reverse complement strand
CACGCATCCCAAAGCTTTTCGAGTGCCTCCCGTCTAGTCGCGAGGTCACGATTGAGGAACTTGTCGCGGGCAGTCGTTAGAAGCTGATCGAGCGTCGCATCACCGGTAGAGAAAGCCTGATGTGTAAGCACCTGCTGAAGAACAGTGGGAGCCATGCGCTCAACCTGTCCGTCACGTAATTCATACGCCAGGCCGTTATGTTCGAAGAGCCGATTGACCTCTACCAGGAGATCCTGACGCCCACCGGGCTGGTCGTAGTCAAAGTGATAGTGCGAGAAATAAGAATGGAAATCCCGTGGCACCGGTTTAGCGACATGCTCAAAGGAATACTCCAAGAGATCAAAAATCTGAGCATCAGTCAGTTCATCATGATCCATGTGTATGGCAGTGGGTGGCCACACAACATGAAAGCCAGCCATGTTGGCCTGTAGTGCACGTTCGTCAGTTCCAGAGTTGCCGCGGTTATCGGGGCATTGATCTGGAAAGGCCAGGCCGAAAGCGTTGTTTGCTATTCGCGTCTGGATCATCTGTAGAAACGCTACACGCACGTTTGTATCTAGGGTTTCCAGAACGCGCGGTTTAGGCTGGCTCATCCGCTCACTGAACAGTCTCTTCATGTCGAACTCTTGTCCTAACGTGTCCCGATGCGGTATACCCCAACCGCACACGTACTATGCTTACACTTCCTTGTGCGTTTAGGATTGCTTTTGAGCTAATCTTACATCTGATGGCGAAAGCTAAAGAGCCTATTCGAACACAAAAGCGGCCCGCGGCTGCTCGGAAGGGGATGGTAGTCGGATACAAGCGCGTGAGCGCGCTCGACCAGGCCGATCTCCGTCAGCTTGACGGCGTTGAAACGGACAAGCTGTTCACCGATAAGGCTTCCGGCAAAGACACGAACCGGCCGCAGCTCACCGCCATGCTGGGTTTCGTGCGCGAGGGCGATACGATCGTATGTCACGCTATGGACCGGCTGGCTCGCAACCTCGACGACCTAAGAAAGCTGGTCCTCGATCTGGTTAAGCGCGGAGTCCACGTCCGCTTCGTGAAAGAGAACCTAACCTTCACTGGGGAAGACTCTCCTATCGCGCACCTGCTTCTAAGCGTCATTGGTGCCGTTGCACAGTTTGAGCGCGACCTAATCCGCGAGCGTCAACGGGAAGGTATTGCGCTGGCGAAGCAGCGCAAGGTCTACCTCGGCCGGGTTCGTAGCCTGTCCCCGGCGCAGGCCGATGATCTGAGGCGCCGAATCAAGGCCGGCGAACGAAAGACCTTGCTTGCTCGTGAGTTTGGAATAACGCGCACGACAGTTTACGAATACATGAGAAGGTATACGGCGTCCTGACGCTGTCCGCCTGGCGATCGGCACCTCAAGCCTCGTCGGGGCCTCTTGCGAGAGACTTGTTCCCGAGC
>CALMRM010000142.1:250-2138 GCA_937871605.1 uncultured Terriglobus sp. | reverse complement strand
CGTTTCAGGGCTAGGCAGAACCCATAATTGCAGCACTAAATCGTTGCGGCATCAAGGGAAAGTCACGGGTGAGATCGGACTTGCGGAGCCGTCCTTCAAACGCCATCTGGCGAAAACGATTCGGCCATTCATCGGTAAGCCAGTACGCCGCAGTTAGAAAAGCCCTTCGCTGTTCAATCTGCATCGCGTCGAAACCAAGAGGGTTGAGATCGCTCTTTCTCCAAGACTCGATAATCGGAAGATGCGTCCGGTCGGCCACTACAAAGCGAAAAGCAGCAACGCGGCTTCTGGAACTGGTCAGCATGGCAAGAACATGGCGGAGGATGCTGAAGTGCTCCGCGGCTAGCTTTGTATCGCAAAGAGGATGCATTAACAGGTGATTGGAATCGCGTTCAGCCTGCCAAAGACGAGGATCTGCGTCGCCATCGAGCTGTGAGATACGCAAATCCGTAGAGCAAACGCTGCAATTGTATAGGGGTGAGCTTGTATACGGATTCTTACTTCCTACCTCGATGCGATGAGGTTGCAACGGAGCGTTGCAACCTGGACAGGCATCGAGCAATGGACGCAGATGGGTAAGACAGGTAGTGGCAAGCGAAAGCCTCCAGCGACGCCTGAAATATAGCTGGTTTGTCGCCAGACATTCCGGACAGAAGGATAGACCGGCTCGACGGAATCTGCGGTGGAATATACCTAGCGGAAGCACCCAGGGTGTGTTCCCGTTCCTTACAAGCTCTGGAAAGAGTCGGCCGGCGAATGCTGATAATGAATGGCCCTGCAGTACATGCACTGGTGTCATCGTGGAGCGGGACAATTCACTCAGCACCTCCAGAGGCTTAGGTCTACAAGCAAGCATTCGTTCTCCCAAACGCACCTTTGCAGACAGAATCTAGATTTGACGTGCAGCGTAGTTCCTTCGTTCCGAGGGCTGTACCCAGTTGAGCTTTTCCAAGAGTTCGAGCGAGATGCGTTCACTCTGACTCTTGATGGCTTCTTCAGTCGCGACAGAGAGAAGCCTGGCGAGTTCGCCAATGGTGCCTTCTGACATGGTCAGTAAACGGATGGCGAGTTGCGTTTCTATGAGGTTCGACGGTAGACGAAGAGGCAGAAGCTTCTCAAAAGCTTTCAGCAGCCCAAGATACTCCATGTTGTGCTTCCACTCCGGTAATGCGTGCGGGACGAAGCGATTTGCGAGTTGGGCATCCGCTTGCAGCGCAAACAGTGCGTCGTCAGTCCCAAGAGCTACGATCGGGATCTTCAGTTCATTGCTGATGTACTTCAGCACCTGCAGAAAAGTCCTTTGTCGCTCTCGGTTTCCTGCCAATATGTGATGTATTTCATCGATCATCAGCATTTTGACCGAGAGGTTCGGCATTACGACGAGCAGTTGTTGCATCATTCGGTCGGCCCGCTCGTTTGTCTTGTGTGGCACATTCAGCTTATCGAGCAAGACAGCATTGAAACGGCGTTCATCTGGCACGGGAGGTGCCTGCACATACAGCACTGGAACCACATCAGCATCAGCTAATGGCTCCATCACAGGGGGATGCAATGCAAGAAACTCTTGCGCAATCGCACTCTTTCCATTGTTGGTCTTTCCTACGATGAGCATGCAGGGCATCCGATGCGTTTTCGGGTGTATTAAGAGCTGTTCGAGTGACTCAAGAACGCTCTCCGCTCTGGTGTACCAGATGAACGTGTCATACCTGGCGAACGCGATCCGACCCGCGTCGCTGAGAGCCAAAGCAGCTTGCGATTTTGGGCAAAGATGAGCGCTCATTGCTCTCTGACCTTGAAGTTCGGGATCTCTTGATACGCAAGCTGCACAACCTCATGACGTGCGGGCGCTAGGCTCTCAACGTCGCGGGCTATTGGCTCCCGCTTGCTT
>CALMRM010000142.1:0-240 GCA_937871605.1 uncultured Terriglobus sp. | reverse complement strand
CGGCCCCACGGCGTGCCGAACGAGTTTTCTCAGCGGCGAGCTTTACTTCTGATTGAATGGAGCGATGTGTTTGAAATATCGCATTCTCATCCACGGTTGCTCTTCCGTGTGCCTTCAATTGTTTCCTGGCTTCCCGCAATTCCCATAAACTGATCCACGGTCTTCGTATATCCCTGTATGGGATTGGGTGGAAGGTGTCGTTCGTAGGGTCCAGAAATTGGATCGTTGAGACATCACGGG
>CALMRM010000141.1 GCA_937871605.1 uncultured Terriglobus sp. | reverse complement strand
GTGATGCACCGCTGACTATGGTAAATGGGGCGGAAGTGCGGACAAAGCTGGTGCGCTTACTGCACGGGATTGCGGTGCTGGGCACCATGCCAGATGCTGAGCAGTTCGACTGTGTTGGGCGGCACAACCCTGTAGACAACGATGTACATCGGCAAGTCTGGAACGACAAGCTCACGTGTCCCCGGCTCGTGACCTGGCCTGCCGCTGGCCGGAAAGTGGCGAAGCTGTTGCACGGTCTCGTAAATGGTTTGGCACACGACGTTCGCGGCTGCGATGCCTTGTTGCTGTTCCATGTAGAGCAAAATTGTTTGTAAATCGTCAGCAGCACTAGGTGTCCATCGGAGTCGGCTCAACACTGGTCCTGCTCACGCTGTTTCTGCTGCTGAAGCCAGGCAAAGACCTCCTCATCTTTCAAAAATTCCCCGCGCTCTGCCTGTTCCAGCCCTTTGCGCACCGCACCGCGAAAGCGCGCAGCCTCGTCAACGGCCTCCAAGGCAAGGCTCTTGACATACCCGGCAGTGTCGGTTCCTGCACGTTCTGCCAAGGTCGCCAGCTCTGCTTCCTGCTCGGGGGAAAACTGGACTTCCATGCCACCCAGCGTAGGTAGGCCGTGGTGCTGTGTCAAGCAAGGGTAGGCTCCGCGTGCATGCCGTCCGGCGCGGCCAGCGTAGCGTAACTGAGCGCGCCCAGCAGCGTCACTGCGCTGCACGTGGCAAAGGCGAGCGTGAAGGAGTGCGTCCGGTCCACAATGGCTCCGGTGACCACCGGCGCGGCAGAAGCGATCAGAAAGCTGGCGAAGTTCTGCAGCGCGCCCAGAGCAGAGGTGAGGTGCGGCGCGCTGACTGCCTGCACATAACCCCAGCCACTGGTCCCGCCGAACTGGATGAAGAAAAACGCAACACTGATGCTGAGCAGCGCCTCGCCGGTTGACGTGCTGCGTGCCGCAAACAGTGACGCCGCCGCGCTCAGCACCATGCCCAGCACGACCTGCGCGCGATGGATGGAGGTGAGGCGCAGGCCGCGCGCCACCAGTGCATCTGCACAGAAGCCACTGCACAGCATGCCTGCCGCGCCCGCCAGGAAGGGGATGGCGGCAAACCAACCGCTGCGTGCCAGCGACAGGCCGCGCTGCGATTGAAAATAGCCGGGCAGCCACGAGGTATACAGCCACGCCGTGTAGTTGATACCGCTAAACCCCAGCATCATGCCCCACACGGTCCGCTGGCGCAGCAACGTGGCATACACCGTGCCCTTGCTCGCGGCGACTTCGCCCTCGTCACGGAACGCCGTAGTACCACGGGGCCGGTGCAGCCACACCCACAGCAGTGAGACCCCCAGGCCAGCAAGCCCCAGGACGGCGAACATGCCGCGCCAGCCAACGTGGAGCATTAACAGCGTGAGCAGCGGGGGTGCGGCGGCCAGGCCAAACGTCTGCGAACTGCTCATGCCGGCGGTGGCTCGACCACGTGTCTCCGCGGTAAACCATTCGCGCACGGCGCGGATGCCCGCCGGGTAAAACGGTGCTTCGCCCACACCCAGCAAAACGCGAAACAGGATGAAGATGGGAAAGGTACGAACCAGGGCTGTCAGCAGCTGTGCGCCTGACCACACGGCCAGCCCGGTACCCAGCACCGTGCGCGTGCCCAGCCGGTCGAGCCAGCCGATGAGCGGCAACTGCGTCAGTCCATAGGCAAGCGAGAACGCAGACAGCAGCCACCCCATCGCCGTGTTGCTCAGGTGCAGTTCTGCGCGCACAGAGGTGTTCGCGACAGAGAGCGAGGCCC
>CALMRM010000140.1:9506-15421 GCA_937871605.1 uncultured Terriglobus sp. | reverse complement strand
ACGCTGGACGGCGTCTGCATTGTCTTCGAACGCAACGCGGAACGTGCCGCGGGCCGCCAGCGCCGCCGCACACAGAACCAGCCGCCCCTGCAGAACGCCTGACGCAGCGTCCGCGTGCAGAACTACTTCAACTACTTCACCGAGATTGAAACGCGCTTCCAGGCGCGGCGCGGCACGCTGCTGCTGCTGTCCACGCTGGACTGGGCGCTGATTGAGACATGGCGTGACGCCGGTGTACCGCTGGAGGCGGTGCTGCGCGGCATTGACAGCGCATTCGACAAGTTTGAGGCGCGGAGGGCAAAGGCTGGCGGCCGCGCACGCAAGATCAATGGCCTGGCCTGGTGTGCACAGAGCGTCATGCTGGCAGCAGAGGAGATGCAGGAAGCGCGGGTGGGCGTGGGAAAGGCAAGCGCGCCGGAGAGCAGTGGCTTCGAGGGCGAGCGCATCGCCGGGTACCTGCGGGAAAATGCCAGCCTGCTCCACGCCGCTGCAGGCAGCGGCAGCGGTAGTGGAGCAGTGCTGGAGCATCTGGCTATGCGTCTGGCGCAGTTGGGGGACGAGGTTGCGGCAACTCGCGATCCCGACACGGAAATGCTGGAAACAACCTTGACTGCGCTGGAGGCTCGCCTGTTTGCCGCGCTCACACTGTCCGCGCCGGAGGAGCAGTTGCTGCGCTTGCGGGAACAGGCCGCAAGAGAACTGGCGGCGGTTCGCGGCAACATGAGTGCCGTGCAACTGCGGCAAGTGACCGAGCAGTTTGTACACAAGCGCCTGCTGGAAGCCGCAGGGCTGCCGCGCCTGAGCATTTTCTACATGGGCCTGCGGTAGTGCAGACCTTCCCTGGCGGCACTGCCGACTCCTCACGCAAGCTTCCCTCTGGCGGTGCGGAAACACTGGTGCTGTCGCTCGTTGAGGCGCAGCCTAGGCGGGCCATGCCCCGCTGCCGTCACTTCGGCCAGTGTGGCGGCTGCCAGTTGCAGCACGTCCCGGCGGAGGTGCAGCTTGCGGCCAAGCAGGAGGCCGTTGTCAGCCTGCTGAGTCGCGCAGGCGTGCAGAACGTGCCTGCACCACAGACACATGCGGCGGAGCCCTGGGAGTATCGCAACCGTGTGCGCATGCGGGTGGAGAACGGCAGCATCGGCTACAGCCGGCGTGGGAGCAACGCCTTTTTACCCATCGAGGAGTGCCCTATCCTGTCGCCGCTGCTGTGGCGTACCGCGCGAGCCATGCAGCAGATGGTGCAGGCAGGCGAGGCGCGTTGGCCTGCCGGTATAGAGAGCTTCGAACTTTTCGCGAACGGCGACGAGACCGGGTTGCAACTGTCTGTGCTGCTGGACAGCACGGTACAGACCATCGACCGCGACGCACCGGCTGCCCTGCGAACCCTCGCGACAACGCTGCACGCGGAGGTGCCCGCACTGACCGGCGCGGGCCTGCTGGCAAAGGCCGTACCGGATGCTGCACTGTCCCGCCGTGTGCGCGAGTCTGCCCGGGTAGAGGTAGCGCGCTGGGGCACTTCCGCGTTGCTGTACGCCGTGAATGGGACAGACTACCGCGTCACACGCGGCGCCTTCTTCCAGGTCAACCGCTTTCTTACAGACACCATGCAGCGCCTCGTGGTGGAGGGCCGTGGCGGCGCACGTGCGTGGGATTTGTACGCTGGCGCGGGGTTGTTCTCCGTACCACTCAGCAAGCAGTTTCGAACGCTTACGCCGGTAGAAGTGGGTCAGCCCGCTGCTGCAGACCTGCAGCATGCGTTGCAGGAAAGCGGGCCATCACACCGCGCGGTGCACAGCGCAGTCGCGGACTTCCTGAAGCAGACGCATGCAAACCCACCGGACCTCGTGGTGCTGGACCCACCACGTGCAGGCCTGGGCCGTGACACGGCAACGCGGTTGGCACGGGCCGCTGCCGCTGAGATCGTCTACGTGTCGTGCGACGCCGACACGTTCGCCCGCGACGCACGCACGCTGGTAGACTCTGGCTACCGACTCACTTTGCTGCACCTGCTCGACCTCTTCCCCCAAACCTTTCACACAGAAACCGTGGCCGTCTTCCGCAAGTAAGCCTGCCCGTTACGTGGTTGCTTCAGGGATTGAGGATGAAGTCTGAGCAGCGCCTCCGCGCGCGCGGTGCACGCAGCCTGCTGGTACGCGAGACGGCGGCACACCCGGCCCCCTTCACCCGTGTAGCCCCTTTGCAGGTGCGGGATGCGCCCATGCTGCTGCTGGCACTCAGCTTTGCCGCGGGCATCCTGTACCGGACCCACTGGCAACCACCGCAGCACATGGTTACTGCTGTAGCACTGCTGCTGGTCACGGCGGCAGTGGCGGCGTGGCGTGCACCCCGGCTGGCCTGGGCCGCTACCGTTGCATGCTGGGCCGCGCTTGGCTGGACGGCTGCTTCGCTGGAATCCACGGGCGTAGACGCCTCACTGCTACGCTACGCGGACGGCCTGCAGCGCACCCTGCAGGGCCGTGTGACCGCAGTGCGCAAGCTGCCGCCGCAATCGCCGCCCACGGAGGCGCTGCACAATGGCGAACCGCCGCCGGACGAAGAGACAGCGTACGCCGCGCGAGAGCCGCTGGCTGCCGCACGCTACTCCGTCACCGTAGAAACGCGCAGCATTGAGGACGTCACGCCAGACCTCTCGCGCATGGTGCCGATGCAGGGCAGCACGCGCCTTACCCTGTACTCACCGCCCCACCAGCCAGTGGCACCGCCGCCATGTGGTGCGGAGGTCCAGGTGACGGCGCGCCTGCATCCGCCGCAACACTACATGGACCCTGGCGTGTGGCAGTACGTCGATGCGCTGGCGCAGGAGGGCATCAATAGCGGGGGCACGGCAAATGCTGGCAGCGTCTCCGTGCGGAGCGGTGGCACACCATCGCTCTCGTGTCGTTTTGCGGCAGCGCAGCAATGGTCGGTGCAGCGCCTGCACGCCCTGGTCTCCAACCCTGTCCTGCACCATGCGCCACGCTTACTGCGCATCACAGACACGGACGCGGCCATGCTGAGCGCCATGCTGGTGGGCGACCGCACCGCGCTGACACATGGCCTGAGGACCGCGTTTGAGCGCACGGGCTCGTTCCACCTCTTCGTGGTGGCAGGGGTGCACGTCACGCTGTTGCTGGCGGGCCTGTATACGCTCTTGCTGAAGCTGCGGGTACCGCGCTGGCCCGCTGCCGCCGTGGCGCTCCTGCTCACGACGCTGTACGCCCTGCTTACCGGGTTTGGCGCTCCGGTCCAGCGCGCGCTGCTCATGTCTGCCGTGTACCTGCTGACCACGCTGCTGGGCCGTGGCCGCAATCCGCTGAACGCGCTGGGCACGGCTGCGCTGGCCATGTTGGTGCTGCACCCGCATGCCTTGGTGGAGAGCGGATTCCAGATGACTGTGCTTGCGGTCGTCGCCATTGCAGGCATGGCCGTGCCGCTGACGGAGCGCACCCTGTTGCCCTACCTGCACGCCGCACGCGACATCCGCCGGCTGCGGCTGGACCCACGCCTGCCACCCCGGCTTGCGCAGTTCCGCGTGGCGCTGCGCTGGCTGGGTGAGGAACTCGCGGGCAGCCCAGCAGGTGTCCGTACGACTGCGGTGGGCACCCCCTCACGCGCGCAGCATTGGTTGCACCTGCGCGTGATCGCGGCCCCTGCGCTGCTGGTGCGTGGACTGCTGATGGCGCTTGAGCTGTGCACGGTCACGCTCGTGGCGGAACTGGTGCTGGCGCTGCCCATGGCGTTGTACTTCCATCGCACCACACCGTTCGCCGCACCCGCCAACCTGCTAGCCTTGCCGCTGATCGGCCTTTTGATGGCCTCAGCCATCGTCACCTTTGCGGCGTCACTGCTGCACCCCTGGGTGGCAGCCCTGCCTGCCGCTCTCACGGCACTGCTGCTGCACAGTGTGACCTTTGCTGTGGGTGCCATCAGCACGCTGCGCGGTGCGGACGTGCGCATCCCGGGTCCGCTGCTCGCCAGCATCGTGGCCGTGCTGCTGCTGTGGGCCGCCAGCATGGTGCTGGTGCGCTCTGCTTCCTCTGCATGGGGATGGCTGGGCGCAGCACTGCTGCCAATCGCACTAGGCTTCATCCTTTGGCCGCGCCGTGCGGACCTCTTCCCAAATCTCCTAGAGTTTACCGCCATCGACGTGGGCCAGGGCGATTCGTTGCTGGTCGCCTCGCCTGATGGCCATGCCATGCTCATCGACGCGGGTGGCCCCACCGGCTCGGCCTCTGCAGCCGACGCTCCCGCATTCGACGTGGGTGAGGAGGTGGTCTCGCCCTTTCTGTGGTCACGTGGGCTGCGGCGGCTGGACGTGCTGGTGCTCACCCATGCGCACAGCGACCACATCGGCGGCATGGCTGCCGTCCTGCGCAACTTTCGGCCGCGTGAGCTCTGGGTCAGCGTGGACGCCGACACGCCGCTCTTTCAGACATTACTTCAACTGGCCCAGCAACAGGGCACCGTGGTGCGGCATCTGCGCGGCGGCGAGCGGCAGGCCTGGGACAGCACCAGCATTGACGTACTCAACCCACTGCCCGACTATCGCACCCTCCGCGAGCCGGTGAACGACGACTCGCTGGTGCTGCGCATCGCCTTTGGCAGCGCCTCCGTGCTGGCACAGGGCGACGCCGAGCGCCCCTCCGAGCAGGTAGAACTCAGCGAGCATCTCACGCCGGTGACCCTGCTCAAAGTCGGTCACCACGGCAGCAATACCTCCTCGACAGAGGCGTTTCTTCAGGCGGTGCATCCACGCTATGCCGTCATCTCCTGCGGTCGCGGCAACCACTTCGGCCACCCACGCTTCCAGGTGCTGGAGCGGCTGCAGGACGTGGGTGCCTACACCGCGCGCACCGATCAGATGGGTGCCGTACAGTACCTGCTGCATGCCGACGGCAGCATCCAGGTGCATGTGCTCGCGTCTAATCCGTAATGGCTGACCAGAACATGCCCGACTTGCAGGAGAGCACAGGTACCACTTCGATGGCGGCTGCTGCTGATTCCCAAGAGACGGCGCGCATCGCAGAGGAGCGAAAGCAGTTGCGCCGCCTGCAGATAATGATGAACATGACGCTCCAGGTCATCGCGCAGGACGGTTCGCTGAGCGTGGACGAGGCCTCGCACATGATTGCAGACAGCCGCGCCGCTGCGCTGCACATGTTCCCCGGCAAAGAGCTTGCCTATGACCTCATCTGGAAGCCACGCTTTCAACGCGCCATGCTGGAGCGATTCCGCCTGCAGTAGCACGCACCGGTGCAACACACACGCAAGCGCCCGACCACCATGCGACCGGGCGCTTTGTGTGTTGCCGTTCTACTTCGCTGAGGATGCCAGCCACGCCTGCAGGCCCGGCTGCTGTGCCGCACGGAACTGGATGCACGTGTCGATGCTGTCCAGCGCGTCCCGCAGTGCCCGCTCCGACGACGCCACCGGATGCGAGGCAAAGAACTGCTGCACGTCCGCCCTGCCCGCCGCGGTGCAGAACGCTCCCGTTGCACTGACGACGCGGTTGCCACTGGAGGTGGTAAACCCACCGCTCACCTCCGCCCAATTCGCCTTGATGTAGTCCCACGTCTCCTGCCGCGTCTCAGGCTGTTGCAGCAGGATCGACTGCAGAATCCAGCTGTCCTGGTTGCGCACCTTGCCGCTCACGCTGTAGTCCAGCGTGCGCTGCACCAGCGCCTTGTCGGTGAAGGCAGCCAGGGTAAACAGCGCCTCCGTCTGCTCGACAGGATTGCTGCTGGTTTCGGCGACGTGCTGCAACTGGTCGTACAGCGCGGCATCGCCGTGGTTGGCCGCCACGGCCACAGCGGCGCGTGCCAGGCCGGGCTCGGCAGAGGTGTCGCCCGCCAGCCGCTTGGCCGCCATGCTCCTAGCTTGGCTCATCACGGCAGGATCATCCGCACCGCCGAGCA
>CALMRM010000140.1:0-9496 GCA_937871605.1 uncultured Terriglobus sp. | reverse complement strand
CAAGCCGAACAGCGTTGCGCGCCGCTCTGCAAGTTCCAGCGGCTCGCCCGGCTTTACCGGTCCCAGCGAAGCATACACCGGCCCAAACTGCCGCAGAATCCATGCCTGCAACTCCGGCGTTTGGTCGCCGGTCGCTACCCGGTCGCGGATAGCGCGGTACCCCGTCAGGCTCTGGGTCAACACCTGTGTTTTGGTGTCGCCCTTGAGCGCGGCCACCAGGTCAAGGTACGAGCCCACGGTGCCCTGCCCCGAGCGCAGCAGCGCGTACCGGTCACCCACCAGCAGGATGCGCTCCGGCGCATTCAGCCGCGACGCACTCGCCAGCATTGCCTTCAGCGAAGCATCGTCGTAGCTGGTGCGATAGTAGCCCTTGGCATCCGCATCGAGGAAGGCACCCGCTGCTGGCGCCTTCACTGCGCCTGCCCCACTGATCACCTGGCATGCACCGCCACGTACACACACCGGCAGCGTCCAGGTCTGGCTCCCTGCGCCTGCCTGTACCTGAGTTTGTGGCGACAGGAAGAAGCGACTCTGCGTGGTGGTGTATTGACCGTTGGCAAAGGTGGTGCTCAACAGCGGTTCACCCGCCTGCGCCACAAAGCTCTCCATGATCTTGTCGACCGGCTTCTTGCTGGCCTGCGTTTGCGCACCCCAGAAGTCTTCTGCCGTGGCGTTGCCGAACTTGTGCGCCTCCATGTAGGCGTGGACGCCCTTTTGGAAGTCATGCTCACCCACGTAGTGCTCCACCATGCCGATGACCGCACCCGCCTTGCCGTACGAGATGCCGTCGAACTGCTCGTTGATCTCGTCCGGTGTGTCGGCCTTGGAACGAATGGCACGCGTCTGGGGCGCGGCGTCCAGATTGAGCGTGCCGTTCAGATCCAGTGCATCGTCGTCGCGCAGCCCCCATGTGGGCTGCCACTCGTCCACTGCCTTGGACTCCATCCAGGTGGCAAAGCCTTCGTTCAGCCAAAGGTTGTTCCACCACTGCATGGTCACCAGGTCACCAAACCACTGGTGCGCCATCTCATGCGCGACCACCACCGCAACCCGCTTCTTTGCGTCGAAGGGTGCCGTCTTTGCGTCCACCAGCAGTTCCGTCTCACGATAGGTGATGCAGCCCCAGTTCTCCATAGCACCCGCTTCAAAGTCTGGAATGCCGATCAGGTCGAGTTTGGGCATGGCGTACTTCACGCCGAAGTAGCTGTCGTAGTAGTGGAGGAAGTGCTGCGCCGCCTCCAGCGCAAATGGCGTTAGCGAGAGCTTGTCGGGCGTGGAGCACACACGGATCGGAATGCCGTCGGCCTGCCCACTGGTACACGCCCAATCGCCCACCTGAAAGGCCAGCAGGTACGTGGACATGCGCTGTGTTCTGGCAAAGGTCTGCGTGTGCGTGCCGTTCGCCTCGGGCTTGTCGCTCAGCATATTTGTGTTGGCGATGACAGTATCGCCCTTGTCGATCGTCAGCGACAGGTCAAAGGTCGCTTTCAGCGCAGGCTCGTCAAAGGACGGAAACGCGCGCCGTGCGTCGGTCGCCTCGAACTGCGTCACGGCATAGTTGCGCTTGGCTGTCTTGGAGAGATAAAAGCCGCGCAGCTTGTCGTTGAGGATACCGGTGTACGCGAGGGTCAACGTGGCCTTGCCCGCCGGTAGCGCCTGCGGAAAGGTGAACGTCGCCTGCTGCTTTTCCTCATCGTAGGTGACGATCCCGGTTTGCCCTGCCGCCGTCACGCTGCCGATCTTCAGCTCAGTGGCGTTCAGCGTGATCGCGTTGGACGGATGGTCCAGCACCACATCAATCGTTTCCGCGCCGGTAAAGGTTGCCGCTGTCAGGTTCGGCATCAGGTGCAGGGAGTAGTGCTGCGGGTGAACGTCAGAGGGCAGCCGCTGTGCGGAAAGCGTAGCGGCAAAGGCGAGGGACAGCAGGGCGGCAAAACGGAAACGCATGCCCGTAGTGTACTGCGGATGCGTTCGTGTTACTGCCCTGCCCTCTAACCGCATGCAACTCACGCTTGGCTCGCCGCCCGTTCGCTATGCCCTGAGATCTCCGCGGCACGCGCCTCCGCGTACGCCGCTGCGCCAATCAGCGCGCACCGATCCTCAAGAATGACGCGGAGCGGCATGGTGTGCAGCAGTGGCGAAAGCCGTCCCTTGTCGAAGAAAGCATCGCGGAATGGGCCCGCCTGCAGCGTTTTCAGGATTTTAGGCGGAATGCCGCCACCCAGGTAAATGCCCCCGGAGGAGAGCAGCTTGAGACCCATGTTGCCGCACTCTGCACCCAGCGAGGCAGAGAACACCTCCAGCACCTTCGCCGTCAGCTCGCAGGAACCGTCCTCGCCCGTGGTCCCAATCACAAAGTTTGGATCTTCGCTTTCCAGGCGTTCTTTGAGCCACGCGGGCTCTTCCATGCCCTTGCCGGCGCGCAGAAACTCGTAGATATTCTTCAGGGCCAGTCCACTCACGACCCGTTCAGTCGAGACGCGGCCACCCAGCTTTTTCAGCAGCCACTCCAGCAACTCAATCTCGAGGGGGTTGCGCGGTGCCCAGTCAACGTGGCCGCCCTCGCTGGGCAGCGGCACGTGCCGCCGTGCAGTGGCATTCCAAATGAGCAACGCCTCACCCAGCCCTGTGCCCGGTGAAACCAGCGCGCGATGGCCCAGTGCAGACTTGTCGCCCGGCTCCAGTTCGAACACCTGATCCGGCCCCAGCTCGGCCACACCGTAGCCATTGGCCTCCAAGTCGTTCAAGAGGAAGATGTGCTCGATGTTCAGAATCTTGGACAGGTCGCGCGCGTCCAGCTCCCATGGCAGGTTGGTCAGCTTCAGGTGTCCGTCTTTCACCGGGCCGGGGCAGCCGAAGCACGCCGCCACCACCTCGTGCTCCACCTTCTCAGCGACTTCGTTCTCGCCCAGAAAGGCCAGCACCACATCCTGCAAAGACGGGTACGCGGACGCAGGATACTTCTCCTGCCGCACCACTTGCAGCTTGCCGCCCTGAAAGTTATACAGGGCAAGGTCGACCTTGGTGCCGCCTACGTCACCAGCCAGGATCATCGGGTCAGCTCCAGCACGCCAGTTTCCGCATCGCCATGCATCTCCAGCTTGGGCAGGCGTCGCCCTGCCTCTGCGTCTAGGAGCAGGTGCACCGTGCCGGTGTCTTGGCGGATGAGTGGCGAAGGCAGGGGCTCCGGGGCGGAGTCGCCCATCAGCAACTCGTGCAAGCGGTCAGCCTTGGCCGCGCCCTCAATCAGAAAGACTACGTCGCGGCCCTGGTTGATAACCGGCCACGTGAGCGTAATGCGCCACGCATTCTTGTTGTCCACATGGTTGGCAATCACCAGGCGGCCCATCTCGTTCAGTCCGTCGCTATGCGGAAACAGCGAAGCGGTATGGCCGTCGTCGCCCATGCCCAGCAGGATCAGGTCGAACGCGGGTGCCTGCGCGCCCTCCAGCTTGAAGCTGTTGCGCAACGCTGCCTCGTACTTCGAGGCACCTTCCTCCGGGTCCAACTCGCCTTCCATGCGGAAGACACAGTCGCCTGCGAGCGGTACCTTGCTCAGTAGCTCCTCGTTTGCAGAGCGGTAGTTGGAGTCGGCATCGGTCGGCGGCACGCAGCGCTCATCCACCCAATACAGGGAGAGTTTGTCCCACGGTACCTCTGAGCGGAACGGCTCTGCTGCCAGCAGCGCAAACATCCGCTTGGGCGTGGTGCCGCCTGAAATCGCGATGCGCGCTATGCCGCGCTCCGTCACAGCTTCTTGCGCGCGTCGTGTAAACAGTTCTGCCGCCGCCGTTGCGACACGTTCTGGCGTGTCGTACACCAGGTACTCCGCTACACACTTACGAGCCATCGTTCGTTCCTTACTGCAAGTCAAGTTAGGTGCATGGGATGCCGTAGGACAGCCCGCGATTGCATAGTACAGAAAGACAAAGAGCGCCGGCACTGTGCCGGCGCTCCCATCGTGCTGCTCGTTAGTTCTGCCAGCTGCGCCCGTCGCGCGTCAGCAGCTCATCGCCCTCGGCCGGACCCCATGACCCGGCGGCATAGTTGGGAAAGTCCTTCCCCTGCTGCTTCCACGCTTCCAGGACCGGTGTCATCAGCGCCCACGTTGCCTCTACGCCCGCGCCCTCGGCAAAGAGCGTGCCGTCACCCAGCATGGCGTCGAGCAGGAGCCGCTCGTAGCCGTTCGCAGAGGATTTGCCGAAGACATCCGCATAGGAGAAGTTCATCTTCACCTGCGCCAGATTTGTGGTCGGCCCAGGAATCTTCGCTCCAAACTTGAGCGAGATGCCGTCCTCAGGCTGGATGCGCAGCGTCAGCACATTAGGCTCCAGCTGTTTCTCGTCCGCGTCTGCAGACGCCTTGAACATGTGCAGCGGCGGCTGCTTGAAGGTGATGACCACCTCCGTTACCCGCGTCTGCAGCCGCTTGGCCGCACGAATGTAGAACGGCACGCCCGCCCATCGCCAGTTGTCGATGTGCAGCTTCATCGCTGCGTATGTTTCGGTCTGCGACTCGGGGCTCACGCGGTCCTCTTCGCGATAGCCTTTTACCTGCTGGCCGTCTACCGTGCCGGGGCCGTACTGCCCGCGCGCCGTGTCCGTGACCGGGATCGCCTCGATCGCCTTCCACACCTTGAGCTTCTCGACGCGAACCGCGTGCGATTCGAAGCTGTCTGGCGGCTCCATCGCAACGAATGACAACACTTCCATCACGTGGTTCTGCAGGACGTCGCGCAAGGCACCCGCAGCCTCATAGAACGGCCCACGCCCCTCAATGCCGATGCTCTCCGCCGCGGTGATCTGCACGCTGTCGATGTAGTGCCGGTTCCACAGCGGCTCAAAAATGCTGTTGCCGAAGCGGAACACCGGGATGTTCTGCACGGTCTCCTTGCCCAGGTAATGATCGATGCGGAAGATCTGGTCTTCGTGCAGCACCGCATTGATGTCTGCGTTCAGTTTCTTGGCGCTCTCCAGGTCGGTGCCGAACGGCTTCTCAATGATGAAGCGGACCCAACCCGCGCCGGCCTCAGGCTTGGTCATGCCATGCTTGCCCAGCCGCTGCGTGATGTCTGCAAAGTACTCCGGCGCGACGGCCAGGTAAAACAGCCGATTTCCTTTTGTACCGAACTTGCTGTCCTGCTCGGCCAAAAAGTTCTTCAGACCCTCAAAGCCCTCGTCGTTGTCGAACTCAGTCTTGAAGTAGAGAATACGGTCGACAAACTTGCCCAGCGTGTCTTCATTCGCGTCGACGCCGCCACCTTTCACAATGCCGTCTTTCATGTCAGGCGCAAAGGTGGCCGAAAGATCGCGCCGCGCAACTCCGACGACGGCGAACTGCTCTGGCAGCAGCTTCTGCTGCTCCAGGTGGTACAACGCAGGCAGCAGCTTGCGCTTGGTCAGATCGCCTGAGGCACCAAAGATGACCACGATGCAGGGCTCGGGATTGCTTTCCTTGCCTTTATTCGCCTCAGCCTGCGCCTGCGAGACAGTAACGCCCGTTGTTGCCATGAACTCTTCCTTGTCTATGAAGCTGAATGAAGTACGCAACCGGTTAGATGACGGCAGAGCGGCGCGGATGCCGTTAATCGCGGCAGCCGCGCCGTACCTCAGCCTGCCTACTCGGTCTTCATGGCATGGCCGCCGAAGGCGTTGCGCATCACCGACAGCATGCGGTCGGTCAGATTGTTTTCCTCGCGCGAGCGGATGCGGCGGATCAACGACTCCGTGATAATCGGTGCCGACACATTCAGGTCGATGGCTTCCGCCACCGTCCAGCGGCCCTCGCCAGAGTCCGGCACGTACGGCGCAATGCCGTGCAACTCCGGGTTTGCCTTAAGCGCGGCAGCCGTTAGGTCCAGCAGCCACGAACGCACCACCGAGCCGTACTGCCAGATCTCAGCGATCTGCGCATTGTTCAACTGCATTTCCTTCTTCGCCTCAAAGATGGCGAAGCCCTCGGCATAGGCCTGCATCATGCCATACTCGATGCCGTTGTGCACCATCTTAACGAAGTGGCCAGCGCCCGCCGGGCCGGTGCGGCCCCAACCCTTGTCCGGCGCGGGTGCAAGACACTCAAGCACGGGGCGGATCTTCTCGACCACATCCACGTCGCCGCCCACCATCATGCTGTAGCCCTCTTTCAGGCCCCACACGCCACCGGACGTGCCTACGTCCACAAACGCGAAGCCTTCCTTGGCCAGCTCGTCGTGACGGCGGATGGAATCCTTGTAGTTCGAGTTGCCGCCGTCGATGAAGATGTCACCGGGCTGCATGAGCGGCTTCAGCTTAGCGATGGTCTCGTCCACCGGATCACCAGCGGGTACCATGATCCAAATAGCGCGCGGCGACTGCATATTCTTCACCAGGTCCTCCAGCGAGTTCACGCCGACCGAACCAGCCGCGGTCAGCTTCGCCGTAGCATCCTTGCTGAAGTCGAAACCCACCACCTTGTGGCCGCCCTGGCGAAGACGCTCCGCCATGTTGCCACCCATCTTGCCGAGGCCAATCAAACCAAGTTCCATTGTTCTCCCTCTTTCTTCACGTGACAGCCGTCGCGTGCGTGCTTCTTCGGAGGGGCACGGCTTCAGCCGTGCCATACAACTTGCCTCTTTTACTCCTCCCCGCATATCGTTAGCCTTCGGCGAACGATGTGCGAGGAGTACTTTGATAAGCCATTAGGTGGCATGGCTAAAGCCATGCCCTCCGAAAGCACGACGAGACAGTATCTTCCGCGTACTTAGCGAGCCATTGCCTTCTGCGCGGCTCTGACAATGGCTTCCGGCGTGAAGTCAAACTTCTCCAGCACCACCGGCCCGGGAGCCGAACCGCCGAAGTGGTCGAGGCCGACAATGCCGCCGTCGCGGCCTACATACTTCCACCAGCCCTGCGTCGCACCCGCCTCCACAGCCACCTTGGCCACGCCGTGCGGGAAGATGCTGAACTTGTACTCTTCGTCCTGCTCCTCAAAGACAGCAAACGAAGGCATGGAAACGACACGCGCCTTCAACCCGGCTTCCTCGAACTTTGGAAGTGTTTTCAACACCAGTGACACTTCCGAACCGGTGGCAACGACAATCACATCCGGCTTCTCGACATCCACCAGGATGTAGGCGCCCTTCTTCGGCCCTTCCAGCACGTTGTACTTCGTGCTGTCCAGCACCGGGAGGTCCTGCCGTGACAGCGCCATGAACGAGGCGCTCTTACGCTCGATCATAAGCTGGTAGCAGGCCGCAGTCTCATTCGCATCCGCCGGGCGGAAGTCCGAAAGCTGCGGAATGGCGCGCAGGCTCATCAGCTGCTCCACCGGCTGGTGTGTTGGGCCGTCCGCGCCCAGGCCGATGCTGTCGTGCGTAAACACGAACATGGAGTGCGTACTCATTA
Source organism: uncultured Terriglobus sp. (assembly GCA_937871605.1). Classification (GTDB taxonomy): domain Bacteria; phylum Acidobacteriota; class Terriglobia; order Terriglobales; family Acidobacteriaceae; genus Terriglobus. Next base: position 2,114 of record CALMRM010000140.1, on the reverse strand, counting down.
GCGCGGCCATGCGGATGGCGTTGCGGGCGTAGTCCGAGAAGATAAAGAAGGTCGATCCGAATGGGATGAAGCCACCATGCGCCGCCATGCCGTTGACCGCCGCGCACATGCCAAACTCACGCACGCCGAAGAAGATGTTCTTGCCCGTGGGATCGTCGTGAAACTTCGCGGAGTCCTTGAAGATCGTCTTGGTGGACGAGGTTAGATCGGCTGCGCCGCCCATCACCTCCGGCAATGCCTTGCCGATGGCCTGCAGCACCACTTCGCCCGCGGATCGTGTAGCCAGCGCCTTCTCCGTCGGAAAGGGCTTGATGTCCTTGGCCCAGTTCTCCGGCAGCTTGCCCAACTGGATGCTCTCATACTGCTCTGCCAGCTGTGGATGCGCCGTCTTGTACTTGCCAAACAACTCGTTCCAGGCGTCGTGGGCTTCCTTGCCGCGCGTGATGGCCTGTGCCCAGTTGTCCAACGCGGCCTGGGGCTCGGCAAAATCTACATCCGGGTCGAAGCCGAAGAACTCCTTGGTCTTGCGAGTGGCTTCCTTGCCCAGCATCTCGCCATGCACCTTGCTGGTGCCGGCCTTCGGCGAACCGTAGCCGATGACCGTGCGCACACGAATAAGTGACGGCTTGCGGGTTTCTGCCTTCGCGATGTTGATGGCCTGCTGCAGCTTGGCCAGGTCATTGCCATCGTCGACAAACTGCACGTGCCAGTGGTAGGCGTCGAAGCGCTTGTCCACATCCTCCGTAAAGCTCAGCTCGGTGGGGCCGTCCAGCGAGATCAGATTATCGTCGTAGAACACAATCAGCTTGCCCAGGCCCAGCGTGCCGGCCAGCGAACACGCCTCGTGCGAAATGCCTTCCATCAGGCAGCCATCCCCCACAATGCAGTAGGTGTGGTGGTCCACGATGGGCATGTCCGGCTGGTTGTAGATGGCAGCCAGGTGCTTCTCAGCAATCGCAAGTCCGATGGACATACCCAAGCCCTGACCCAGCGGGCCGGTGGTCACTTCCACACCGTCTGTAAATCCGTACTCTGGGTGTCCTGGCGCATGGGAGTGCCACTCGCGAAATTGCTTCAGATCGTCCAGCGACAGGTTGTAACCGGAAAGGTGCAGCGCGCCATACTGCAGCATGGACGCGTGGCCGTTCGAGAGCACGAAGCGGTCGCGGTCCCACCACTTGCTGTCCTTGGGATCGTGCTTCATGTTCTTGGCGAAGAGCAGGTACGCCAGCGGTGATAGCGCGATGGGCGCGCCCGGGTGGCCGTTCTGGGCCCGCTCAATGGCGTCGACTGCAAGCAGCCGGAGGGTGTCAATAGAAATCTTGTCGAGATCGGTCATTCGTTCCTCTGCGTAGATATGACGCCACGGCGCCGGACGTACTGGTCCTGGCGCACCACGCGCCGGTCAGCCTAAAACTTATGCCCCCTGCGGGCATATTCTCAAAGCGCGTTCCGCCCAGTGTACAAGTCGCTGCACACTGGGATGTAAAAGGTGGGGTCCGGGTAGGTTGCACAGCACCGCCAGCTTTACTCACCCTAAGTCCAACATCACAGGCTGACGCTCCCGGTACGAAGCAACCTGCTACTGTAAACGCACGGAGGCGTCCTGATGACCAACCTGCAACTTCTGCTGTCAATCGGTATACCGACGTTCTTCGTTTTGGCAGGCATCCTAGTCAACCACCGCGAAGTCTCCACGCTCCGGACGGACATGAATCGTCAGTTCGACCGAGTTGATGCGCGGTATGAACGGATGGAAAGCCATCTCTCCAGGATTGATCAGGATCTGCGTAACTTTCACGGAACAGACAAGGAGCTGGAAGGCCGCGTCAACGAATTGTCCGCGCGCATGAATCAACGTAGCTGATGCCACGGCACTGCAGCTACCGTACCGCGCCCCGGGAGCCGCGGTGCAGCGCACACTTCATGTCGTTTCGAGCACAATGCTACGATTCGCCTCCAGCCAGCGGTCCTCGTGCTCCGTCCAGTGCAGTGTGTACTCCAGCGTGCCCGTAGCACTGGCGGGCAGCGGCAACTCCGCCACAAAGCCGGTGCTACCAATCAGCCCCGAATGCGTGGTATTCACCGTGTGCCACGCGTCGACTGTCCACACC
>CALMRM010000139.1:6204-6432 GCA_937871605.1 uncultured Terriglobus sp. | reverse complement strand
GATTTACGCGCTCTCCATTGTGAATGAGTTGAAGACGCGCGCCGCGCTTAAGGGCATGAGCGAGTTCGAGCTCGACATTCTGTATGCGCGTGCGAAGTCTCGGTTGTGGGGCAAAATCGAAAGCCTGCGCAATGTGCCCGGCCTCGCCGTCGCGGACTTTGGCACGCGCAGGCGTCACTCCTTCCTTTGGCAGGAGTTTGTCGTCGAAGCCATGCACGCGGAGCTGAA
>CALMRM010000139.1:0-6194 GCA_937871605.1 uncultured Terriglobus sp. | reverse complement strand
CAACACCTATCTTGCCTACAAGCACGATCTTGAAGCCATCGGCACAAACGCCCACGAGCTACCTATGGCGCTCGCCGCGATGGCGACGAACGATGACGATCTGAAGGCCGCGCAATACCGCATTCTTGAGCTGTGGCAGCAGACCTACGGCGGATCGCTGCTGGTGATGCTGCCTGACACCTACGGCACAACGCAGTTCCTTCACGGCGCGCCGGACTGGGTTGCGGAGTGGACCGGCCAGCGCGTCGATTCCAAGGACCCGTACCTTGCGGGTGACGAGTACATTGCGTGGCTCGTGCGGCGCGGCCAGGACCCTACGCAAAAGCTGCTGATTGCCAGCGATGGGCTGGATGCGCAGGAGATCCTGAGCCTGCACGCGTATTTCTCCGGCGAGATACAGCCGGGCACCAGTGCGCTGGATTTTCGTGGGGCGGCAGAGTTTCATGACAGCCGCAAGTGGCGCGGCGAGCGGCGCATTCGCTTTTCTGCCGGTTGGGGCACGTTACTGACCAACGATTTTCGCGGCTGCCATCCACGCGGCGAAGACACGCTGGCACCCATCTCACTGGTGTGCAAGCTGACTAGCGCCGGAGGATGCAGGGCGGTCAAGCTGTCAGACAACTACGAAAAGGCAAGCGGGCCGTCGCAGCTGGTGCAGCACTACCGGCAGGTCTTCGGGCTGGCAGGCATGGCCAATCTGCCCATCGTTGTGTAACGACGCAACGTCAGGCGGGCCTTTGCGGACCGGAACGGTCGCGCAGCAAGCCTTCGGCCAGCAGGGCTGCCAACACGATTTCAATCGACCAATCCAGCGCCTCTGTGCCGGAGACGGAAAGGTCGGCGGCGGAGCGGCTGGGCAGCACGTACTCGTCGGCCATGGGGCGTGCGTGCGCTTCAAATTGCGCGCGCACGCTCGCCTCCGTGCGGCCGCGTTCGCGCGTGTCGCGGTGGATGCGCCGCAAGAGGCAGACCTCGTGCGGAGCCTCCACATACACGGTGTAGTCGTAGAGCGGCAGCAGCGCAATGTAGTGCAATGCCAGTATGCCCTCCACAATGATTACGTCGCGCGGCTGGACATGGTCGGTGACGCCGGCTACGCGGGAGTGCGTGCTGAAGTCGTAGTTGGGACGATGGATGCTCTCGCCCATGCGCAACTGGTTCAGCTGGTGAACGATGAGTTCGTGCTCCAGCGAGTCAGGGTGGTCGAAGTTGTGCGTGTCGCGCTCCGACTTTGGCAGGTGAGACAGGTCACGATAGTAGAAGTCGAGCGGGAACAGGATTGCGTCCAGCTGCGCGGCCAGCTCGCGCGCCAGCGTGGTTTTGCCGGACCCGGAGCAGCCGCCGATGCCGAGCACCAGCGGTGTGATGATGCCTGCCAGCTTGAGCTGCTCGCTCATGCGGCCTGTGGACTGGCTGTGATGCGGGGCACGAGCGAGAGCAGGAGTGCAGAGAAGCGATCTGCTACGCGCGCACCGGTTTCCATCACCTCCGCGTGGTCGATGGCCTCATTGCTGACGCCCGCGGCGGCGTTGGTGACCAGCGACAGGCCCAGCACCTCCATACCCATGTGCCGCGCCACGATGACCTCGTGCACGGTGCTCATGCCGACCAGGTCCGCACCCATTGTGCGAAAGGCACGGATCTCCGCGGGCGTTTCGTAGCTGGGGCCCAGCACGGCCAGGTAGACGCCGGTGGGCATGGCCCAGCCCTGCGCCCGCGCTTGCTCCTGCGCCAACGCCAGCAGCCGCGGCGAGTACGCAGCGGTCATGTCAAAGAAGCGCTGCCCGCTGCCGGGCCCCACGGCGAAGCGCGGCTCATTCGGTCCCAGCGCGGCGTTGGTGCCGGAGAGATTGATGTGATCGCTGATACCGACGACCATGCCATTCGTCAGGTCGGGGCGGATGCCGCCGGAGGCGTTGGTGACAATGAGCGTTTCGACACCCAGCAGCCCCAGCACGCGTGTAGGAAAGGTGACTTCATCCATGCGGTAGCCCTCGTAGGCGTGCACGCGGCCCTGCATCACTGCGACGGGCACGCCCTCAACCGTGCCCAGCACCAGCCTGCCGCTGTGACCTTCCACGGTGCTCTGCGGAAAGTGCGGAATGTCTGCGTACGGGATGGTGGTTGCTTCCTGTACCTGCTGCGCAAAGGCACCCAGGCCGGAACCGAGGATGATGCCGATGCGTGGGCGGTGCGGGGTGCGCGACAGCAGGAAGTCGGCTGCCTCGCGGGCGTGGTCGTAACGGCTGTTCATGGACGGCTTCAGCATACCAAGCCATTCTGCGCCCGGTGGTTTCGTTTTGCCGTCGCCGCCAACGCGCTACGCTGCGATGCACTCACACAGAGCGAGGGAACAACGATGATCGCAGTTGCATTTATTGCTGGCGGGGCCATCCTGCTGGCTGCCTTGATTGGGGTGGTCTACATGGCTTCCAGCCGCGGCAAGGGCGATGAGATGGGTCGCCGCACCGAAGTGGGTAACGGCCCTGCGACGCCGAAGCGTACCGAAGGTCGAGAAGCCTAGCAGGCCTCAACGCAGCAGCATGCTTACGATGCTGGCGCTCATCAAATTGGCGATGGTGCCGGCCAGCAGCGCGCGCAGGCCCAGCCGGGCAAGCTCATTGCGGCGGTTGGGAATGAGCGCGCCAATGCCGCCAATCTGCATGCCTACCGAGCCGATGTTGGCGAAGCCGCACAGCGCAAAGGTAGCAATGGCAAGTGTGCGCGTGGAGATGGCGTGCGCGTTCGCCAGCTTGCCCAGGTCGGTATAGGCGATGAATTCGTTGAGCACGGCGCGCGTGCCGATGAGATTGCCGACCGTCGGTGCGTCGTGCCAGGGGATGCCAATCATCCACGCGACCGGCGCGCAGAAGAAACCCAGAATGGAGTTCAGCGTGGACGGGAAGCTGATGTCATGGCCGCTTACCTGGTGTACGCCGATGAGGTTATGAATACCGGTTAGGATGCCGTTGAGCAGGCCCACTAACGCTAGGAAGCTGATGAGCATGATGGCGACGTTGAAGGCAAGCTGACCGCCGTCGATGGTGCCGCGCGCGATGGCTCCGACCAGGTTCTCGTGCTTGTGTTCGTCTTCGCTCCTGATGTGAACCGTACCCAGCGTGGCGGGCACTTCGGTCTCCGGCACCAGCATTTTCGCAATCAGGATGGTGCCGGGCGCGGTCATGATGACGGCGCTCAAGAGGTCCTGCGCGCGGATGCCGAAGGAGATGTACGCCGCCATGATGCCGCCGGACACGTGCGCCATGCCGCTGGTCATGATGGTCATGAGTTCGGAGCGCGTGGCACCATTCAGGAACGGGCGGATGGTCAGCGGCGCCTCGGTCTGCCCCATGAAAATGGAGGCGGCCACGTTGGTGGACTCTGCGCCGCTGGTGCCCATGGTGCGCTGCATGAGCCACGCCATGCCGCGAATGACCACCTGCATGATGCCGAGATGGTAGAGCACGGCAAACAGCGCCGACACGAAGATAATGGTGGGCAGCACCGCAAAGGCGAAGACGTTCAGAGGGCTGGACGGCACGCCCAGCTGGCCGAATACCATGCGTGAGCCATCCACGGAGTGCGCCAGCAGGGCAGAAACCGCGTCCGCGCCTTTCTTCAGCAGGAGCTGGCCAAAGCTCCACCGAATGGCCAGAAATGCAAAGAAGACCTGCAGACCCAGGCCCCAGGCCACCGTACGCCAGCGAATGGCGCGCCGGTCTGTTGACAGTGCGTAGGCGACGGCGAGCAGGACAGCGAGGCCGATGAGGCCGGTGAAGCGGGCCAATCCTTGACCCTCCTTGGCGGGTGCGTGCTTGGGGCCAAGTGTACCGGACAACGTACAGGGGCGGCACGTGGCCGCCCCTGCATGCGGGATGTGATCAGGCTTACACCGCCACAAAGCCCCCGTCCACAAACAATTCCACACCGGCGACATAGCTGCTGTCGTCGGAAGCAAGGAAAACGACAGCCTTGGCAATTTCGTCTGACTCGCCCATGCGGCCCAGCGGCACGCCTGCTACGACTTGCGTCTTGAACGCCTCCTCTGCTGCGGGGTCGTTGCCGGTGATGGCGGTAATAGCCGGGGTGTCGATGGGGCCGGGACTCACCACGTTGACGCGAATCTTGCGGTCCTTCAGTTCATTGGTCCAGGTGCGGGCAAACGAGCGCACCGCGGCCTTGGTGGCGTTGTACACGCCGAACGCTGGCGTGCCTTTTACCGACACAACGGAACCATTGAGCACAATGGTTGCGCCGTCCGGCAACAGTGGCAGCGCCTTCTGCACGGTGAAGACATAGCCTTTGACATTGATGTTGAAGATCTTGTCAAAGTGCTCTTCGGTGTAGCTGCCGAGCGCTACAAATTCACCCATACCAGCATTGGCGAACACGATGTCCAGACGGCCCTTTTCCCGCTTGATCTGTTCGAAGAGGCGGTCAAGGTCGCCCAGCTTGGCGACGTCGCCCTGCACCGCTGTTACGTCTCTGCCGATCGCCTTTACAGCCTCATCCAGGCTGGCCTGCCTGCGGCCTGTAATGTACACGTGCGCGCCCTCGTCAACAAAGCGCTTTGCGGTTGCCAGGCCAATGCCGCTGTTGCCGCCTGTGACCAAAGCGATTTTTCCGTCCAGCTTACCCATCGTCGTAACCCCCTGTAGATCGTCATTTCAACTGCTATCGAAATGATGACGTTGCGGCGCAAGAGGTTCGGGTTAATTTTCGAGTGGTCACCTGCTGGTGGTGTTCACCTGGAGTTCGCCGGGCTGGCGTTCCGTTGCGCTGACTGTGAAGGTGCCCAGGTTTGTGGTGGTGGCATGCGACATGCGGCGGGCTTGCTCGGTGTCGGTCTGCCCGGTGGGTGTGCCGTCGCCGCCGTAGATCACCTGCCCATATTCCAGAATTGTAACCATGCCGATGCCGCCGCAGATGTTGCCGCTTACCGCGGGCACGAACCAGCCGAAGTAGTTGAGCAGCCGCGTGTGGTGCGTAAGTACGGCAGTGAGCACCTCGCCACTGGTGGCGATGCAGTGGGCAAAACCGCCCAGGCCCACCACAAACGTCAGCATCCAAATGAGTGCGACGGACCCGGTGATGCTGTGCGAGGCCGAGACCAGCCACGCCATCATGGCGATGATCCAGCCGCCCATCACCCCACTCCAGAAGATTGCGGAGGGCGAGGCATCAATCGCGCCCATGCCCAGCTGCACCAGCGCCGCCTGTGCATGCGGGTTCAGCGCGGCAGTGTAGCTGGCCAGCGCGGCAAAGGCCAGCGCGCCCAGCATGTTGGTGGGCAGCACCGTGGCCCACAACTGTAGGGTTTTGAGGAAGTGCTTTTTCTCTGCCAGCACCAGTGCCACCGGGTACAGCGTGTTTTCTGTAAACAACTGCGCGCGACCGATGACGACCACGATAAAGCCAAGCGGATAAAACATCTTGGCGCAGAACAGAGCGATGGGGCCGCCACCCAGCATGGAGAGCGCCAGTGCATTGCCCAGTGCAGACAGGCCCATGAACGTGCCGCCCGCAAAGCCGGAGATGGCGAGCGACGTGGTGGATCGCCCTAACTCGTCTTTGGCGTTTTGCAGAACGTGCCGGTAGATTTCCTCGGCAGAGGGCCGCTCCAGGCTTTTTTGTGCGCCGGTGGCTTCGACCTCTTCGGGTTCCGGCTGTTTTTTCATGCGAAAGCTAGGTGGCATGAGTACTCTGATGCTGCCGGTGGTGGTTTACGCGTAAGGTTAACGCCCGGGGATCACCTGCCGAATCAGCGGCTGCGTAGCAGGTGGCTCATCTGCGATCTGCAGCGTGCCGTGCAGCATGGCTGCGGGTGTTTGCAGCAGGGCAGCGTTTTCTGCAAACAGCGTGACCAGCGGCTGGCCGCGTTGCACCCGGTCGCCGAGTTTGGCATGCATCTCGATGCCTGCGTGCGCTGCTACGGGGCCGCCTGGCACCTCACGGCCTGCACCCAGCCGCTGCACGGCCCAGCCCACCTCCGTGCAGTCCATGCCTGCGAGATAGCCGTCACGCTCCGCGCGCAGCACATAGCTTGCGGCGGGTTTGTGGAAGGCTGCGGGGTCGTTGAAGACCGATGTGTCGCCACCCTGCAGCTGCACCATCTGGAGCCAGCGCCTGTAGGCAGCACCAGTGCGCAGCAGGCGCAGAGCTTCATCATGCCCCTGTTCCGGTGTGGCGGAGAC
>CALMRM010000138.1:229-15659 GCA_937871605.1 uncultured Terriglobus sp. | reverse complement strand
AGGGATTCGAACCCCGATTGATCGGTTCAGAGCCGACTGTCCTACCATTGAACGAAAGGGCAAAGCGTTGGTGCTGCTGTTGAGAGGCAGTGTCCATGCCTCCATCAACAGTCTCAGTCTATGGGTGAAAAGCTGAGGCGTCAACCCTTATAGGTGCGACGGCACGGGCCGGAATGATGGCGTCTATCGCCAAGTCACTGCACTGATATCACCAGCAGTATTGCATCCCGATACTTGGGTAGGCACGGCCTTGCGTCAGGTGTTCTATTTCGGTACAACAGACAAACAGATTCCCGGACTCAGTAGAATCCGCCGAAGCCTAACGCTTGCAGCCTAACGGCTTCGTACAGGTGTCACTCAGGAAAATACCTGAGTGACGCTGCTGATTCGCTGTGCCTCCACGTATGTTCAACCGTTTCATTGCTTCATTTCGCATCAATCCAAAAGAGATGCGCTGCTCCTTGGGGCCGATAGCTCAACAAAGCACTAGCTATGTTGTAGCCCTCGACCAGTCATTTCATTTAAGGACCAGCGCCGTGCACATTCTGCCATGTTGTTCTCGCTTTTACGTGAAGCGCTTGCTTCCTGTATTCCTGTTTCTTACTTTTTGGTTCCTCGCTGGGGCCAGTGCGCAGTCGAGTTGCGTGTCTGGCAGCGGTACGTGTGCTGACGCATTTAGCTCCGGCGGAACGATCACACCACTCAGTACATACAGTTCGTCCTGGCTCAAGCTGCAGGGCACGGCTGACGCGTATACGACCGGTAATAACTCCATTGCGATTAGTGGAACGAATTATGCGTCGTACGGCTTCGCATCTTCGATCGCAGACGTGTCGCAGATTACAATTGCGCCCTCTGCAACCCAGACGTTCTATGCCCGGGAGGCCTGTGTCCGCCTTGGCTCAAACGGCGGTTACTGTGTGGGATTCGGCGCGGTTTCGAACGGCACCTACAACGGTTGCTACATTGCGAAGAGCGGTCAGTACCTGGGCAATGCGGGCTGTGGCGCGCTGTCGGCAACGAACAGCCATTCGCTTGCGATCACCGCGACGGGCACCACCTCTGTCGCGTTGCGTGTATACGTCGATGGTGTGCAGACCGGGACGGTGACCGACACTGCAGGCACGTACACCACGGGCCGGCCTGGTCTGGTACTGATCGGTGATGGTACGCCGGCAAACAGCCAGATTTTGAATTGGCAGGACTACCAGGGCTTGACGCCCGCTGCAGCGGCGACGCTGGTCGCGACGTCTTCCTACGCCTGCATCTCTGGCGCGGGTACGTGCTTTGACAACTTCCTGGGGCAAAGCAAGACGCTGCTGTCGCAGTACAACCCTGCATGGGCTAAGACCGGAGGAACGACAGACGCGGTGCTGACCGGCGCGAACTCCGTCGAGGTGAACGGCCTGGCCTACGCCTATTACCGGTACAACCAGTCGAACTCCGACACCTCGCAAATTACCGTTACCGCAGCTACACAAAAGGGAGCGTATACGCGCGAAGCATGTGTCCGGCTGCAACAGAACAACGGCTACTGCGTGGGTCTGGGTGCTTCGGTCAACGGTGTGTATAGCGGCTGCTACATCGCAAAAGGCGGCCTGTACATGGCCAATGTAAACTGCGGCACGCTGTCCTCCGCCACCTCGCACACGATGGCCCTGGTTGCATCGGGCACGCTGCCACTGGTGTTGCAAGTGTATGTCGACGGTGTCCCGGCGAAGGCAGTTGCCGATTACCTGCCGCTGCCTGTGTCTCACCCTGGCATCGGCTTAGTGAGCGATGGTACCCCGGCCAACACGGACATGAGCGCATGGCGCGACTACCGTCCGGCCGTCATTGCTACAGCCCCATCCGTAAGCCCGGCAGCGGGCACCTACAACACGGTTCAGAGCGTCTCGATGAGCTCTCCCGCAGCGGCTGCGGTGATCCACTACACCACGGATGGGTCCACACCGACAGCCTTGTCACCCGTGTACGCGAAGGCTGTCGCCGTGGGTTCTTCGCTCACACTCAGGGCGCTTGCCATGGTGCCAGGGCAGACAGTCAGCCCAATCACGACCGCGGCGTACCAACTGAACCTGCCCGCGGCCTCAGCACCCACCTTTACCGTACCCTCACCGTATGCCGGCCTGGCTACCTCGGTTGGCATCGTGAATACCGCGAACGCCGGACAGGTGCAGTACTGCGTGGACACCACGAACACCTGCACACCGTCCACGCTCTACAGCAGTCCTCTTTCGTTTGCTTCGACGGAGTTCATTCGTGCCCGCGCCGTTGTGACTGGCTATGCAGCATCCACCATCAGCAGCTGGCAGGGCACGTGGAGCACGGTACACCTGACCACCACCACCTGCCCGACAGGAACGCAGTACACCGCGTATGCGGGCTGCACGCTGACCGCTGCGGGGGGCTTACCGCCATACACCTACTCCTGGTCCAAGACCAACGGCGATGCGCTGACCGAAGGTCTCACACTGAACCCGCTCACTGGCGCCATTACCGGCACGGTGTACGGCCAGGGTAATTACTGGATCTACTTCACAGTTACGGACGGCACCAACACGACGGTCTCGCAGATCATCGGTCTTCCCATGAACGCCAACAACACGCTGGGTGGATGCAGCCTGTTTCCGGCTGACAGTATCTGGCACCTGAACGTGGCGAACCTGCCAGTCGACACCTCACCTGCGGGTCCGATTCCGCCCGTGTACCAACCCGTCAGCCTGCACCTGGTGTTTGGTCCAAACGTGGACGACGGCGGTATTCCGTTCCTGCGGGTACCGTATACCCAGGCCAACGTACCGGTGGCCACGACGCAGTACCAGAGCTACTTTACCTCGGGACCGATACCGTCCTACGCACCCGTGGAGGCCACGCAAAACGCAGTCTATGGTGACCGGCACGTTTCCATCCTGCAGACAGGCGGCAATGGCAGCCACTGCCAGCTGTGGGAGCTGTACCAGGGCATCTCGAACGGCAGCAGCGGCTGGACAGACAGCAGCAATGCGTACTGGGATCTGGATAGCTACGCGATGTTGCCGCAGGACAACGGCTCCACCGATGCTGCCGGCCTGCCGATTGCACCGCTTCTGTATAACTACGACGAGGTTGCGGGCAGCTGCGCAGCGGGCGCAGAGTGCGGCGTGGTGAAGCACGCAGGACGCCTGACCCTGAATCACACGCTGAATTACCACGTATGGCCGGCCACCGCGCAGAGCGGGCTGGGGGCTTGCACGGGCGGCTACGAGGATGGCAACCGCTTGCTGTCGCAATCCAACCCACCCACCTCCTGCTCAGGCAGTGGGGTCATGGGTGAGATTCACCGGCTGAAGAGCACCACGGCCATACCTGCCGCGTGTACTGGTCATCCACAGGCACTGGTGCTCATCACAGCGATGCGGAACTACGGGTTGATAGTGACCGACAACGGGACCACCGGAGGCATCGTGGCCACGGCAGATGCACGCTGGAACAGCGACGACCTGAGCTGCCTGACGTCATTCAAGTTGAGTGATTTCGAGCCGGTCAACGTGTCGAGCAAGATGATCGACCTCAACAGCTCGCAGGTCAGGCCGTAACCCGCAGTACAAAGTGGCAGTCAACCCTGCCTGGTTGCGCCCCTCACTGCAAGGTGGCGGTGCGCAGCCAGGCAAAACTGCCTGCGGCGCTGGGCTGCACCCCATGCAAGCGTTTGCTGTGGACCACCACGTTGTCGGGCGACCAGAGCACCAGGGTGGGCTCGTCCTGTGCCAGCACCTGTTGCAGTTGCAGGTAGATGGCACGCCTGCGGTCCTGGTCCGTTTCGCCTGCGCCTGCCGCAATGAGCGCATCTGCCGCGCTGTTGCTGTAGTGGCCGCGATTGCTGCCCTTGGGCGGCATCATGGCGCTGCTGTAGGCGTAGCGGAAGATGTCCGGATCTTCATTCGAGCCCACCCAGCGCAGGATGTACATCTGGAATGCGCCACGCGTCACGTCGCTGTAGAAGGTGCCGAACTCGTTCTGCCGCAGCTGCAGGTCGATGCCCGCCTCACGCACCTGTTGCTGCACGACCGCGGCGACCAGCCGCATGGTGTCGTCGGTGGAGCTTTTCAGCTGCAGGTGGATGCGTGTGCCACCGGCGTCCGCGTGGTAGCCGGCTGCATCCAGCAGTGCCTTTGCCTTGGCTACATCGTGCGTGTAGTGCTGCAGGGGTGTGTCACCGTCGGGTGCGGCCCAGTGGCCGTGCGGCAGCAGCGTGTCGGCCAACTCCGCTTCACCATGCAGCAGCGCGCGAACAATCGCAGGGCGGTCCACCGCATAGGCAAACGCCTCCCTCACACGCGGGTCCTGCAGGTGCGGGTCTGTCACGTTGAAGGTAATGTAGTTGACGATGGACCCTCCCTTTGCCTCCACGACGAGGTGTGGGTCGCGCGCCATAGCCGCCACCATGTCGTAGGTGAGCGCATTGCTCGCCGCGTCTGCCGAGCCTTTCTGCAACTCGAGTGCGCGCGTGATGGCATCGGGCACAACGGCGAAACGGACGCGCCGGATGGTGGGCGCGCCGCCCCAGTAGTCGGGGTTGCGCTCCAGCGTGACCTCCTGGTCCTCTGTCTGGCTGACAAAGCGAAACGGCCCGGAGCCGACCGGGTGTTCGCCCATGTGTTTGCCCGCGCCGCGCTCCACTACCGCGCTCAGCTCGTCGCTCAGATTGAACAGGAGGCTTGCGTCGGGCCGCTTCAGGTGCACGATGCAGGTGCGCGGGTCGGGTGCCTCCGCGTGATCCACGCTGCTGTAGTTGCCGCCCTTGGCGGTGACGATGGCGCCGTTGTGCATGCTGTCGATGGACCATGCCACGTCGTTGGCATCGAGCGGTTTGCCATCGTGAAAGCGCACGCCCTGACGGATGTGCAGCACGAGTGTCAGCGGGTCGCGCCACTCCCAGGCGGTGGCGATGGCGGGCTGCAGGGTGTAGTGCTCGTCCTTGCGCACAACAGAGTCGAAGAGCAGCGCGCCAATATGCTCCGACTGCGCGTCGGATCCGATGCGGATGTCGAGGTTGGTGGGGGAGTTTTCAATCTCGATAACGACAGTGCCGTCTGGCGTGTGGCTGTGGCAGGCAGACAGCGCCAACGAGCACGCCAGCACGGTGACCGAAAGGATGCGACGCTTCATGGCAGCGTCACCTTGCCCAGCAGTGCGGGCCGCAGGGCACCGGTGGCTGCAGGTACGTTGCCGGGCAGGCCGTGCCAGCGCAGCCAGGCCAGCAGGGCAAAGGCCATGGCCTCCTTAGCCTCGGCCTGTACACCATGCGCTGCCGTGGTGCTGACTGTGACGCCGAGCGGCTCCAGCCCGGCGCGCAGCAGGCGCATGAGTGTTCCGTTGTTGGCACCACCGCCGCCCACAATGTAGTCCGTTGCGCGTGCCAGGGGTGCGCGCTGCCCCAGGTGAGGCCACACGAAGCTACGATAGGCCTGCAGGATACTCTCTGCGGTCAGCGCGGTTGCGGTGGCGACAACGTCTGCATCGCGCGCCTTCCCCTTACGGCAGGCCGCGATAAAGCGAGTGACGTACGTCCCGCCAAACTCCTCTCGACCGCAGCTCTTGGGAGGTGCGACGCGAAAGTAGGGCAGGCGCAGTTCGCGTTCGAGCACCGCCTGCACAACGGTTCCACGAGCCGCCACGGTACCGTTGCGGTCGAAAGATCTGCCATACAACGCGGCCATGCAGCCGTCAATGACCACGGAGGCTGGGCCGGAATCGAAGGCGATCAGGTCGCCGGAGCCCGCGGGTAGAGCTGTCATATTTGCGATGCCACCCAGGTTCTGCAGGACGCGACTGCGCTGTGGGTGTGCGAAGAAGATTCGGTCGAAGATTGGCACCAGTGGCGCGCCCTCGCCGCCCGCCACCATGTCTGCGGGACGAAAGTCGCTGACGACCGGCATGGCTGCGCGTGCAGCGGTTTCAGCCGCCTCGCCAAGCTGCCATGTGCAGCGCAAGGCTTGGTTCAGATACTTAACTGCTGTGCCCTGGTGGAAGACGGTTTGCCCATGCACCCCTGCAAGCGTCGCGCGAATGCCAAGCTTACTCTGCGCCCGGGCGATGCTGTCGCCGTAGAACTCGCCGAGCCGCCAGTGCAGCCGGGCCAGCTCTGCCGTGCTGATGACCGGTGCGTCCATGGCGGCCAGCACAGCGCCGCGCAGAGTCTTGGGGTACGGGATAGGGAGGTGTCCAAGCAGCTTCGATCTGGGTGCTACCGCTGCTTCGGCGCGCGTGTGTGACGCCGTCTGCTTCGTTATCTTTGGCGGTGCGATCCGCACCAGCGCGACATCCACGCCGTCGGCGGATGTGCCGCTCATCACGCCTGCTACTACCATTGCTTTCACGGGTGCGAAGGGTGTCATTCGGTGATTTCCCGCTTCAATTCGGCTAGCAGTTGCAGGGCTTCCATGGGCGTCATGCGGTCCACGTCCAGGTCGCGCACGCGGTCGACCACGCGCTGCGAGAGGGGCGTAAATATGGTCATCTGCAGTGGTGCCGGTGCCTGGTGCACGGCCTGCGCGGCGGCTGCGGTTGAGGCGCTTTCTGCCTTCTCGTGCATTTTGAGCACGGTGCGGGCGCGGGCGATGACCTCACGCGGCACGCCGGCCAGCCGTGCCACCTCGATGCCGTAGCTGCGGTCTGCCGCGCCGGGCTCCACCTGGTGCAAGAAGACGATGCCGGTGGGCGTTTCGCGGCAGGCCACGCGAAGATTCTTGAGCCGCTGCAGCTTCTCGTGCAGCAGGGTCAGCTCGTGATAGTGCGTGGCAAACAGGGTGCGCGCACCCACGCGGTCGTGCAGGTGCTCCACTGTGGCCCACGCCAGCGACAGGCCGTCATAGGTGGCGGTACCGCGCCCCATCTCGTCCAGCAGCACCAGCGACCGCGGGGTGGCAGAGTTCAGGATGGCTGCCGTTTCCGTCATTTCGACCATGAAGGTGCTGCGGCCGCGCGCCACATTGTCGCTGGCACCGATGCGGGTGAAGATGCGGTCTGCAAGGCCCAGGCGCATGCTCACCGCGGGCACGAACGAACCACTTTGCGCCAGGATGACCAGCAGCGCGGCCATGCGCAGGTACGTGGATTTGCCGCCCATGTTGGGCCCGGTGATGAGCGCCAGCGACGGGCCGTCCGCACCGTCAAGGTAGCCGGAGTTCGGGATAAAGCGCCCTGCGCCGCTCTCCTCAAGCCGCAGTTCGACCACGGGATGGCGCGCCTCCGCAAACTCCAGCACGGTGCTCCCCTCCACCACATCAGGGCGGTTCCAACCGCGCAGCGCGGCAAGGTGGGCAAAGTTCGAAAGAAGATCGATCTCGGCTACGCGGCGTGCGGTCTCGCGCATGCGCCCGGCAGCCTGCAACACCTCTGCCCGCAGCGACTGAAAGACGCGGCGCTCGATCTCCGCGATGCGCTCCTGCGCGGACAGAATCTTGCGCTCGTAGTCCTTTAACTCGGGCGTGGTGAAGCGTTCCGCGTTGACCAGCGTCTGCTTGCGTTCGTAGTCGGGCGGCACGTTGGCCAGGTTGGCGCGGGTGATTTCGAGGTAGTAGCCGAAGACGTTGTTGGAGCGGACCTTCAGGCTGCTGATGCCGGTGCGGGTACGCTCGCGCTCTTCAATCGCGGTGATGGCGTCTCGACCGCTGCGGCTTAGTGTGCGCAGCTCGTCCAGTTCGGCGTCCACGCCAATTGCGATGGCATCACCCTCGCCCAAGCGGAGGGGCGGTTCGTCCGCCAGTACTTGTGCGATGTGTGCGGAGGTGTCCAGCAGGGCATCGAAGCCGGTCTGCAACTGTTGCCAGCGACCCCGCTGCAATTCGCCCAGCGCACCGAGCACGGCGGGCAGGGCGGTCAGCGTGCGGCCCAGTGCGACCACCTCGCGCGGCCCGGCACTGTCCAGCGCCAGGCGGGCCAGCAGGCGCTCCAGGTCCAGCACGCCTTCCAGAGAGCGGCGCAGGCGTTCGCGCGCTGGCAGAGAAGCCGCTGCCTCGCCAACGGCATCGTGCCGCGCCGCGATCTCCGCCGCGTTCACCGAGGGCCTCAGCAGGGTGGCGCGCAGCAGTCGCTTGCCCATGGGAGTGCGGCACGCATCCAGGGCATAGCACAGCGTGGTTTGCTGGCTTTCACCGGAGAAGAGCGGCTCCACCAGTTCCAGATTGCGTACGCTGACGGCGTCGAGCTCCAGCGCGGTAGAACGCTCGTAAAAGCGCGGCACCTCCAGGTGCTCCAGTTCGGCGTGCTTGGTGGTGCGCAGGTAGTGCAGCAGCGCACCGGCTGCGGCCGCAGCGGCGGTGTGCCCGGCCAGGCCAAAGCCCTCCAATGAATGCGCTCGAAAATGGCTCTGCAGCAGGGGCAGGGCATAGTCCGGTTGAAACGCCCAATCGTCTACCGGTGTGCGGGTCTGCACAGTGGCGAGCAGGTCATCGCCTGACTCGGTGCCGTCCAGCGCTGCCTGGCGGCTGCCCAGGTGCAAACCTGCAGGCAGCAGCACCTCGCGGGGCCGGTTGCGCGCGATCTCCTCTGCTGCGTCGCACACCGCATCCGCCCCACGCAGTTCCGTGGTGCGGAACTCTCCAGTAGACAGGTCCAGCAGTGCAACACCAGCAGATTTGCGGTCAGGCGATACCGCCAGCGCGGCTAGAAAGGTGTTGTCTGCGGCCCCGGCCGTGCTGTCGAGTGCGGTGCCTGGCGTCAGGATGCGGGTCACCTCACGCCGCACCACACCCTTGGCCAGCTTGGGGTCCTCCATTTGCTCGCAGATGGCTACGCGGAAGCCACGGCGCAGCAGCTTTTGCAGGTAGCCGTCCACTGCGTGGTAGGGCACGCCGCACATGGGCACGGCTCGCTCCCGGTCGCGGGCTGTCAATGTCAACTGCAGTTCGCGCGAGACGAGGACGGCGTCCTCAAAGAAGAGCTCGTAGAAGTCGCCCATGCGGAAAAAGAGCAGGGCGTCCGGGTGATCAGTCTTTGCGGCTGCATACTGCCGCATTGCCGGAGAAAGGACGACCGGTGGTTTAGACGGATCGCTGTTCGCCGGGCTGAACGGTGTGCCTGCCTGCATGGTTAAACGCCAGCATACCGGGAATGGCAGGCTGGCGTTCAGAGGATAAACCGGGAGTGGGGCTTAGGAGCGGGTGTCTGCGTCGGAACCGTGCTGCTTGATCATCTTGTTGTACAGACCAAGGATCAAAAATGGCGCGACCCACTGGCCCACAAAGAGGGCCTCTTCGCCTCGTTTGGCGGCCTTCAAGATCAGCGATGCCGTGATCGAAGCCAATGCAGCGGACAGAAAGATACCGCTGGGAATCTTGGAAGTGTAGCTTTCAATGTATGCCGTGGTTGCACCTTCACGTGCTTGCCCAGCGTGAACCCGATTGTCGCCTTCGAAAATGGACGCCATGTTGTTTTTCTCCCATCCTGGGTCCTTGGTGACCCTGTCACTGCGTGGGATGCAGTTCCCGGTGAAGGTGTGCTTCCCTCTGCGATTTTTCGACAGAGCAGAAGTGAACTGCGTGCCGTTACCGCCGGATAGCGGCCAGTGGCAAGGCGGGGTACTGCCAGGCTGAATTTATACTTGAAGTTTGGCGGGTTCACGTGCGGCCGCCCATGCACAACAGTCCCTATGTCGGTCCTTTGGCTCAAACTCGCAGTCATCCTGTACGGCATTTCGTCCCTCGCCGTGCTGCCCGCTGTGCTGTACAGCCGGCCACGCTGGAGGCTGGTTGCGATTCCCGCTGCAGTAGCGGCGCTGCTGTTCCACTTTGTCTCGGTAGCAGAGATGCTGAATGCTGCGCACCACTTTGTGCCGGTGAGTGCGAGCGAGGTACAGGCTGTGCTGGCGTTGCTGCTCGCAGCTGCGTTTCTGGTGGTCTACGCGTGGTACCGCACCTTGACCGTCGGAGTTGTGCTGCTGCCCACGGTCTTTCTGCTGGGCCTAATGCCTGCGTTTGCCCCGGGACGTCGGCAGTTGGATGAGCCACTGCTGCACTCCGCCTGGCTGTGGCTGCATATTGGCCTGCTGCTGGCGGCGTATGCGGCGTTGTGCGTCAGCGTGTTGGCCAGCGTGCTGTACCTAATCCAGGAGAATCGGTTAAAGGCGCGAACGCGCAGGGGCCTGCTGTCCCGATTGCCGCCGCTCGAGACGACAGACCAGATCGCGCTGAAGTCATTGCTGGTGGGTCTGCCCTGCATGACGGCGGGCCTGCTGATCGGCTCCGCGCTAGCCCAGGTGACGTACGGTGCGTCCTACTTTCGTGATCCCAAAGTGCTGCTGTCCTTTGCCATGTGGATCGCCTATGTCGCCATGATTGCGATTCGGCGATCCAGTGGACTCCGCGGGCGACGGGCGGTATGGCTGTCGTCCTTTGTGTTCTTCATCATGCTTGTGGTGTGGTCGGCCAACCAGGTGTCTTCCGTCCACCAGTTTGCGGGCCGGCCGTGAGCCTGTCCCTGCTGGGTGTCAACCACAACAGCGCACCCATCGATGTGCGGGAACGCCTGGCCATACCGCAGGAACGGCTGGCGGAGGCGACGCGGTCGCTGGTGCACTACCCGGGCGTACGCGAGGGTCTTATCCTGTCCACCTGCAACCGCGTGGAGCTGCTGACGGAGCATGAGAGTGCCAGCGACCTGCGGGGCTTTCTGTCGCACTACTTTGCCGTTGAGCCCGCCACACTGAACCCGCACCTGTATGAGTACCGCGACGGGGACGCGGTGCGGCACCTGTTCCGGGTCGCTTCGTCACTGGACAGCATGGTGGTGGGCGAGCCGCAGATTCTGGGCCAGGTGAAGGAAAGCTACTCCATTGCACGCGAGGTAGGCGGCGTTTCTACCACGCTGGAGCGGCTGCTGCAATCGGCATTTACTGTCGCGAAGAAAGTGCGCACGGAGACGGAGATCGGTTCGTCCACGGTATCGATTGCATCCGTCGCAGCAGACCTGGCCAAGCAGATCTTCGGCTCGCTGAAGGGCAAGCAGGTGCTGCTGGTGGGCGCGGGCAAGATGAGCGAGTTGGCCGCCCGGCACCTGATGGGGCAGGGTGCGAACGCCCTGCTGGTGGCCAATCGTACCCCAGAGCGTGCACAGCGCTTGGCTGAGCAGTTTCACGGCCTTGCCGTGCCGTTTGCAGACCTGCAGCAGCACGCACCCAAGGCCGACATCATCGTCACCAGTACGGGCGCGCGCGAGCACCTGTTCGACGTGCCAAAGGCACAGGTCATTCTGCAGAAGCGGCGAGGGCGGCCCGTCTTCTTCATTGACATTGCCGTTCCCCGCGACGTGGACCCCTCCGTCAATCGGGTGGAGGGTGCCTTTGTGTACTCCATCGACGACCTGCAGCAGGTTGCAGCGAGCAACTTGTCGGCCCGGGCAGAAGGCGCGGCGGCGGCGGAGCGCATCGTTTCGGCAGAGGTAGACCGCTTTCAGCGGCGGCTGCAGTCACTGGACGCGGTGCCCGGCATCCTCTCGCTGCAGCAGCATGCGGAACAGCTGCGGCTGGCGGAACTGGACCGCACTCGTGCCAGGCTGGCCGACTTGTCGCCGCAGCAGCAGGAAGCCGTGGACGCACTTACACGGTCACTGATGAACAAGTTTCTGCACGCTCCGCTGACCGGCATGCGGCAGAGCGCGAACGAGGGCGATGCCCACACGCTGGCTGTAATCCAACGGCTTTTTTCTCGTACGCGCCCCTAGACAAAAGGCATGAAACTCGCGTCTGGTGCCTAGCGAGACGCTACCTGCTGGCTCAAGAGCCGCTCCACCAGGGCAGACACCTCAACCTTCAGCTTGCTGTTTGCCTCTCCCGTGGCAGGGCCGGAAAAGCCGGCATGCGTTTCCTTTACCAGGCCATCTCGCCCGACAAAGAAGGTAGTGGGCCAGCTGTTCAGGTTCTTGCCCTGCGGCAGCTTCTCGTGCAAGTCATCCGGTGTGCCCATGAGTAGCACAGGGTACGGAATGTGGTACCTGGTCACAAAAGCACCTAGCCGTTCAGGGTTCTTGAGTTGATCGCCCTCCTCAAAGGAGAGATCGACTATCTCCAGGCCGCTTGCATGGTACTTGCTATACAGGTCGACGAGAAACGGCGCTTCATCGTGGCAGTTCGGGCACCAGCTGCCGCCGATTGCCACGATCACCACCTTGCCGCGGAACTGCTGATCGGTGCTGCTGACGATTGTGCCTGCGAGATTCGGGCCGGAGAACTGGAGTGGCTCTGCGGGGTCTTTGATCGTGGTCTGCTCTGTGCTGGCGGTCGGCGGTGCCAGATTTGCCTTACGTGCTTCCGCAGGGCGGCGTGCCAGATTGGATTCGTCAGTGTCGCGAAGGTTGGTTACGCGTAGCGTGCCGTCTGCCTCTGGTTTGAGGGCATAGATGGTTGCGCCTGAATCCGCAAAGCGGCTTACGCGGTATGCGCCCGTGGCTTCGTCGAAGCGACCATAGAGCGCTCCACTGTCCCCATCCACATGCTGGATAACGGCACGGATTTCACCGTTCCCGGCATACGGCTCCACATGCATCGTCCACGCAGATTCGCCTTTGGATGATTTGCCTGCGATCTCCCAGTTTCCGTTGATGGTTGCGCTTGATCCGGTCTTCGCTGCCACGAAGGTTGTTTGAGGCTTGCCATCCCGAGTCACGTGCAGCTCTACTGGCCAGGGCTTGATGCGCGCTCCTGAAAAGGTCGCATGCAGTGTATCGCCCTGGATGTCACCTTCCAGCGTGCGCGCGAAGGAACGAAAGTGCAAAATGAGGTGTGACCCTGTGAGCGTGCCGCTGGTGGACGCAGAACGCTCCGGCCCGTTCACAAAGGTGCCTACGATGCTGCCGTCTTTGGCTGGCGCTGACAGGTCCAGCTGCACCGGCACCGCTGCACCCTTGTTCGAGTCGTTGTTGACCACCGCCGCCGTCCCTGTCCAGTGTCGAGGTGGAAGTTGGGCTACCGTTACAGCTGGAAAGGAGAGGGCAAGAAGGGAAGCAGCGATTCGGAGAAGGGTCATCAGCAGTCCTTGGGAGTAGATGCGCCGAACAGAGGGGTGGCGTCATTCGCAAGGCTGTGGGCATTCATAGCGCCAGGCGAACAAGGCGCGTGGCGGAACAGACAACGGCAGTGTCAGACCCGGAGCACGCTTAAGTGCGGCTGCGGCAACAACAGGTCTGAACGCTAGGGGTCATGGCTGTACAGTACTGCGTCTGCCGTGCCCCGTCAACTTGCACGAGCAGCGGTGACGGTTAGCGATTCGGCGGCAGCAGTGGTCCGACGGACAGCAGGTTACCGAGCGTTCCACGTTCCTCGTCTGAGAACTGCTGCCGGTACTCTGGCGAATTCAGGACGGAGTTGCGCTGATCCGGCGGCAGGTTGCGTAACTCTCGAAACGAGCGTGCTACCTGGCGCCGGCGGTCCTGCGGCAAAGCGCCGAGTTGTCCCATGGCATTGCGTACGCTGCCGCGCTGCTGCGGCGTCATCTGTTCCAGCGCTTCGCTGCGAGAGATGACACGGTCGCGCTTCTGTTCCGGCATGCTGTTCAGCCGGTCAAGCCGCTGCATCATGCGCTGCTGGGTTTGCTGCGGCAACTGGTTAAAGCCAGGTTCGTGCTCCAACGCTTTCTGCTGTTGCTGCGGAGAAAGGCTGTTGTGCTGCTGCATCCATTGGCCGAGATGTGCGCCCCGAGGGACTGCATTGGGCCGAGTGCCTGGCTGGCCAGACGGTCGTGGTGCGGCAGACGGCATACGTACGATAGGTGCTGGATGTCTGTCAGCCTGGGCAGCTGACGCCATGGCGCTTCCGCAGAAAAGCAGCAGTGCGGGCAGCCGGAGCCGGCATGGCAAGCTGCGGGTTATGGCGTGCACGTTCATAGGCAAGAGAAAAGAATCAGCAGGGCAGAGAGTTAAGTATCTGGATTGAGCCAAGCATAACGCATCCCGGCGTTAGCTCTGTGGCGGCCCGTCGTCGGCATCGTCCAGCAACTGGCCCATCACTTGAATGGTCTGATCGTTGCTATCCATCACCTGCAAGTCATGCACTGCAGCAGACACGGTGGGCTGGGTGGCATGGGCATGGAGCGCCTGCCAGTAGCCACCGCCACCGGCCACCATCAGCACAGCGAGTGCGCCCACCATAGCGGGCTTCAGGGCCGAGTTGCTGTTGTACAGCCAGCGATCGCGCATCCGTGCCAGCAGTCCGTCCGGCTCACGCTGTTGCTCTTCGCGAAAGCGAGCCATCATACGCGCGTCGAACCACGGCGAAGGCTCTGGCGCCTGCCACTCGTCCAGTAACGCCATTACTTGCTGCATCTGCTGCATTGCGGCATCGTCCGAAACACCGCTCGACCGTTTTTCACGAAACCACATACGGACCCTCCTGCTTGTGCCTAAACAAATTCCTTCAGCCGCTCCCGCAACGTCTGGTACGCGCGAAACAGCAGACTCTTGGTGGCCGATTCGCTGAGCTTCAACACAGCGCCAATCGCCTTGTAATCCATGTCTTGATATTTGTGCATTAGCACGGCGTTGCGCTGCCGCTCTGGCAGGGCAAGCACGTGCTGTTTAATAGCACGCAGCCGTTCCTGTCGCAGCAGGTCTGACTCTATCGTGGGCGTGCTATCCGCGACGTCGTGCAGGCTACCCGTCTCCGGATCGGGCTCGTCCAGCATCACCTTGGGCGCAATGCGCTCGTTCCTGGTGTCTCGGGCGTAGTTGACGGCCAAATTGGTAGCAATGCGATAGAGCCACGTGCTGAAACGCGCCTCCGCCCGGTAGGTCTCGCGCGAGCGGTAGACACGCAGAAAAACCTCTTGCGCCATCTCCTCCGCAACAGCCTGGTTGTGCACCATGCGGAACATAAAATGCACCATGGGACGCCGGTACTTATTCATCAGGTAATCGAAGCACTGCAACTCGCCTGCCTTCAGGCGGAGCATCATGTCCGCGTCGCCGGTCTCCGACGGCTTAGCCGCCGCCTGCGTCGCTGCTTGCGGCACTTCGGTGCCGTCGTGCAAGATGAGGTATCCGGGATCGAGCGCAATGCTTCCCATGGAGGCTTCAACCCGTGCCTGGCCTGAAGGTTGCGGCAAAGTGCCATCCACTTCGGCGTTCAACTCTTCTGGATCGGCATCTGTTCTAAGCTCGGCTTCACGTGCAGCGTGGTCGTCGTCAGCGTCCTGCACGGCAGGGCGAAGCAGACTCGCGGCAGGCAATGCTGCGTCGCCTTCCAAGTCCGTCGTCCGCCGCCTGTCGCGTTCCTCTGCCATTCTGTACCTGAACGCCTCCCATGATAGTGGAGGAGCACATCGAAGGTCACTCGACGAAGCGGCCACGCGTCCCTGACAAAGCCCCGATTCGAATCTGGACAGAGCCCGGACGTCAGACGTGGTATGTTGGAAACACTACCCGAGGGCGCATAACTCAGCGGTAGAGTGCCACCTTC
>CALMRM010000138.1:0-219 GCA_937871605.1 uncultured Terriglobus sp. | reverse complement strand
GACGCTAAGGGCGCGGGGCAGGTACGCGAGGCCACGATTCAATGGTATTCTTTTGCCAGTAAGTTCCTGGCGATCCCGGAGGCGAGAAGAAGCATCGTTTCCTTCTTGACGTTGGATTCGGGAACTAGGGCGCATAACTCAGCGGTAGAGTGCCACCTTCACACGGTGGAAGTCGTAGGTTCGAATCCTGCTGTGCCCACCATCAAATCAACAACTTAC
>CALMRM010000137.1:32998-37791 GCA_937871605.1 uncultured Terriglobus sp. | reverse complement strand
TCATCAGCAGCACCAGCATGTAGCTGCGCCGTATCTCGTGGCGCAGGCGAAACAGAGTCCAGTATTGCTGGCTGGCTTTGTCCAGTTGCAGGATATGAGCGGTCATGCCGTCGGGCACGGGCATGGCTGCCACCACACGCAGGTCGGGCTTGATCCATGCCATTGCTGCGATGTACTCAATCCCGCCAAGCGACACAATGGGCTGGTCCGTGCGGCGAATGGCCTCTGCCACAATGGCCTCCACCGGCCCACGCTGCTGCACCTGCATGCTCCCAGCGGACTGTTGGGACGCGTCGTCGTCCATGGGGGCGCTCGACGGCTGCAGAATACTGAGACGCGCAGGTGCACCCGCTGCCACATGGTGGCGGGCGACCACCGCAGCATCACGGTACACAAGAAAAAAGCCGCCCTGCAGCGTCACGTCATGGCCTTGCATTTGCAGCGCTACTTTGTCCGCGGGCAGCAGCGCGCCGTGTCCGTCCGTCATGGTGGCAGCAAGTGCTTCTGCCTCAGAGAGGGCGTTTGCCGCAACATAACGAGACAGGTCGACTGCGATGCCTGAGGACTGGTCGCGGATCTGCGCCGCAGGCTGTGAAAACCAGCGGTCCACGGCACGGTTCATGAGGAGGTAGCTGAACAGGTACATGCTGCCAATGGGCAGCAGCGACAGCAGCAGCGCACCCCATAGCATGCGTGACCGCAAGCGCGCTCCCAGCACACGGTTGCGCTGGTCTGCGTACAGCTTCAGCAGGTTGCGCATCAGCAGCACAAGCGCCGCAACAAACAGGAGAAACGCGATCAGGGAGATGGTGGTGAACAGGAAAATGCCGCCCTGCGTTGCCGGCGTCAGGACGGTCAGCCGAAACGCGTTCAGCGCAGCCAGAGCAAGGAACAGCAGCAGCAGGCACGTACCTACCGCAATCACGGCCACCTTTCGCTGCTGCACTGTTCCCAACGGCTTCTGCTCCTGAGCCCGACTGCGTGGATTATAGGTGTGCGTAGAGCGCCCAGGCTGCTGTACCGATGGCACGCCGCTGCGCTTACAGCATCGAATTGCTATTTCTGCGCTCGTCCGGCGGCGGCACCATCTCAGGAAAGCCCCAGTGCTCCACCAGCCTCTCTTGCTCTACACGGTAGAGATCGATGTAGACGCATGGCTTGCTCTGATGCATACCCTCCGCCGCGATGAACACAAGGTCTCCCTCCCCCAGCACAAAACGAATAGTGTCGATCGTCC
The DNA here is from genome assembly GCA_937871605.1 of uncultured Terriglobus sp. Lineage (GTDB taxonomy): Bacteria > Acidobacteriota > Terriglobia > Terriglobales > Acidobacteriaceae > Terriglobus. The sequence goes on along the minus strand of CALMRM010000137.1, from coordinate 36,554 downwards.
GTTCTTGCATCAGCACTGCAACGTCGCGGAGAAACTCCTCGATACCGTCGCGGACACCAGGCTCGTGGCGGATCATGGTGTCGCCCGCAAAGAAGCGCCCATTTTGGCCATGGTCGCCACGCAGATGAAAGGTCTCATAGTATGTGCGGACCAGTGCCTTGTTCGCCTCGGTCTGCTCCAGGTGCGTCGGTTCCGTGGGTCCGTCCGTCTGGGTGTGGCCGCTGCGATTCGGTGGTGCATCCGCGGCGGCAAAGGCCCAGTGCTCCACGATCTCCTCGTCCTCAAACCGGAAGATGTCGAAGAACACATGCTTGCCGGAGCGCTTGCCGGTGGAATGGGTTACCACGTACGCGCCATCCTCAATGGCACGGACGACCTCCAACTGCAGCTCTTCGCGCGGAGCGGCTCGCACAAATCTGGCTAAGCCCTCGACTCCATCTGCCGCATACGGGTTATGCTGCACGAAATGTGCACCGATGTGCCGCGTTGCACGCGCAACGTCCCCGGCGCTGATGCCGGCGAAGGTGGCCTTCACCATGTCAAGCTGTGTCATTGGACTTCCTCCAAGAAGGCCGTTACGCGTGAGCCGGGCGACAGCACACCCGCTGCGGGGCATGGGTCACAGTACTTCGCTGATGGGTTTCCACTCACGATTCTGCGACTCAGCCACCGCCCGGTAGCACAGGGAACCGGCATAGGTGTTCACGCCCTCCGCAATGCCTGCATCTTCACGAATGGCCGCCGCCGCACCCTTGTTTGCCAGCGTCATCACGTACGGAAACGTGGCGTTGGTCAACGCCAGGGTGCTGGTGTTCGGCACGGCCGCAGGCATGTTGGTCACGCAGTAGTGCACCACACCGTCCACCTCGTAGCTGGGTTCCGTGTGCGTGGTGGGCCGTGCCGTCTCAATGCAGCCACCCTGGTCGATGGCCACATCCACGATGACCGCGCCCTTCTTCATGCCGCGCACCATCTCCGCCGTCACCAGCTTCGGTGCGGAGTGGCCAGGAATGAGTACGCCGCCAATCAGGAGATCGGCTTCCGCAGCCGCGCGCGCGATGTTGTAGGAGTTGGACGCCAGCGTGTACACACGTCCATTGAAGATGTCGTCAATCTCGCGCAGGCGGTTCAGGCTAAGGTCCACGATGGTGACCTTGGCTCCCAAGCCGAGCGCCATTTTTGCCGCATTGGTGCCCACAATGCCGCCGCCAACGATGACTACGTTTCCCGGCGTAGTACCTGGAACACCACCCAACAGCACGCCGCGCCCACCATGTTCCTTCTGCAGGTACGCCGCACCCACCTGCACGCTAAGTCGGCCTGCCACCTCGCTCATGGGCGTTAGCAGCGGCAGCGTACCCGCGCGGTCGCGCACTGTTTCATACGCAATGGCGTTGACTTTCTTGTTTACCAGTTCGTCCGTCAGCTCCCGCAGTGGCGCCAGGTGGAGATAGGTGAACAGGACAAGCCCTTCGCGGAAGTGGCGATACTCCTTCTCTGTCGGCTCCTTTACCTTCACCACCATGTCGGCCAATCGCCAAACGTCGTAGGCTGAACCCACGATTTCCGCACCTGCATTTTGGTACTCATCATCCGGAAAAGCAGACAGTTCGCCTGCGCCCGTTTGTACAAGCACCGTGTGCCCGGCAGTCACCAACGCGTGCACGCCGCCTGGCGTAATGCCCACGCGGCTCTCGCGGTCTTTAATCTCTTTAGGAACACCGACAATCATGCGACAAAGCCTCTCACTCTAGAGTACAGAGGGTGCAGCTCACCCAGGAACCGCTTGCTCTGCCCAGAGTGCATCGCGGACCAAAGGGCGGAGCCTGTCGCATGCAGCTATGACGCCCTCCGGCTATACGCCGCACTCTGGGATGACGGCCATGAGTCACTTTGAAACGGCACACATAGAGGAAAGGGAACTTAGCGCAGTGCGAAGAGAGGGTCACGCTTACAATCGTTCGAATGCCTGATGCGTCCGATGGCGTCTTGAAACGCAATGCACAACCCGCAGCTCCGGGGAAACGAACATACTTTCCTGAGCTGGATGGTGTACGTGCCATTGCCATCGCGATGGTCATGATCTTTCATCTCTCTGACTCCGGCATACAGATGCCGCACATCGTGGTTTTGGGCCAGACCGGTGTGGACCTTTTCTTTGTCCTGTCTGGCTTTCTCATCACTGGCATCCTGCTGAAGGCACAACAACACGACTGGCAAGAGGTGCGCACCTTTTATGTGCGACGCACCCTGCGCATTTTTCCGCTCTACTACGGCGCGTTGTTGCTTCTCTGGATGGGCTTGCTCCACCGGCATGTCAGCTGGGACGTCTGGACGTACCTGCAGAGCTTTACCCTTGCGTTCCACCGCAACATGCAAGGCCCAAACCACTTCTGGTCGCTCTCGGTGGAAGAGCAGTTTTATCTCGTGTGGCCCTTTCTTGTCTTGTTCCTGGCCAGAAAGCGTCTGCCGTGGGTGATGGCAATACTCTTTCTTGCAGCGTTTGTGCTGCGGTTGGTACTGCTTCGATACGATGTTGAAGTCTTCTACTGGACCCTGACGAGGATGGACGGACTGGCCGCAGGTGCCTTTGTGGCTTGGCTGCAGTACCAGGGCAAACTCGCGGACTACCGCAGAGTTGCATGGCAGGTACTCAGTGTCAGTTTGGTGGTGCTGCTTGTATGTACCCTGCTGGTTTCGCGTATCGGCCACTATTGGCCGCAGGTGTTTAAGTACAGCGCTTTTGCCGGCTTCTACGCGTCGGGCATAGCCCTGATCCTTACAAGCCAATCGGGGCGCCTCCGAAGTTTTCTGACGTCAACACCGCTGCGCAAGGTGGGGCGTGTCTCGTACGGTCTCTATGTCTTTCACCCGATCGTGTACTCCCAACTTTTTCCGCTGATTCCGGAGCAGCACCCGCTGTTGCGCACTCTGGCAGCCGTTGTTGTTACCGGCACCTGTGCGTACCTGAGTTGGACCTTCTTTGAGAAGCCTCTGCTTACCCTGAAGGAGCGCGTTGCGCCAGAGAGGACGCGATTTCCCCTCCCGGAGGCAGAGAGAGTCGCTTCGTAGTACCTCTGTGAGATGCATCGGTGATGCATCCCTCGTGAGCAGACGTCCCAGGTGTACGCATGGACTCTACCGGCATGTTGAGGTTAGGGTCTGGACGGCCAATGAATGCAACTTCACAAGAACAGGGAGCCAGACAGCTCACCCGCGCCCGTCTGCACCAGCACCGTGCCCCCGGCAGCCACCAACGCGTGTACTCCGCCTGGTGTAATGCTTACCCGGCTCTCGTGGTTTGACTTCTTTTGGAACGCCAACAATCATGCGATTCAACCTCTGCTCTCTAGCTTACAAACATAGCGGTCAGCGTGCAGACGAGGCTTACCCTGGGCAGCCGCTCGGCAATACACTGAGAGCAAGCATGCAGCTACAACGGGTCACAACCAGCACACGATGGCTGCCGGAGATCGACGGACTGCGCTTTGTCGCCATCACAGCCGTGCTGCTGGTGCACGTGCTGGACCAAATGGTGAACCGATCGTCGCTGGGC
>CALMRM010000137.1:13357-32988 GCA_937871605.1 uncultured Terriglobus sp. | reverse complement strand
CGCTGCGCCACATGCAGGCGACCGCCCATCCCCTGGTTCTGCTACGTGGCAACCTGCTGGGCCGTGGGGTGCAGCTGTTTTTCGTCATCAGCGGTTTTATCCTCGCGCAGCCCTTTGTGCGGCAATTCATCGACGGTGGCAAGCCAGTCACCCTGCGCAGCTTTTACCTGCGGCGTCTCACGCGCCTGGAACCGCCCTACCTGCTCTCGCTGGTGCTGTACGCAGGTGCATTCCTGTTTTTTCGGGGCGAACCGGTGGATTCGGTCGCGCGGTCGTTTGCCGCGCATGCGCTGTACCTCACGCAACCTCACTACTGGAATGTCAAGATCCTTAACTTCGTCACGTGGAGCCTGGAAGTCGAAGTTCAGTTTTACCTGCTGGTGCCGCTGCTGGCCCGCGTGTTCCTGATACGGCCTGCACTGCTGCGCCGGGCTGTGCTGCTGGGCGGCATCGCGCTGAGTGCCGTCCCTTCGTGGGCGCCCATCCTGGGCTACCGGTCCATGTTGCCGTACAGCTTGTGCTATTTCCTCATCGGTTTTCTGCTGGCCGATCTGCGTATTGCGGCCCGTCCAACACTGCAGCATCCGCTGTGGGACATGGCCAACCTCCTGCTCTGGCCCATGGTATTTCTGCTGCCAGATGGTCGCTGGAGCAGCCCGGAGCTATGCGTGGTGTTGTTTGCCGCCTTTTCAGCAGCCATGTTTGGGCCGCTGGTGCGCCGCATGCTGGGGTGGAGACCTGTCGCCATCATCGGTGGCGCGTGCTACTCCATCTACCTGCTGCACATGCTGCTGCTCTCTATGTTGTTCCCCCTCGTTCGCCACGCCATGGTGTTCCACACTCTTTTGCCCAACTACGTTGTGGAGGTCGTGCTGCTTCTGCCGTGCATCGTGCTCTTGAGCATGCTGTACTACATACTGGTAGAACGACCCTGCATGGACCAACACTGGCCTGAACACCTGCGACGCCGCATCACGGGGCAGTCACATACCGCGGTCGTCACCAAGTAGCTACCCTGAGACGTCTCTCTGCCGCTACTGTGGTCCACCTGTAGAATCCAGACAGCTTCACTTCCAGGAACAACACACAGGATGCCTCAGAACGGTTACCAGGGTCGCTCTCGCGGTCGCTCCATGCGATCGCTCTTCTCGCTCTTTTCCAACGACCTGGCCATCGACCTGGGCACGGCGAACACACTCGTCTTCGCCAGCGGCAAGGGCGTCGTCGTCAACGAGCCCTCCATCATCGCGGTCAACACGGTGACCAAGGAAGTGGAGGCCGTCGGCCGGGAGGCCAAGGAGATGGTGGGCCGCACGCCTGGCAACATCGTCGCCATTCGGCCCATGAAGGACGGCGTGATCGCCGACTTCAAGCAAACCGAGAAGATGCTCAACTACTTCATCACCAAGGCGCATAACCGCAAGATGCTCGTGCACCCGCGCATCATCATCGGTGTGCCGAGCGAAATCACGCAGGTGGAAAAGCGCGCCGTGGAAGATAGCGCCTATCGCGCAAAGGCCAGTGAAGTCTACCTGGTGGAGCAGGCCATGGTGGCCGCCATCGGCGCGGGGCTGCCCATTACGGAGCCGGGCGGCAACATGGTCGTCGATATCGGCGGCGGCACCACGGACATCGCGGTCATCTCGCTGGCGGGTATTGTCTACTCGCGCTCCGTGCGCATGGCGGGCAACCAGATGGACGAGGCGGTCATGAATTTCCTCAAGCGGAAGTACAACCTGCTGATCGGCGAGCGCACCGCTGAAATGATCAAGATGGAAATCGGCTCGGCCTTTCCGCTGGACAAGCCGCTGACCATGGAGATCAAGGGCCGCAACCTAATCGAGGGTGTACCCAAGACCATCACCATCGACGACTCGGAAATCCGTGAAGCACTGAGCGAGAGCATCGCCACCATCATGAACGCCATCCGCGTAGCCCTGGAGCGCACCCCGCCGGAGCTGTCCGCCGACATCAGCGACCGTGGCATCGTGCTCACGGGCGGCGGCGCGCTCATCAAGAACCTGGACCGCCGCATTCGTGAAGAAACAGGGCTGCCGGTCTCCATCGCGGACGACCCGCTGGCCTCGGTGGTGCTAGGTACCGGGCGCATGCTGAGCGACTTCAGCCTCTTGCGCAAGATCTCCATCGACTAACCCTTCCTGCTGGCAGGGAGGCCGCACGGTGGAATCGTTCTTCAGCCGATTTCGAAGCGAACTGGTCCTGGCGCTGATCCTGCTGCTGCAGGTGGTGGGGCTGGCGTCGCAGATGGGCCGCGAGCGCTACGGCTCGCGCGTGGACGGCCACCATGTGCGCTTTGTGCGCGCATGGTCGGCGCACACGGCAACGCCGGTCGAGGCGGTGCTCAAGCGTGTCGGCGATAGCCTGCGCACTACCTGGCACGGCTATGTCGACCTCCGGCACGTGCGGCAGCACAACCGTGATCTGCAGTACCAGATCGATCAGCTGCGCCTTCGCGAAGCCGCACTGGCAGAAGACGCACGGCAGGGCCAGCGCCTGCAGCAGCTGCTCGCCTTCAAGCAGCAGTACCTGGGCCACACCGTCGCCGCAGAGGTGGTAGGCACCGGCGGCAGCGATCAAACACGCATCCTCACCATCAACAAGGGCTACAGCGACGGCATCCGGCCCGACATGGCGGTCATCACGCCAGACGGCGTTGTGGGCAAGGTGCGCGATGTGTTCTCCGACTCCGCACAGGTCCTCTTGCTCAATGACACTACCTCTGGCGCAGGCGTGGTGCTCACCGGCACACGCAGCCGAGGCATCGTGCACGGCGCTGCAGGCGGACGGCTGCAAATCAGCAATCTCTTGCCCGATGACCGCATCAAGCCTGGCGAACCCGTCGTCACCAGCGGCGGCGACCGCGTGTTCCCGCGCGGCCTGCCCGTTGGTGTCGTCCAATCCAGCAAGCCCGATCCCGAGCATCAGCCCTACGCCGCGATCCTGATCCAGCCCGCGGCCAACCTGGACCGGCTGGAAGAGGTGCTGATCGTAACAGACGTGGCCGAGCAGCTGGCCAGAGTCAGCGCAGGCGACGAAGCAGGCGAAGCCGGCAAGAAAGCCTCGGACATCGTCGCGGAGCGCCTGCCCGGACTCACTGACAGCAAAGCCGCTCCAGATGCAAACGCCCCCGCAGCGCAGGATGGGGCAAAGGGCGCAACCAAGGAGCCCGCTGTCGCACTGCCCAGGCCGCCGCAGGCCATCCACGCCGACCGCTACTCGCCCGGTACCGTGCCACCGGCAGCGGAGCTTACCCCCGGTGCGCAGGACACGCAGCTGGCCGCACCAGCCACCAGAACGCCAAAACAGGCTGCACCCGAGGATCAGCCCTGATGCCCCGCCGCTCCTTCGCCAACCGTCATGAGCTGGAAGAGCACCAGTTCCACCCGGTCGTCCTGTTGGCCGTACCGCTCTGCGCTTTATTCCTGCAGAGCTACCTGCCGCATATCTGGCAACCGCTCAGCATCCTCGACCTGCCACTCATCGGCGTGCTGTACTTCGCCATCTCATGGCGCAACCGCATCGCAGGCACACTGCTGGGCGCGGCGGTGGGCCTGCTGCAAGACCTGCCGGGTAATGGCTACATTGGCGTCAATGGCATTGCCAAAGCCCTCATCGGCTACGCCGCGGCCTCCATCGGCCTCAAGGTGGATGTGGACAACATCATCACCCGCGCGCTCATGAACCTGTGCTTTTGCCTCTTGCAGTCCGTGTTGCTCTTTGTCATGCAGCGCTACCTGCTGGGCGACACCGGCTACGCCGCGCAGCCCGTGCACGAACTCATCCGCGCAGGCATCAATGCCGCACTTGCCGTGCCCATCTTTCTGCTGCTCGACCGCACGCGCATCAACGAGTACGCCTAGCGGCTAGTGCTCGTCTGGCGGCCTGTGCTGCGGCGCTGACAGGACAGAGGTCACATTCTTCTCCGTGGAAGACTGCAGCGGCGTCAGCGAAGTCTGCTCCCGCTGGTAAAACTTGCGGTCTTCCGGTGACACCGGCGGCAGGTCGTAAATCTCCAGCTGCCCTCCATGTAACACCGCCAGGTGCAGGCCGTCCGGCGACAGTGCAAAGTTGCCGTCGGCACGCTGTGCCGGTCCGCAGTACGCGCGCAGCAGTTCCTGTCCTTCGCGGCTGCTGTACACGCGCACCTCCTGCGCCCGTATGTCGTTCGCACTCAGGCGCTCATTCTCCATCGCCTGCACGCTTGTCAGCGTGTTGCGCACGGCAAAGCGACCAGCCACCGGCGCATTGCTCACGCCCAGCCACAGCGGCGCATCGTCCGTGGTGAACACCCACTTGGCCTCAGCCAGCAGGTTGAAGCCGCCCATCAGCTTGCGGTCCTCGCCGCCCCTGCAGCCAAAGGCGAAAAACTCCGCGTCCGACACAAAAAGGCTATTGGGCCGGCACGTGCTGGTAAACCCAGCGAGTTCCATCTTTTTGCCGGCGTACGTCTGAAAGTCGAAGCCCCAGTGCGTCCGATCCTCCTGCACCGTTTGCAAGACGCCCATGCTGGTAAAAGCCAGGGAAAAGGCCGCGTGGGCAGTGGCATGGCCGCGCTCCTTCAGGCTCACTGCACCGCCAGGCTCCGGCACCACTTTGAAGAAATCCACCGCCACAATGCGCGGTTTGAAATCCTCCGGATCGTCACCCACCAGGCGGGGTGGCACAGTCTCCACCAGCAACAGGTCGCGCGACGGGCTCAACTGCACCGACTGGAGTTCGTTCTCCGAGTGCAACAGCATGCGCCTGCCCAGCGTCTCGGCGTGCTCCTTGCCCAACGGGTCAAGCGAGTACAGATCGCCACGCTCCCGCAGCAAAAAGCGGCCCTCCGCCAGCGGCCACAGGTACGCCGCGCGGTCGTGCATGCGCCACTCCGTCTCACGCACCACAGCGCCGTCAGGCAGGTGCACCACCTCTGCCCGCACGGTGTGGTCGTCGTCCAGCTCCCGCTGGTCGTGCGCACGCGCCATCAGCTTGCGCGCGCTAAACGTCAGCAAGAGGTGGTCGGCGTCGATGAAGGAAAGCGTCGCATTGGTGTAACCGGTGCGCAACGCAATGGAACTGGTCCCGGGCCGGTAGCCGAAGCGCTCCAATGGAAAGCTCTCTGCGGGCGCGGGTGCTTTCACCGGCGCGGCCCATGCCAGGCAGGCACCACACCATGCGACCAGGACAGCGCGTCGAAGGTAGTGGCAGCGGACCATGGCAGCTACCACTACTGTACCGCCACTGCCCCGCTGCACGGCACGCCCGGCGCTACGCCACTTCCAGTCCTGTTTGAAAAGCGAAACCGCCGCATGTACCGGACGAAATGCCGTGTCTCATCCGTCGTCAGCAGCAGTATGCGAGAGTGGAACAGTGCCCAAGCGCTCACCCAGTTCATTCCTTGGCTACCTGGCCTGTGCCGGAGCGGGCGCGCTTTGGGGTACGGGGTTTTACTTCGGCAAAATAGCCTTGCGCGAGCTCTCAGTGGGGCACATGGTGCTGTACCGTTTCCTGTTTGCGGTGCTGCCGGCGCTGCCGCTGGCCTTTCGCAGCGCGACACCGTGGACCCGGCGCGACTGGCAGTTGCTCGTCACAGCTGCCTTCTTCGGCATTCCCCTGCAGTTTCTGCTGCAGTTCAAGGGCCTGTCGCTCACCACGCTGTCGCACGCCGCGCTCATGATCGGCACACTGCCCGTGGTGCTGGCGGCGGGTGCGGCCGTGTTTCTGCACGAGCGGCTGGACGGGATCGGCTGGGGCGCACTCGTGAGTTCCACCGGAGGCGCGTGCCTCATTGCGCTGTCGGGCGGCGGGAAGGGCGGCGCCTCCCTGCTGGGCGACACGCTGGTGGTGCTCTCCATGGGCATTTCGCTGGTCTGGATCCTGGGCAATAAGCGCCTGGTGCAGCGCCACAGCGCACTCGCGGTGAGCGCACGCAGCCTGCTGGTGGGCACGCTCATGCTGTGCGTGTGGGTACCGCTGCAGTACGGGTTGCCACCTGTGCGTGGCGTATCCGTTGCAGCCTGGGGTGCGTCGGCAGCCAGCGGCCTGCTGTGCACGGCCAGCACCACGCTGCTGTGGAACTGGGGCATGACGCAGGTGCCCGCATCGCAGGCAGGTGTATTTCTGAACATGGAGCCGGTCATCGGCTCGCTGCTGGGTGTGTTTGCCTTTCACGAGCACCTGGGCACCGCTGCCTGGGTTGGCGGTGCCGTCATCGTCTGCGCTGCCGTCCTGCTGACCACACGCGGCGCGGGGGAAGTACCCGTCGCCGAACTGGTGGCCGCGGAATGAGCGAGGAGGCCCCTGTGACCCTGCCGGCGATGATCGCCATCGACATGGACGGCACGCTGGTGCATCCCGAGGGACACGTGACCGCCGCTAACTGCAAAGCCCTGCAGCGTGCGCGTGACGCCGGCAGCCGCATCGTCATTGCCACAGGCCGCAGGCATAACTATGCCATGAAGGTACTGCGCGAAGCCTCCATGCAGCTGGGCGACGTGGTCCTGAGTTCGAATGGGGCTGTCGCACGAACCATCGAGGGCACCCTGCTGTTTCGCCAGACCATGCCCCTGGACACCTCGCGATGGCTGTGCAGCCGTTTGCAGGGGTATCGCAACGCCCTGGTGCTGACCTTTGACGTAGACAACTCCATCGGCAGCGATGAGCCAGGCACGCTCGTGCTGGAAGATTTTGATCACGTCCACCGCAGCATCCAGCGCTGGGTCGACAGCAACGCCCGCTACATCCAGCGGGTGAAACCCATTGAGAACGCTCTGAGAGAGTGGCATTTGCCCATCCAGGCCATGCTGTGCGGCAGCGTAGAGCGCATGCTCGCGGCGGAGGCGCACCTGACGGGTGCGCACGGCGGCACGCTGGAACTGTTTCGAACCGAGTACCCGGCGCGTGACCTGTGCATCCTGGACATCATGCCTGCAGGTGTCTCCAAGGGCAGCGGCCTTGAGACACTGCTGGCCCGGGCAGGCCTGACGCCGTCAAGCCTGATGTGCCTGGGCGACAACTGGAACGACCTGCCCATGCTGGAACTGGCGCGGTGGCCCGTGCTGATGGGCAACGCGCCCGAGGCGCTGCTGCGGCTGGCGTACGAACGCGGCTGGTCCGTGATGCCACGGCATGACCGTGATGCTGTCGCCCAGGCTATCCACCAGCGTTTTGACGCGGCCACTGCCGCGTTGACTGAGCCACACGCCTGACCCGTCGCAACCTCGCCAGGTGGTAGAGTGAGTGCGGATGCGACACCGCTACCCGCCGCGATTCGGCAGAGCAGATCGCCTGAGAAACCTCTGTGGCATGGCAGCCCTGCTGTGCGCCGCACTGGCCGGAACAGCCGCCCGCGCAGCCAGCATTGTGACACTCCGCAACGGATTCACCATCACCTGTGCATCGCACGGGCAAATTGCACCCGACACGCTGCGGCTGTACCTGAACGCTCCAGACGGCGCTGGCCAGGGCGCGAGCTACATGGACGTAGCACTTGCCTCGGTTGCGTCGATTGAGGCGGCGCCGGACAGCCAAGGGGTCGGCCCACGCCCATCTCCCGCACCTGCGACACCGGGGCTGCCCACGCTCCTCCAACGGTCCGGCTCGGTCCACAATATCAACGCAGCTTTGCTCGCCTCGGTGGTGCAGGCAGAAAGCGCGGGCAACGCACACGCCGTATCGCGGACGGGTGCCCGCGGCCTCATGCAGCTGATGCCCGGCACGGCAAAGCAGCTAGGCGTGCAGGACAGCTTCGCGCCCGCGCAAAACGTGGACGGTGGCAGCGCGTACCTGGACCAGCTGCTGACCCGGTACCATGACGATATTGCGCTTGCCCTGGCTGCGTACAACGCCGGTCCGGCCGCCGTGGACCGCTACCGCGGCATCCCGCCCTACCGCGAAACCCGGCTGTATGTCGCGCGGGTGCTCCACGAGTTCAACCGCCTGGTAAAGGCAGAAGCTGTTCGCGCAGAGGCGGCTGAGGCTGCTGTTATGCCAGGCACCGCCCGTTGACGGGCAACCTCCGCAAGGCCGCCGTTCCCATCCTTTTCGCGCTTGCCCTGACGCTGCTGGGATGGAAGCTGCGCACCTCGCATTTCGATTGGACAGCGTTCTGGGCGGCGTGCCGCAGCGTGGACTGGCGCTTGCTGCTGCTGGCGACGCTGATGCTCTGGACCAACTTCCTGTTCCGCGCTGTGCGCTGGGCGGTTTTCCTGCGACCCACACTGCCCCCGGGACGCCGGGTTACCCCGTGGCAACTGGTGGGCCCGCAGCTCGTCGGGTTTGCCGGGCTGGCGGCGTTGGGGCGCGTTGGCGAGTTCATCCGTCCCTACCTGGTCAGCCGCCGCACCGGTCTTTCCTTCTCTTCCCAGATCGCCGTCGTGGCGGTGGAGCGGGTCTTCGACCTGGGTGCGTTTCTTCTGCTGTTTGCCGGTGACTTAGTGCTCTCAAAGCAGCTGAAAACACTGCCATATAGTGACAAATTTCATCGTTTTGGCGTCGCAATGGCTGCATTGTGGCTGCTGTTAGCACTGTTTTTGCTGCTCATCACCTACGCTGGAGCGCCGTTTGCACGCGTTTTGCGCACGTTTTTGTCGCGCATTTCGACAGGTGCCGGAGCCGCAATGGCCGACCGCGTTCTGCAGTTCAAGGATGGCCTGAACACGGTGGGCAGCCCGGGCGACTTCCTGCTGGCGGCTCTGCTCAGCCTGCTGACCTGGGGCAGCATCGCGCTTACCTACCTTATCGTCTGCCGCGCCTTCCCCGCCCCGCTGCACGGGCTTCCAGCCTCATATGTGGTTCTGCTGCTCGGCTTCAGCGTGGTGGGCGGCCTGGTGCAGCTGCCCGGCATTGGCGGCGGCGCACAGGTGATGACCATCACGGCCATGACCGTCCTGTTCCGGGTGCCAAAAGAACTGGCCACCAGCGCGGGCCTGCTGCTGTGGGTCATCACGTCGATGTCTGTACTCCTGCCTGGGCTGCTGTTTGCGCGGGCAGAGCAGTTTTCGCTGCGGGGCATCGCACGGCAAAGTGCCGCTGCCGGCCCGCTGCCGGTACACTCATAGGTCATGAAGTGTCCTTTTTGCGGCTTTGCGCAGGACAAGGTCGTCGATTCGCGCGAGAGCAAGGATGCGGACAGCATTCGCCGCCGCCGCGAGTGCGAGCGCTGCGGCAAGCGCTTCACGACCTACGAGCGCATCGACGAAATCCCCTACATGGTCGTCAAGAAAGATGGCCGCCGCGAGAAATTCGATCGGCAAAAGGTCCTCAGCGGCCTGCTGCATGCCTGCGAAAAGCGGCCCGTGCCCACCGGCAAGCTGGGCAAAATTGTGGACGAGGCCGAAAGCTACGTGGTTGACAGCGCCGACCGCGAACGCACCACAACCGAGATCGGCGAGATGATCATGGCGCACCTGCGCGAGCTGGACACGGTCGCCTACATCCGCTTTGCCTCGGTCTACCGTGACTTCAAGGATGTAAGCGAATTCAAGGAAGAGTTGGAAGCCCTGCTGAAAGCCACCAAACGCAAGTCAGCGAGCACAAGCGCGGGCTAATCACCGTAGCTGCGCGGCAACCATCCAGGTGCCGCACGCAATCCCAGCACATGCCACGACGTGCGCCACTGTGCTCGGCGGAGGCCCGTCCGCGAAAGGCTCCGCCGCCCATGCCCGATCTGCACACGCTCGGTCTTCCCTTCTGGTTTCTCGTTCTTAGCCTCTTTCTGCCGCGTATTTCGCTGCTGGTGCTCTATCTGCAGGGCCAGACGGGCCATGTCTTTGTGGTCAACTTGGTGCCCACGATCATTGCGTTGCTGGTGCCGCGTATCCTCATCCTGTTCTGGATTTACACCGTGCAGGGCTTGAGCCTTTGGTTCCTGATTCATGCAATCGGCTTGCTCATGGCGTGGGGCGGCATTGGCGGCGGTACCTATCGCCGTCGCTACTCTCGCGACGACTTCTAGCGCCTGATGCTCCATCTCTTCACGTATTCTTGACAGAAGAATCGAGGAGAGATGGAACGTCGCAAGGTGGGGATTCTGGGCGCGACCGGCACCGTAGGCCAGCGCTTTATTCAGCTACTGCACGCCCACCCGTGGTTCGAGATTGCGTGGCTCGCCGCGAGTGAACGCTCCGCGGGCAAACGCTATGCGGATGCATGCCACTGGAAACTGGACACTCCCCTACCCGCGCGCATCGGCGACATGGTGCTGCAGCCGAATACGCCTGCCACACAAACCGGCGAAGTTCCCAGCATCATTTTTGCTGCCCTCGATGCGGATGTAGCGCGCGACCTGGAACCGCAGTTCGTTGAGGTGGGCTGCGCCGTCATCTCCAACTCCAGCGCCTTTCGCATGACGCGGGACGTGCCGCTGGTGGTGCCGGAGGTGAACGCCGACCACCTCGAGTTGATCGCCACGCAGGCCTCGTACGGGAGTGCCAAGGGCGGCTACCTGGTTACGAATCCTAACTGTTCGGCCATCGGCCTGGTGTTGGCACTGAAGCCTCTGGAGCAGCGCTTCGGCATCGAGAGCCTGTTCGTCAGCACCATGCAGGCTGTCAGCGGCGCGGGCTACCCTGGCGTGCCGTCGCTGGACATCCTGGGCAACGTGGTGCCGTTCATCAAGAACGAAGAAGAAAAAATGCAGGAGGAAGTGGGCAAGCTGCTGGGCCGCTACACCGGCGCCGGCCCCGACGCGCATATCGACCCGCTCCCTGCAACGGTGAGCGCGCACTGCAACCGCGTGGCTGTCATCGAAGGGCACACGGAGTGCGTCAGCATCAAGCTGCGGCAGCCCGCAACTGCAGACGAGATCCTTGCCGCGTGGCGCGAGTTCCAGCCCCTGCAGGCACATCACCTGCCCTCCGCGCCGGAGCAGCCGGTCATCTACACCGACGCGGCAGACCGTCCGCAGCCGCGCCTGGACGTAAATGCGGGCCACGGCATGAGCACCACCGTGGGTCGCCTGCGGCCCTGCTCGCTACTCCACTGGAAGTTTGTGCTGCTCAGCCATAACACGCTGCGTGGTGCCGCTGGCGCGGCGGTGCTGAATGCGGAGGTGCTCGCGAAGCTGGGCAAGCTACCCGGCACGGTGCGGCACACGCAGACGGGCAGCGGCGTGCAGGTGAGTGCATGAGTACACCGCGTCCGCAACTAGTCGTGATGAAGTTCGGCGGTACGTCCGTGGAAGACGCCGCAGCCATCCGCCGCACGGCTGAGATTGTGCGTGGACGCCGTGCCCGTGGCCTGCGCGCCATCGTCGTCGTGAGTGCCATGGCCAGGGTGACGGATACGCTGCTGGCCGCTGCTGCCGCCGCAGGCGTGGGCGACAAACACGGCGCGCTGGCGCTGAGCGCACGCCTGCGTTCGCGCCACCTGGACACCGCGCGCGACCTTGTACACGGCATCGAGCTATCCACACTGCTGGGCACGGTGCAGCACGAGTTCGATGCGCTGGACGACCTCTTGCGCGGCATCAGCGCGGTGGGTGAACTCACACCGCGCACCACGGACCTTGTTCTCAGCTTCGGCGAGCGGCTCTCAAGCGTCGTGGTTGCCGCAGCTTTTGCGCTGGCCGGGTTGGAGGGCGCGCACCTGGACGCGCGCGACTGCATCATCACAGACAACAGCTACGGCAAGGCAGTGCCGCAGGAAGCGCTGATTGAGCAGGCGCTGCTGAAGCATGCGTTGCCGTTGGTGGAGCGCGATTTAACACCAGTCATGGGCGGCTTCATCGGCTCGAACGAGGCGGGCATCACCACCACGCTGGGCCGTGGCGGCAGCGACTTTTCCGCGGCGCTCGTCGGCGGAGCCTTGCATGCGGGTGCCATCGAGATCTGGACGGACGTCAACGGCATTATGACGACAGATCCACGCATCTGCCCGGACGCGTTGCGCGTGAAGACGGTGTCGTTTGAAGAAGCAGCGGAGCTCGCCTACTTTGGCGCGAAGGTGTTGCACCCGGCGACGATCCTGCCTGCAGTGCAGAAAAACATTCCGGTGTTTGTGCTGAACTCACGCAATGCGGCCAACGAGGGCACACGCATCACCGCGGTGGCACCACCGTGCCGTTCACCGTTCAAGTGCATCGCGGTCAAGAAGAGGTTGACCATTGTCGACATTGTGGCCAGCCGCATGCTCATGTCGCACGGGTATCTCAAGGCCGTGTTCGACGTGTTCGACCGGCACAGGGTCGCGATCGACATGGTTTCCACCAGCGAAGTTTCCATCTCGGTGACGGTGGACACCAGTGAACACCTGCCGCTGATTGCGGAGGACCTGAAAAGGATTGCCGATGTGAAATACGAGAGCGGCAAGGCGCTGGTGTGCCTGGTGGGCGAGGACATTCGCGGACACGCGGGCATCTCCGGCAAGGTGTTCACGGCCATCGAACACATCAACGTGCGGATGATTTCGCAGGGTGCCAGCGAAATCAACATGAGTTTCATGATCGAGGAAGATGACGCTGCGGAGGCGATCCGCTCGCTGCACCGCCGCTTTTTCAGCGACCCCGATGGGGAAATTTTCGACCTGGACGCGCGCGCCAACACGGCCGGTGCGCCGCCCGTGCACATGCCCGCTGTGGCTGTGCAGTAAAGGAGCAAACGACGATGCGAATGCTGGTGCTGGGGCATGGCAAGACGGGCAAGCTGGTGGCAGATGTGGCGCACGAGCGTGGGCACGGTGTGCACGTGCTGGACGCGAAGGAAAACGCACGCGGCGCGGCACTGACGGCTCCGTTTATCGCCGGCTTTGACGTGGTCATAGACTTCACCACCCCGGATGCGGTCCTGCCAAATCTCCGCGCGTGTCTTGCGGTGGGTGCGAAGGTGGTCGTGGGTACCACGGGCTGGTACGCGAGCCTGAACGACATGGCCGGGCTAGCCGTACGCAAGGAGGCGGCGCTGCTGTATGGCACCAACTTTTCGATCGGCGTGCAGGTGATGCTGCAGGTGGCCAAGGCCATGGCAGAGCCCCTGAGCAAGGCGGGATACGAGTTCACCATCGAGGAGACGCACCACGTGACCAAGCTGGACGCGCCCTCCGGCACCGCGCAGAGCCTGCAGGACGCGGTACAAGCTGCGGGCGATGTGCCAATCAAATCCCTGCGCGAGGGCGATGCGGCAGGCCTGCACGTGCTGGAAGCGCGCAGCGGTGCGGACCGCGTGGTGCTGACGCACGAGGCGTTCAGCCGCCGCGGCTTTGCCGAAGGCGCAGTGCGCGGCGCGGAGTGGCTGAACGGTCGCACGGGCGTGTACGACTTCCGCGATGTGTTCTCGCAGCTTTAAGCACGCTGCGGTACACTCTCAGCAAGGAGGAGGGTGGCACACATGCACGATGTCTTGTCGACTGCGATCACGGTAGCCACCATCCTTGGAGCGGCGTTTTTCAGCAACGCCCAGATCAATGCATTGCGAAGCGAGATGCACGCAATGCGAAGCGAGTTGATCGGCAGGATTGACGCAGTCCGAAGTGAGTTGAACGGCAAGATGGATTCTCTCCAGCGCGACATGCGGGAGTTCTATGCGGAGCAGGCGCGGCACGACACGCGCATTACGGCCTTGGAGCGCGCATCGGCACAGCGGTAAGCTAGTGCTGCATGTCTACTGACTTCGCTGCCCTTTCCTTTGACGAAAAGCTGGACCGTCTCGCCCTGGTTGCCGTTCGGGTCGGCTTGAACCTACAGCCACGGCAGGAGCTGGTCATTACCGCACCGCTGGATCTGGTGCCGTTCGTGCGCCGCGTGGTGGAGCAGGCGTACAGGGCGGGCGCCCATGTGGTCACGGTGCTGTACGTGGACGACGAAGCTACACTCACGCGCTACCAGCATGCGCCGGACGAGGCCTTCGATCAAACGGCACAGTGGCTGGCCGACGGCATTGCGGCGGCGTACCGCAGTGGAGCGGCGCGCATGGGCATCACCGGTGCAAACCCGGCACTGCTGAAGGACCAGGACCCGGGCAAAATTAGCCGCACCAACGTGGCGACGTCCAAGGCGTCGAAGCCTGCGATGGAACTGATCACGCGGCACACCATTAATTGGACCATCGTCGCCGGCGCCACACCCGCGTGGGCCAAGCTGGTTTTTCCAGACATGCCGAAGACCGAGGCGCTCGCCGCGCTGTGGGAGGCCATCTTTCACGCTTCGCGCATCACGGGCGCAGATCCGGTGCAGGACTGGAAGGACCACGGCCAAAGCATCGCGCGCCGCGTGGAGCAGCTGAATGCGAAGCGCTTCTCTGCGCTGCACTTCCGCGGCCCGGGCACCGACCTGGTTGTCGGTCTGGCGGATGACCACCTGTGGGCGGGGGGCGGCGGCGTCAGCGGCAATGGCGTGTTCAACAACGCCAACATTCCCACGGAAGAGTGCTTTACCACGCCGCACAAGGATCGCGTAAACGGCACGGTGGCCGCCAGCAAGCCGCTCTCGCACCAGGGCACGCTCATCGAGAACATCGCCGTGCGTTTTGAGAACGGAAAAATCGTGGAGGCGCATGCCAGCGCGGGGGAAGACTCGCTCAAGAAGCTGATTGCCGTGGACGAGGGCGCAAGCCGCCTGGGCGAGGTGGCGCTGGTGCCGCACTCGTCGCCCATTGCACAGAGTGGCCTCCTTTTCTGGAATACGCTCTTCGACGAGAACGCGGCAAGCCACATCGCACTGGGACAGGCGTACGCCACGTGCCTCGTCAACGGCGAGCACATGGACGACGCTGCGCTGGCTGCAAAGGGTGCCAACAGCAGCCTGATCCATGTGGACTGGATGATTGGCTCCGGTGCGATGGACGTGGCTGGCGTGCACGCCGACGGTACGGAAGAGCCGCTGATGCGCGCGGGTGAGTGGGTCTAGCGGGATGCGACCACGCGCGGCGCCGACAGCAGCCAATGCGCCTGCAGCGTGACCGCAATCGGCCGCTGCGCGATACACTCAAACGCGGCATGGAACCTGCAATTACCCCCGATCCCACCCAAGCGCCGCTGCACGGGCTTGGCACCGCCATTGTCACGCCATTTCATAGCGACGGGTCCGTCGACCACGGTTCGCTGCGCAGGCTGGTCGAGGCACAGGTCGGGGCCGGTGTGGACTTTCTGGTGGCCTGCGGCTCCACCGGCGAAGCCAGCACACTGAGCGAAGACGAGACCGATGCGGTGAACGCCACCTGCATCGAGGCCGCGGCAGGGCGCATGCCGGTGGTCGCCGGATGCACGCACAACAGCACGCGCGAAGCAGTACGGCGCGCAGAGCGCATCGCGAAGCTGCCAGGCCTGTACGGCATCCTGAGCGCCAACCCGTATTACAACAAACCCAGTCAGCAGGGACAGTACCTGCACTTCAAAGCCATCGTCGAGGCGACCGGCAAGCCGCTGCTGCTCTACAACATTCCCGGGCGCACCGCTGCCAACCTGGAGCCAGCCACCGCGCTGCGGCTGGCCGAGCTGCCCAACGTCATCGGCATCAAGGAATCGAGCGGCAACCTGCAGCAAATAGGCGAACTGCTGGCAAACGCACCGGAGACGTTCGCTGTGTTTGCGGGGGACGACTATCTCGCGCTGCCCATCATTGCAGGCGGTGGCGAGGGCTTGATTTCGGTTGCCTCGAATGTGGCTCCACGGAAGGTTGCAGAGCTTGTCCGCGCCGCGCTGACGCACGACATGCCTGCCGCACGCGAGCACGCACGCACACTGCATGCCTTAAACAAGGCACTGTTCGCCGAGTCCAATCCCGCACCCGCGAAAGCCCTGCTGGCCAGCATGGGACTGATTGAGACCGACATGCTGCGCCTGCCCATGCTGCCCGTAAGCGAAGAAACACGCACCAGGCTGCGCGTTGATGCTGAGGCACTCGGGCTGCTGTAAATAGAAGGACCGTTCACGTACGGCGTCAGGTATCCGTGCCAGCTCCGCTGCATTTTGCAGGTCTGCTCCGCTGCACTGCAGTTCTGCGCCGTTTCTCATCCTCCAGTTCTGCTCCGTCTGTCATGCTGCAGCTTGGCTGCGTTTCCGTCTCGCCGTTCGCTTCGCTGTCGTCCCTGCAGTGCTGCTGATTGCTGCTTACCTTCCGCCCGTTGTCATCCCGCAGCGCAGCGGAGGGATCTGCATGTAGGCCGTCTCGCCTCAACGTCCTCACGTCCACGCGTAACAAGGCCCGTTCGCGCCAGGCGCGAACATCGTCACGTTCGTGCCCGGCTCCATCGTCGTGCGTAAAGCGGGAACACATGCAGATCCCTCCGCTGCGCTGCGGGATGACAATGGTTGGAGCTGTGGCAGGACAAAGGGTAGGGACTGTGGCAGGACGCTGATTAAAGCTGCGAGAAGACCCACATGAAGGTACAAGCGGATGCAGGACCTACACTGCATGCCTACTCTGCTGTCTCGCTCGCAACCCGTTCGTACCATTCCGCGTAGGGTGTGTTTCTTGCCAGGTGGCGATTCCAGTCAGGTGCGCCGTCCGTCCACCACACCGGGCCGCGCTCACCCAGCGCATGTTTCGCCGCATCCACCTGCTGCCGGGCTGCCTCCCGGGCAGTAGCGTCGCCAGCACGCATGGCGTGGCCCTTGGCGCTGCGGGCCAGCATCAGTTCGCGGGTCAGGCGCTGGCGTTCCACCTCAGGCAGCGCAGGGCTTGAGCAACGCCATAGCCTGCCGCGCACGACGAAGTAGCGGCCGTCTGGCGTGACCGGGTACCTCACCATTTGTCTCGCACAGGTGTGGAGTGCACGCAACCGAGCATACGCTTGCTACCCTGAAGCTATGTCATTTCAGGATTTGGAACAGCGCATCGAGCATGCATTTTCGCTGGGTGCAGGCGCGGTTGCAGAGCGTGCGTCGATTGAGGCGTTCAATGAGTTACGGGACGCACTCGAGAGCGGCGCCCTGCGTTCGGCAGAACCGGACAGCACGACGCCGTTGGGTTGGAAGGTCAACGCCTGGGTCAAGCGCGGCATCCTGCTGGGCTTCCGGCTGGGCACGCTCGTAGAGATGGATGCGGGCAGCTACGTGGACAAACACACCTACCCTGCGCGCACGTGGACGCCGGAGCAGGGTGTACGTATCGTGCCGGGCGGCTCGAGCGTGCGTGCCGGAACGTACCTGGCGAAGTCCGTTGTGTGCGTGCCGCCCATGTTCGTCAACGTGGGTGCCTACGTGGATGAGGGCACCATGGTGGATTCGCACGCGCTGGTGGGCAGCTGCGCACAAATCGGCAAGCGCGTGCACCTGAGCGCCGCTGCGCAGATTGGCGGCGTGCTGGAGCCGGTAAACGCCAGCCCCGTCATCATTGAGGACGACGTGTTGGTGGGCGGCAACACCGGCGTGTACGAGGGCACCGTGGTGCGCAGGGAGGCCGTACTGGCCGCAGGCACCATTCTGACGCGCGGCACCCCCGTGTATGACGTGGTGAACGGCACCACCCTGCGCGCCACGGCAGACATGCCGCTGGTCATTCCCTCCGGCGCAGTCGTGGTGCCCGGCTCACGAGCCATCGGCAAGCCCGGTGCGGAGGGCCTGAGTGTGTACACACCCATCATTGTGAAGTACCGCGACGAGAAGACCGAGTTGTCACTCCTGTTGGAAGATCTGCTGCGCTAGACAGGCTTCAGAACCCCCAACCAGCATTGAGACACGTGCGTTGCACGAACCAGCTCAATAAGGTTTCGCGTCTGGCTCTACCAGCCTTTGGCTCAGGGGTGTTCCATTCCGCTTTGGCCGCGAGAAACCCGGAGGGGCGCTTCTCCGGTATGCTCAAGGCATTCACCCACATGCTGCGCGCTATGTTGCACCAGGATCATGAGGAAGTTGACGGCGACGGGATACGCCTGCGCGGTCTCGGCTTTTCGCGGCTGGACGGCTTTTCTGACGTCGTCTTCGGCTTTGCCCTGACGTTGATTGTTGTCTCGCTGGAGGTGCCGAAGAGTTTCGAGGAACTGCACCGGCTGTGGGCCGCCTTTCTGCCGTTCGCCGTCACGTTTCTGCTGCTCATGCTGATCTGGTATGAGCACTTCATCTTCTTTCGGCGTTTCGGGCTGCATGACGCAGGAACCCTCTGGCTGAACGGCCTGCTGCTGTTTGTGGTCCTTTTCTAGGTGTATCCGCTGAAGTTCCTGTTCTTGACCGCGTTTGGCGGTGCCGCTGCCCTGAACAGCTGGCAGGAGTACAGGGAGCTCGCCTTGCTGTTTGCCGGCGGCCAGGCAACCCTGTACTTCCTGATCGCGGGCCTGTACGGCAACGCGCTGCGGCAGCGGGCACGGCTGGCGCTAACGCCCACCGAGTTTTTCGTGACCCGCACGGCGTGCCTGGAAGAGGTGGGTACCGGCTGCGTCGGCCTGCTTGTGTGCCTGCTGGTGGCGGTACTGCCACGTCATCACGCGAGCTGGGCACTGCTTACCTTCATGCTGATTGCGCCGCTCAGGACGCTTACGGGGCGCTACAGCCGCCGTGTCAGCAAGCGAATGGGTACGGCTGGGTAAACTTCAGTCGCTCGCCCGTGCAGGCGGCAGTCTAACACTGCTAGCATGATGGTTGAATGAATACTGAGGCATTGAAAATTATCCCGCTCGGCGGCCTGGGCGAGTTTGGCATGAACTGCATGGCGGTCCGGTGGAAGGATGACATCCTTGTCATCGATGCCGGTCTCATGTTCCCAGAAGACGACCTCCTGGGCGTGGACATTGTCGTCCCGGATTTGACCTACCTGCTTGAAAACAGGGACAAGGTGCGCGGCATCCTGCTGACGCACGGCCATGAGGACCACATTGGCGGCCTGCCGCACATGCTGTCGCAGCTCAACGTACCGGTGTACGGCACCGAGTTCACGCTGACCTATGTGGAAGGCAAGCTGGACGAGCACAAGCTGCTGGATGATGCGGACCTGATCGAGATGATCCCGGGTGAAAGCTTCGACCTGGGACCGTTTCGCATTTCACCGATTCGGGTGACGCACTCTCTGGTGGACTGCGTGGCGCTCGCCATTCGCACACCGGTGGGCACCATTGTGCACACGGGCGACTTCAAGATCGACTTGTCTTCGCCGGACGGCAAGCCGTTCGACCTGCACGCGTTTGCGCAACTCGGCAAGGAAGGCGTGCTGCTGCTGCTGCAGGACAGCACCAACTGCGACCGTCCTGGCTGGACGCCGGGTGAGCTTGCCGTGGTGCCGCGGCTGGACGAGATCTTTGCGCGGTGCGACCGGCGCCTCTTCTTCACCTGTTTCTCATCGTCCATTCATCGCATCAAGCTGGCCATGGACCTGGCGCACAAGCACGGCCGCAAGGTTGCGCTGGTGGGCCGTTCCATGGATAATGCCACCGAAGTTGCGCAGGACCTCGGCTACATCGACCCGCCACCGGGACTTATCATTCACGCCGGCCAGGTCAAAGACATGGCACCCGAAAAGGTATGCGTGATGATAAGCGGCACCCAGGGCGAGCCCATGAGCGCCCTGAGCCGTGCTGCCGTGGACAATCACAAGTTTGCGCGCATTGAGCCGGGCGACACGGTGCTGTTCTCGTCCCGCGTGATCCCTGGCAACGAAAAGCCGATTGCCAACGTGGTCGATCACCTGTACCGCCGCAAGGCCAAGGTGATTCAGGATGATGGCCGCGGTGGCATGATTCACGTGAGCGGCCATGGCAGCCAGGAAG
>CALMRM010000137.1:12785-13347 GCA_937871605.1 uncultured Terriglobus sp. | reverse complement strand
GCCCAAGTATTTCGTGCCCATCCACGGTGACTATCGCCATTTGACACAGCACATCGAGATCGCCACCGGTACTGGCATCCCCGAAAAGACGGTGCTGCTGGAAGACGGTGAGGTGCTGGAGGTGACTGCCAGCTCTGCCGAGAAGACGACCAAGGTCGCCAGCGGTCGCATTCTGATCGACTCGGGCTCCACGTCGGACGTGGTGGAGGACATCATCATCCGCGACCGCCGCCACCTGAGCGAGGCCGGGCTGGTGCTGGCCATCATCACCATCGACAAAATGAGCGGCAAGCAGCAGGGTCAGCCGGAGATTGTGACACGCGGCTTCGCGGTCAACGAGCAAGGCATCACCAGCGAAGCACGCCGTGTGATTGCACAGACGCTGGATCAGTCGTCCACCGAGGAAAAGCGGGATTGGATGCTGATGAAGGAAAAGATCCGCGCCGACCTGAAACGCCACATCCAGAAAAATACCCAGCGCAGGCCCATGATCATGCCTGTCATCCTGGAGATCTGACGCAGCGTACTACAAAATAGGCGAGCGCCCGCCACAGTCGGGGGG
>CALMRM010000137.1:0-12775 GCA_937871605.1 uncultured Terriglobus sp. | reverse complement strand
CGGCCCGCCCATTGGGGTGGGCTCTCCTGTTGCAAGTGGCAGGTAGCCATCCTATACAGATACGCGGCCCAGCGAACGCCGTTTAACACAACTCACGCATGCTGCAAAACCTGTCGCGACCAGCAACCAGCTTGACGGCTCTGGTGTCACCGAGATGGCCGCTGAGGGTGTCACGCTGATGGAATCTAGATCGAAGTCGCCCGCATCATTTCGCGTGACGAACGAGAGCGGCGTTGAGGTCAGGGTAGTTCCGACGGTGAAGGAATACAGCATGTACGGGCCGGCTGCGATGGCGCTTTGAGAGAAGATCGTGTTCCCGCCAAACTGCAGGGCGAAACTATTGGTGTAGCCGAGTGACGGTGACGTGTCGTTCATCAACGCAAACTCAATCAGGTACAAGCCGCCCGCTACCGTGTTGACGTTTTGCGTGAGAGCCGCTGTGGAGCCATCCGAGCCGAGGTAGGCTCCGTATCGACCGGAGTAAGGGGTGAGACTATCCACACCCGAAAAAATGTTCGTCGTCGAGGTTCCAGTCCAATTAGAAAAGGAGCCGGTCTCGAAGCTGCAGTTGGAGACAAGGTTGTTGCTGAACCCATTGCAGGTGTCTGCATGTGCCGCGAGGGAGAGCAGCAGTACAGCACAAAGGGAGAAGAGAGAACGTAGTCGGGGCATGCATCGGCTCCTTATGTACTTGTGTGGCACTGGCAGGCGGCTATGCCGCCTGCCTTGGTTTACTGACTAGCGCTCGTACCTGCGTAGGCGGTCCAGGCATTCACGATGTTGGTCGCGTTTGTGGTGCCGATGCCGGTTGTGAAATCCCATCCCACAGTAGCCGGGTACGCCGGCTGAAATGTGGTGCTGCTGACCGACAGCGAACCATACATACCGCCGGAGTTGAAGCAGTTGATCGTGCCGGTGCAGAGAGCCACATTGTCACCCTGGGTGACGTCGTAGAACACGCAGCCCGGCCCCACGGCATTGCCCAGCGACGAATTGCACGCGGAACTGCCTGAGGCGCCGTACTGGCTGCGCGCCAGGGTGTAGAGCACCGGGTTCGGATTGCCCCAGCTCTCGCCGGTTGCCTGGTTGACCAATGCCTGAATGCCCGCCCAGATGGGGCTGGAGATGGACGTGCCACCGTATCCGGCCCAGGTCGCAGGATCGGCACCGCATGGGCTAAAGCCCTGCGAAGCATCCGAGATGCACACCGCGTAGGACGTTCCCCAAAAGCCATTCGAGGCCATGAGCGAGACGTCTGGGGTGTCGCGCACACCGTCGTTCGGCACGCCCAGCAGGCTCTGCCACACCGGCTTCGGATAGCCCGCGCACGTACCACCTACCACACCGGCCACGGCACGGGTGCCAAACGCGCAGGCGCTGGGGCCGCCGCCACCGCCGGCCACCTGCAGCGAGCGGGGGCGCACGGTGTTGATGTACGATCCACTGTTGCACAGGCTGTTGGGCCCGACCGACGGGAAGCCGAGGTACGCCGCATAGAGGTTGCCAGCGCAGGAATAGTTCCAGGGGACTTCAGGAATGTAGGTGTTGGCGGTCTGAAAGTTCGGACCGTTGGTGGTGTTGAAGTACACACCCGGCGTGGCCAGCGGCGTATAGCCGAAGTCCGTGCCGCCCACGGAGACGTTGTACGGCGTCGACATGAAGCCGCTGATCGAGATGCCATGGGTGGCCGGGACCAGCGTGGTCCCGCTGCGGTCATACGCATCGGCGCTGGAGTCACCTGAGGACACAAAGACCGACACACCCTCTGCCGCAGCCGTCGCGTACAGGTTGTTGATGTAGGCGTTGTACGTCGCGCCCAGCGATGTTTCCGGCGAGCCGTAACTGATGCTCACCACCTTGGGCGGAGTTGCAGTCTGCAGCAGGTTTGCCAGGGCGATAAACCCGCCAAAGATACCATTGGCAGCCCGGCACGAGGCATTGACAATGTTGGCGTTCGGTGCCGCAGCCAGTGACCACTCCACGTCGATGGCGGCTTCCGTGTCGTTGGTGTTCACGCCAGGGTCGGTGCAGGTGTTGGTGCCCGTGGGGTTGACCTGCGTCAGTGTGGCGTATGGATACGCACGGGCCAGGCCGAAATTTTTGCGAAACACCTGCCAGTCACCCACGCTGTACAGGTCGGTGTTCTCGATCAGGACGATGGTTTGCCCACGACCGGTGATGCCATTCGCAAACAGCGGCTTGAAGTTGTAGATGGTCGCCAGGTCCGCCGCACTCAGGTAGTTGCTGCCCGTGGGCCGAATGCCATCTGCAGCGGGCATGTGTGCCAGGTGCGACATGGGTTTGGGCTGAAAGTCATTCAGCGACGCCACGCCTGTCACCAGCGGAGCCAACGCCGCTGGAATCTCGGGATCCGACACATTGGCGAAGTGCGACTCACCCTCCACACTCAGGTCGTGGATGGCGGTGTGGAACGCAGAGGCGACCTTCGCCACCGTACCCTGGAACTCCAGCGATGTGCCATCCGGCGAAGGTGTACCAGCGGCCAGGCCGCGGTCTGCAAGCCACTCGGAGACGCGTGCAAGATCTTCCGAAGACGGACCGTAGGTGGTGCCAATCTCGCTGCTGCTCAGCCACTTGTGGAAGTTGGCTGACTTCGGGTCGTTCAGCTGTGCCAGGTAGCTTTGGAAGGCTGCTTCGTTCCCCTCCGAGCGATGCAGAACCAGCAGGCCGGTGAGCGTAGCGTCACCATTGCGGAGCCCGCGGTCGTTTGCCGCCGTCACCTCTGGCCGGACGTTGCCATGGAGAACAACAAGGTTGGCATCGCTGATGGGCCCGCTTACCACGTTGCGTTTGTGTTGTTGAGCGGGCAGTGCGGCAGCAAAGGCCAGTGCAGTAAGGCACAGCGACCTGCGAAGAGTTGGGGCTGCAGTGAGCATCCAGAGACTCCAGGGTGGGTAGATTGATCTGTACGCGAACCATAGCACACAACGCGCCGCTCCCGCGCAACATTTGTCGCGTGACGCCAATGGTGTGCCGGCGGTCGTCCGGTGCGCCACAATAGCGGTATGTCGAACCTCCCTCTCGTATCGCTGCCCGATATCCACGCAGCCCGGCAGCGCATCGCAAACACCGCGGTCCGTACGGGCCTGCATCGCCTGGACCTGCAGCGGCTGCGTGGGGCGGGCCTTACCGCGGCTGGCGCGCTGCCAGAGATCTGGCTCAAGGCCGAGAATGAGCAACCGATCGGCAGCTTCAAGCTGCGCGGCGCGTACAACAAGGTGGCCTCGCTGTCGCCCGAGGAACTGCGGCGCGGCGTCATCACGTATTCCAGCGGCAACCACGCGCAAGGCGTCGCGTATGCCGCACGTGCACTGGGGACCAAGGCCGTCATCGTGATGCCGGAAAATGCACCCCGCATCAAGCGCGAGGCGACCCTTGCGCTGGGCGCGGAGGTGGTGCTGGTGGGCCCGGCCAGCACGGAGCGCAAACAGCGCGCAGAGCAGCTGGTGGCGGAGCACGGCTACGTCATGGTGGAGCCCTATGACGACGAGTACATCATCGCTGGGCAGGCCACCTGCGGGCTCGAGATTGCAGAGCAGCTGCCTGACGCCGACCTGGTACTGTCACCCGTGAGCGGCGGCGGACTGTTGAGCGGCGTAGCCACGGCACTGAAGCTGGCGGGCGCACGGGCAGAGGTGTGGGGCTGCGAACCAGAACTGGCAGCGGACGCTGCGGAGAGCTTCCGCTCACGCACGCTGGTGGAGTGGGCCGGCGCGCACACCACGCGGACCATCGCCGACGGCCTGCGCACGCAGAGCCTGGGCAAGCGCAACTTCGAGCACATCCTGCGCTATGTGGACGGCATCGTGACCGTTCGCGAAGACGAAATCTTGGAGAGCACACGCCTGCTGCTGAGCGCCAGCGACACGGTGCCAGAACCCAGCGGCGCCGTGACCTTGGCAGCGGCGTTGTTTCACAGGGAGGAGCTGCCAGCTGCGGAGAAAATCGTCGTCATCGTCAGCGGCGGCAATCTCGACCCCGCGCTGCGCGAAAGCCTGCTGCTGCAGTCGCAGGATGAGCGCGTCTAATGGGCTGTATGCGTCTCTCTCTTCTTGTTGCGACTTTGTTCGTTCCAGCGCTCATCGCCCAGAAACGTGGCGCAGAGCTGCCACCGCCAGACGCGCAGCGTGCCACCGTCCTGAAGGTGGCCGATGTGTATGTGGCCCCGGATGCCGGGTCGCAGAAGGTTTCCGTCGTGACGCCGGGGCACGAGGTTGTCATTACAGAGCACTCCGGGCCTTGGGTCAAGGTGTTCGCCAATACAGATGTGGAGGAGGAAAAGGCGGACAATGAGCCTGAGTTTTCCACGGACGCTGCCGTTCTGCCGCGTGCCGGTTGGATTCGAGACAAGGGTGTGGTAGGCCCGGCGACACAGAATGGCGACAAATTGATCTACGGTGAGGCCGCAAGCCAGGAGGCGGCGGCGGGTGAGCCGCACGCGCCCAAGGCTGCCGCGGGCGAAGCGCACCTGCTGTACCGTCGCGTGGCAGAGTACTTCCCTGCCTCGCCGCTGGCGGGTGAAAGCGCGTGGCGCTCCGCGGATATCCGCTGGCAGGAGGAAAAATTCGACGCACGCACGCTACCCTCCTCCAAGGACATGGACCCCAACCTGCGACCGCAGATGTATACGAAAGCCCTGCAGAAGGTGGTGAAGACGGGCAGCGGCAAGTACCCTGCGCTGGCGGCCTTCGACCTGCTGGACGCCAAGCTGTGCGGCGACTGGCAAGGCCTGCCGAAATGCCCGGAAATGGAGAGCGGCCTGTACCAGAAGTACGCTGAGCAATATTCGGACGGCCCCAAAACCGCCGAGGCGCTGTGGGACGCCACCTACCGGCAAGGGGTTCTGGTGACCATGTACACGACAGAGGAGAACAAAAAGAAAGCCGACGCTGCCGCGCAGCGTGCACATGCTCTTCGCTATTATTTTTTTGATAGGTTTACCACCTTTTTCTACACGACTCGCGCGGTCAGTCTGGTATACAGGGTGGAGCAGGGCATCGCAATTTACGGCAGCGACCGCGACTGATCCCGAGCACTTCTGAAAGACCGGTACCTCCCTTTGAACGACTACATTCTCTCTGTGATCCTGGGCATTGTGGAAGGGCTCACCGAGTTTCTACCCGTCAGTTCCACAGCCCACCTCCGGCTGGCTGAGGCTGCCCTGCACGTCTCGCTGACGGACCCGTTCTGGAAGATGTACACGATTGTCATCCAGCTTGGCGCCATACTGGCGTTGCTGCTCTTCTTTCTGCTCCGCATCCTTCAGTACCTGCGCACGTTTCCGCAGGGCGAGCGCGGCGAGAAAACCTGGCTGACGCACCCCATTTCACTCACCCTGATCGCATTTGTGTGCACGGCAGTACCAGCCAAGCTCCTGACAAAAAAGATCGGTGAAAACCTCGAAAACCTCACGGTGATCGCGCTGGCCCTGCTGATCGGCGGCATTGTCATGTGGATCGTGGACGCGTGGAGCAGCCGGCGTGAACCCACCGTGACCCATGTGGAGGACATGAGCCTGCCGCAGGCCATTTGGATCGGTCTGTGCCAGGTGCTGAGCGCCGTGGTGCCGGGGACGTCGCGCTCTATGAGCACCATTGCCGCTGGGCAGTTGGTGGGCATGGACCGCCCATCCGCCCTGGAGTTCTCGTTCCTGCTATCCATCCCCACGATGGTCGCAGCCACCGGCTACTCCCTGCTCAAGGCGGTGCACCCCAGTGCAAAGGACATCGCAGCCGCTGGTGGTGCGGCAGCACTTACGCCGCTGGTGATGGATGCGCAACGCTGGATGGTGCTGATCATTGGCATGGCCGTGTCGTTTGTGGTGGCATACGGTGTGGTCGCGTGGTTCCTTGCGTGGGTGCGGCGGCGCGGCTTTACGGTGTTTGCGGTGTACCGCATCGCCCTGGGTTTAGCGCTGCTGGTGTGGCTGCACGGCCACCACGCGCGCTAGCTCTTGAACGCCGGTTTGCCGGCGTCTGGACGTGTATAGATGTAGGCCCAGTAGAGGAGCACAAGCTGCAGCGGCAGGCGAACCCACAACGCCCACTCCGGCACCGCGGAAAAGCGCTCCGGATGGCGCACCATGTAGATGTGAACGTCGTAGTAAACCAGCAGCATGGCGATGAGCCCCCACGCTGACACGCGTCGCGTGGCTGGCACCAGCAGGCCCAGGCCGCCCAGCACCTCTGCCACGCCACTGATCTGCACCAGTGCGAGCGGATGGTCATAGTGCGGCGGCATAATCGCCGTGTAGAAGCGGCTATGCCAGAAGTGGTTGATGCCACCCGCAACGTAGAGGACCGACTGCGTAACGAGGCCAACTGCACGCCACACGGTTCGAGATCCCATGCACATCGCCTTTCTCCTAAATGTCCCTGAAATGCCAAAGGCCCCGCATGGAGCGAGGCCTTCTTGCAACACGGCTTGACCGAACTACTTGCGGCTATCGCGCGCGGCCTTGACGTAGTCGTGTGAGGTTTGAATGTGGGCTGCCTGCGTGCTCAGCAACTGGTGGATTGGCAGCGGCAGCTCGTTCTTCAGCGCATCCGCGTAGGCCTTCTTGGCCACATCCTCACCCTGCTCTGCGCTCTCCAGAAGCGTGTGGTCGCCGCCGCCCAGCTTCGCCTTCAGGTCGCCCCAGGTGCGGTGTAGCGCGCCGCCTACGGTGCCACTCTCTTTGTACGCGTCTGATACGCCTTCCTTGATGAGCACATCCTCCAACTCACCCTTGAATTGTGCGCGCTTCAGGCTTTCCGCCAGGAAGTACCGCTTCAGGGTGTCATCCTGCAGCTTCTCGCCGATGTCCTTGAAGCCTTCCTGTCCATCCACCAGCGACTTGATGACATCGCGCAGTACGCTCTCGGTTTCTTTCAGGGTCTCTGCCATGATCTTGCTTCCTTTGCGGCCGGTGGCCAGATTGTGCTGCTGGGCGGGTAGCCCGGATTTCGTGTATGTGCGAGGGATGATGCCTACCGCAGCTGGGTAGTAGCACCCGGCCTGACAGTGAGAGCTGTGCACAGGCTGCGCACAGCCTCCACCACCCGCCGCTTCGTTCCAAGGTCCCACGGCACTGGTCCGGTGGGCAATGCGCAGGTCGCTTCGCAGGTCAACTGCGTTGCAGGCTGCGGTGTTACTGCGCATAGGAGCAAATGGAACGCACGCGGGTTGCCCACGCGGATTCCTTCTAAAGTTTGCCTCGTCTGCCAGCCTCCGTTCAGGTAAGAATCGGGCATGCTCCGTGTACTGTGTCCGCCTGGGACGGGTCAAAGGGGCAGAGGGAGTCCACACAGATGAAGCCGCTTAGCCTGGAGATGACGCCCACCCGCAGCCGGCGGCTGAACGAAATAGTCGGCTTGGGCGTGGTGACACTCGCGGTGCTGCTGCTGCTGGCGTTGGTCAGCTACACGCCCACGGATCCGTCGCTGAACACCGTGGGTGGCTACGCCGGTACCGCGGTGCTGCGGCCGGTCCACAACTGGATCGGCAAGACGGGTGCGTATAGCAGCGACCTCTTGCTGCAGGTCCTGGGTGTTGCCGTGTTGCTCTTTCCACTGCTGCTGGCACGGCTCGGCGTGTCATGGATGCGGTCGCGGGGCCTCGCTTCGCCCACGGCCAAGAGCATCGGCCTGCTGCTCTGGCTAGTTGCCGCGCCCACGCTGCTGGGCCTGCTGCCGCTGCACCTGCGCTGGCGCGGCGCTCTGCCCGTGGAAGGCGTGGCAGGCCGGCTGATGGCGGATGCGGCAGTCGTTCAGCTGAACTACCCCGGTGCCTGCGTGGTCGCCAGCCTTCTGCTGCTGCTCAGCCTTTACCTGAGCACCTCATTTACCTTTAACACCGCGCAGGACTGGGCTGGGCGGCGCCTTGGCGTGGTGTATCGCACCCGCGAGCGCTACATCCAGTGGCGCGGCGGCAGGGCCAACCTGCAGGCGGCGCGCGTGGCAAACCGCCTGGAGACAAGGCGGGAGCGGGCAGCGGCCCGCCAAAGTGTCCTGGAGACAACAGCCGCCGCAGCGGCCCAGCGGAAGGCGCATGGAACCCTGCTGAGCGGCCTGCTCGCCAAGTGGGGCTTTTGGCGGCGCGGCATCCACGCAGATAAAGAGGGCGCAGGCTCCACGGCAGAACCGAAGCGCACCGTGTGGGCGCGCATGCCACGCACCGATGTGGATGCCGGTCCTGAGCCGGAATTTGCGCCACTGCCAAGCCACCTGCAGGCCGAGGCCGCCGCGCAGCTCCAGCGCAATGATCTCCTGAATGATGGAGCAGCGTCCGCGCCAATCGTCGCGGAGATGGAAGATACGACCCCGTTCGACGTGCGCCGCGAGGCCGATTTCTCCTGGCTAACACCCGCACCTGCAGAGCAGTCCAGAGCGACGCCGCGCACGGCAGAGATCGTGCCGTTTCCCGTTGCCGCGCCGGTACCAACCAATCCCGTGCCCGCACCGCTTGCCCCTGTGCAGCTATCGCCGGTGCCGCCCGCGGCTACCGCTCCCGCACCTCCGCCTGAAGGTGCGATCGCTTTTGGCAAGCGGGCCGACGAGAGCGTCCATCCCGTCACGCTGACCGCCAAGAGCGTTCACGGCTACAAGTTGCCACCCTCTTCCCTGCTCTACCGGAACGAGGAGCATGCCACGGTGCGTGAGGAGGCGCTGCGGGACGAGGCCCGCATCCTGGTCGAAAAATGCGGTGAGTTCGGTGTGGACGGCCAGGTGACGCAGATCAACCCCGGCCCGGTGGTCACCACGTTTGAGTTCCGTCCCGATGCGGGCATTAAATATAGCCGCGTCACCGGTTTGGCAGACGACCTGTGCCTCGCCATGGCCGCAGAGTCCATCCTCATCGAGCGTATGGCGGGTAAGAGCACCGTGGGCATCCAGGTGCCAAATCACGAGCGCGAAACTATCTGGCTGCGAGACGTAGTGGAAAGCGAGGGCTTCGCCAACTCGAAAAGCAAGGTCGAAATGGCCATGGGCAAGGACATCAACGGCCGCATTGTTACCGCAAATCTCGCCGCCATGCCGCACGTGCTCATCGCCGGTTCTACCGGGTCCGGCAAGTCGGTCGCCATCAACGCCATGATCATGAGCGTGCTGTTCAAGGCCACGCCAGAGCAGGTGCGCATGATCCTGGTAGACCCAAAGCGCGTGGAGCTGGGCATGTACGAGGGCATCCCGCACCTGTTTACGCCCATCATTACGGAGCCCAAACTCGCC
Organism: uncultured Terriglobus sp.; assembly: GCA_937871605.1. Classification (GTDB taxonomy): domain Bacteria; phylum Acidobacteriota; class Terriglobia; order Terriglobales; family Acidobacteriaceae; genus Terriglobus. The sequence continues at coordinate 3,545 of CALMRM010000137.1, read as the reverse complement.
GCAAATGCGCTGAAGAACGCTGTGCGTGAGATGGAGCGCCGCCTCAAGCTGCTGGCCAGCCGCCACGTCCGCAACCTGGACCAGTACAACCGCCTGTTCGACAACGGGCAGTTGTTCGACGAAGACGGCATGCCGCAGGAGCCGCTGCCGTACATCATGATCATCATCGATGAGTTGGCCGATCTGATGATGCTCGACAAGAGCAACGTGGAGGAGAGCATCACGCGGCTGGCGCAGATGGCACGCGCGGTCGGCATCCACCTGGTGCTGGCCACGCAGCGGCCCAGCGTGGACGTGATCACCGGCCTCATCAAGGCCAACGTGCCCACACGCATGAGCTTCCGGCTGGCCACCAAGGTAGACTCGCGCACCATCATCGACAGCAACGGTGCGGAAAGCCTGCTGGGCCGCGGCGACATGCTCTTTCTGCCGCCCGGCACCTCGCGTCTGCAGCGCGTTCACGCACCGTTTGTCACAGAGAAGGAGATCAGCGACGTGGTCGAGTTCTGGAAGGCCCAGGGCGAGGCGGAATACGTGGAAGGCTTCCTGGAGGGGCCAAAGGACGAAAAGGGTAACGACCGCGAAGGCGTGGAGGACGGCCCAGAAGACGAGCTGTTCAACGACGCCGTGCGGCTGGTGTTCGAGTTTGGCAAGGCCAGCACGTCCCTGCTGCAGCGCCGTTTGCGCATTGGCTACGGCCGTGCGGCAGCCCTCATCGACATGATGGAGCGGGACGGCCTGGTGGGCCCGGCAGACGGGTCGAAGCCGCGCGAACTGCGCAAGGCACCCGACTACTTCCGCGAGGTAGACGAGGCGGTGCGCTGAGCAAGGTCTGATAGCATCTGTATTCAGAGGCGCACATGAACAACTTGCAATTCACTGCATTGTTAACGCCCGCGGTAGGCTCCCTGGTTCTTGTTGTACTCGCCTGGATCCACTCCAACTCACGCATCACAAGGCTGGAACATACCGTTGACCAGCAGGGCGGAGAGATGCGTTCGCAATTTACGAATGTTCAGGCCGATATGCGTGCACTCCGGGTCGAGATGAGCGCTCTTCGTGACGTGGTGTATCGCGAGATGGTCTCGTTGCATGAGCGACTCGCTTCCGTTGAAGCCAAGCAGTAGGCGTGCGGTGTACGCAGGCCCTGGCGTCTGGTACCGTGGATAGTCATGAAGCTCCTTGGCCTTGCCGTAGCTGCTCTCTCATTCTTGCTCAGCCTGGCCGCCGGTGAAGAGGCATTTGCAGCGCTGGTGACGGTATCGGAAACGCTGCTGGACTCGCTGGGGAGCGGTGACGCTGCCGCGCACTTCCGCTTCTAATCCCGGCCACTGAGCAGCGGTAACGCCACAAACAGCGCGAGCAGAGGCACACCAAAACACAGCAAGAGTACGCTGCGTCGCGTCGTCCAGAGCGGCGCGTGGGCTGCCGGACGGCGGTAGGCAGGGTTCACCTGCACAGGTCCTAACTGCCCCAGCACGGGAGTTGCCAGCGGGTGGTACAGGGTGCTGAAGTCATACCGCACGGGCCGGGCCCGCTCGTTGCCAAAGACCATGACCACCGGTGCCGCGCCCAGCGGCCGAAAGCAAAGCAGGCGCTGGCGCATCTGCAGCAGAACCGCGGCAAAGTACGCGGAGCGTACGGCGACAGACACCGTTGCGTCGTTCTGCAGATTGGCACCAAGGGCGGTCACTTCGACCGGTGCTGCCGCGGCCGGGGTGCCGCCGATCCGTTCACTCCTGGCGGGGCCACCCTCCGGCAAAGCCGCTAACGCGCGCGGCGTGGCGACCAGCGAGATCGGAACCGGCGTATGGCCCGCTGCCGCAAGCCCCTGCGCCACGGGCTCCAGCTGCATACGCTCCACCGGAACATGCGCGGGCAGCATCGCGCTGCCACCGTAACCCGGCCCGGCTCCCTCAGAGCTGGACCGGGCAGCGTGCACCTCCTGCAGGGGGATGCGCAGCACGGTGGTGTACACGGTACGGTCCTTGTCCGGGTGGCTCAGCGCGGGTTCGTCGAAGCTCTCCTCAAGTGCGTACGCTATCTCGTGCCCTCCCTGCAGGAGGCGCACGTCACGCAGACCCGGCGCGGCGCGGGCGTACAGTTCGCCGTCCAACACCACGCACTGTTCGCCTGCGGGTGTCGCAAGCAAGACTGCGCGCTGCCACTGCCACCCGTGGAGATCGGGCGCGGCACACCAGCATGGGCAAGGCAGCAGGGAAAGCACGGCGGCCATCAGCAGGCGGTGGTACACCCCTCAACAGTACAGGTGATCCACTCCTGCAGTAGCACGCCGCCAGAGCCGATCGTTTCCCATTCCTGCAAACATAGGCAGTGGCGCAACGCGAGACGTGCGTCCCGTGACCACTCAAAACCCGGGACCGGCGTCTCACTACCGACTGCTCGTTCACACGTGGCAGGCAGGTCCCTGGCATTTGGGACGAGAGGAATCATGATTCGAGTAGCGATCCGGTCTGCGCACCTTGCCGCGACCCTAGTATTGAGTGGTGCACTGTGCTGCACCGCAGTGTGCAACGCGCAGGAACCGAACCCAACAGCGGACGCCCGTACCGCAAACGGTGTACAGAACGGCGGCCGCCCCGTCGGAGAACTCAACGGCGAACCACTGTTCCGCGTCAATGTGGTGCAGCGCGACCTGGACGCCGTGAATTACTTCCACCGCAGCGGCTCCACCAAGATCGCCATGACCGGCACGCCCCTGCTGGCACGCGCCAAGGGCGACGCCAAGGTGGGCAGCGAGAAAGGCCGCATCAGCATCGACCTGCACCTGGAAGGTCTGCCCCCCGCGAACGGCTTTGGTCCCGAGTACCTGACCTACGTGCTGTGGGCCATCACGCCTGACGGCGCGCCCTCCAACCTGGGTGAAGTGCTGCCCAGCGGCGGTGGCCAAAAGGTGGACATGCAGGTGACCACTAACCTGCAGTCGTTTGGCCTCATCGTCACCGCGGAGCCCTACTTCGCGGTCAAGGTTCCTTCGGACCTGGTCGTCGTGGAGAACCACGTGATCGAGGACAGGACGCAGGGCGTGCTGGGCAAGGTGAACGCGCACTACACCCTCTTGCCGCGGGGAGCGTATGCGCAAACCGCCGGCTCCAAGACCGTGCTGGACCCCATCACCAGAAATGAGCATAGCCCGCTCGAGTTGTACGAGGCACACAATGCCTACAACATCGCCCGCGTGGCCGGTGCGGCGCAGTACGCGCCTGACATTCTTGCTCAGGTGCAGACCGCGCTCAGAAACGCGGACGACATCGACGTGAGCAAGCACCGCGACGAGAAGATGGAGATCACCTACGCGCGCGATGCCGTGCAGCGTGCCGAGGACGCGCGCATCGCATCGCTGCGCAAGCGCGAGGCAGAGCAGCAGCAGGCGCAGGTGGACGCACGGCAGGCTGCGGAGGCGCAAGCTGCAGCATCGCAGCTGGCCGCACAGCAGGAAGCGCTGAGCGCCGAGCGCGCACGCGCAGCCGCCGACCGCGAAGCTGCCGAGCGTGCCCGTGCCGAAGCGCAGGCCGCACAGGCAC
>CALMRM010000136.1:6703-8681 GCA_937871605.1 uncultured Terriglobus sp. | reverse complement strand
CATCATCACCATCGGTGCCATCTCCGAGCAGTTCAACAACGCCGTGACGCTGCGCGGCAACGTGGCCAACCCAGGCCGCTACGCATGGCACTCCGGCCTGCGCATCTCCGACATCATCCCCAACACGGCGGCGCTGATTACCCGCAACTACTACCGCTCGCGCAATGCGCTGGGCCAGCCTGCCACCGCGGCAGGTCAGCCCCCGGCACAGCCCGGTCAGGCACGCCTGGCCGTCAGCACGGCGCCCTCGTCGGGCTCCACCGGTACCGCCACTGGCAGCACCGGCACGGCAGCAGAAGCGCCAACGCCCACCGCCGCAAGCACCGCCAGCAGCACGGGGGGCGGCACCACCGTGGGCGACGCTCTGACGCAAAATAGCGGCACCTTCGCCGCCACCAACGACCTGGTGCTGAGCGCGCCAGATGTGGACCTGGCCTATGCCGTCGTGGAGCGGCTGGACCACACCACCCTGACCACTTCGCTGCTGCCCTTCAACCTGGGCGCGGTGCTCAACGGCACAGACCCGTCGCAAAATTTCGAGCTGGAGCCGGGCGACGTCATCTCCGTCTTCTCAAAGGCAGACATTCGCGTGCCGCAGTCGCAGCAGACGCGCTATGTGCGGCTCGAGGGTGAGTTCCTTGGCGCAGGCGTGTACAGCGTGCGCCCGGGCGAGACGCTGCGCCAGCTCATCACGCGGGCAGGCGGCTTTACGCCGGACGCATACCTGTACGCGTCGGAGTTCACCCGGCAGAGTACCCGCCGCGTCGAGGCACAGCGCCTGCGCGAGTACGCTGACTCGCTCGACGCCCAGATCAACGCGGAGACCAGCCGCGCCGTTGCCAGCTCCATTGACCCCGCCTCTGCAGCAGAAACCGCCACCGTCACCGCCGACAATGCGCGCGCCGCAGTCGCACGGCTGCGCAACATTCAGCCCACCGGTCGCAGCGTGCTCAAGCTGAAGCCCGACGCCAGCGGCGTGGGGAGCCTGCCGGACCTGCCGCTGGAGGACGGTGACCGCTTCATCGTGCCGCGGCAGCCCTCCACCGTGAACGTGGCGGGTGAGGTTTACAACGCCAGCGCCTTCGTATTCCAGCCCAACCTGCAGGTGCGCAACTACCTACGCGATGCCGGCGGTCCCTCGCGCAACGGCGACGCGGATCGGGTCTTCGTAATCCGCGCAGACGGCTCCGTTGTGTCGCGCCAGTACAGCAACGTCGCCAAAGCCAGCAGCCTGCCCGGCGACACCGTCGTGGTGCCACCCCACCTGACGCGCCGCAACGTCCTGCGCGATGTGGTGGCCATCAGCTCCATCTTTGGCCAGATAGCCACACCACTTTCCATCATCGCGCTCTTGCGCTAACCGGGAGACACACGTGCAAATGGAAACTGTTCCCGGCAGTGAAGAACGCGGCTTTGACGTCCTTGAGGTGGTGCTCATCCTAGCGCGACGCTGGCGGCTCATCCTGCTTGCGACCATAGGTTTCGGCCTCTTTGGCGCGCTCTGTTCCTACACGCTAAAGGCGAGGTACAGCGCCGCCGTCACGTTCCTGGTGGATCAAGAAACCACCAGCGCGGGTGTCTTCCTTTTCCGGCAGACTGATCCTACCGTGTCGCTGTTGGAAAGTAAGGCGATTACAGAGTTCGTTCTGCAACATATCGACACGGACGCTTTCGCCGCAACCAGCCGCAAGACGGCCAACCAAGCAAACAACCGGCTTGCGCTGCGTGCCCTGGTGCAGTCAGAAACCAGCGCTTCGCATTCTGACCAGGGCATGTATACCGTCAAGGTGCAAGATGGCTCTCCCACACGAGCCGTGGCCATTGCCAATGCATACCTCGATGCCTTGCAAGAACTTAGCAATCGCATGTCGTTTGAGGCGGCCTCGCGTTCCCGCGAGTTCTACCAGACGCAGGTCAACAGCGAACGCGCCGCCCTGGAAAAGGCAGAGGCTGAGCTCAAGGTGCAGCAGGAACGGAC
>CALMRM010000136.1:0-6693 GCA_937871605.1 uncultured Terriglobus sp. | reverse complement strand
CTGCAGCCCAACTCGCAGACCAGCCTGGGCCTGGGCCAGATTGCCACGCTTCGCTCACAGGAGGTGGCATTGGAGGTACAACGTGCCACCACATCGCAGTCGTTTACGGCGGAAAGTCCTGAGATGGTGCGCCTGAACGCGCAGATTACTGAACTGCAGGGCAGGATCAACACCTTGCAGGCCCGGATTACCGGTTCCACAGGGCAGGACCTGCCCACGCAAAGTCTGGACACGGTGCGGCTCCAGCGCGAGGTGACGTACCACGAAAACCTCTTAGCATCGCTGGCCTCGCAGTTTGAGCGTGCCCGCTTGCAGGAGAACTTTGGCGTTCCCCGCGTCCATGTGGTTGACCGGGCGGCGCTCCCGATCCCAAAGACTTTCCCGAACCGTTTCGCCATCGCGGTGGTGTCTGCGATAGTTGGTCTCTTCCTGGCGCTGCTGTTTACCGCTCTGTCTGAGATGCTTCGCCGACTGCACACTGATCCGGCGACGTCTACAAAGATGCAAGAGATCCGGCACAGCTTCCAGTTGCGAAAGGGCTGACTTGACCCGGAAACCACGGCATCCGATAGCGACGGCTGCAGCGGCGGTACTGTGTGTTGCGCTGGTGGTCTTTCCCAAGGGCGGCATACGGGTTGGCGTCTTTCCAATCACTTGGGGCTACCTCTTGCTTTTTGCGTCTGTGCTGGTCTTTGCGCCCTATCGATTCCTCTTTGCAAAGGTTCTATATGTACGGCGCCAGTTTGCGGCTTTCTTTTTTATCGCTCCCTTTTCGCTTGTTGTCTTCTACGCCGCGGTGGCATACGGTCTGCAGTACCTCGGCGGGTTTGTAAGTACAGTCACCAGCCTTTCATTCCTTCCCGCGCTTTTTCTCTGGTTCTACCCACCGATGCTGCCGCTTGTACAGCGCGAAGTCTTTATCAAGTGGCTACAACGGTGCGTGCTCGCTGCCGCCCTGTTCGGCATTTTTCTTTTCTTCTGGCGACCGCTGACCGGCTCCTGGATCCAAATACCGTACCTCACCGTAAATGCGGGCGATGTCGATGACTTCGCATACACCAAGAACATTGCCCGGGGTAACTTCTTTAAGCTCATCTCCACGTATAACAATGGGAATCTATATGGCGCGGCGACGCTAACGGTATTGCGGTTGTTTGAAGAGATAACACCCAAGCGTTGGCAACGATGGACGGTACGCGGCGCACTGTTCCTGACGCTGAGCCGGACCGTCTGGGCAGGACTGCTGTTTGACCTGATCCTGTCGCTGATCGCGTCGGTCATCCAGCAGCGACGTTACTTCCCCGTACTGCGTTTGGGAAAAGCCGCTTGGAGCACGGTCATCCTGCTGACGGTAGCGCCAACCTTCTTCCTCCTGTCACACCTCATTGGTGTTCGTCAGCAAAATGGCTTCCTGCTTGATCCAACATTGGGTGGCAGAACCGCGCAGTTTACGCACCTGGGTTCCGCGTCGCTCTTCCCAGACACAGCCAGCACATTCTTCTTTACAGAAATCACATACCTGTCTGCAGTGAACGTCCTTGGCTATGTAGGCTCTGCCGCAATCACGCTGCTATTACTGTCGCCGCTGCTTCTGCTGCTGTTTGACCGACGTGCGTTGCAGGACCGCTACCGGCGTGCTGCGCTAAAAGGTCTGCTCACCTACGCGCTCATCTCCACGTCAGACGGAGCCATTAACTTCATCCCCGTAATGGCGTTCTATTGGTTTACTTATATGGTCTTCCTCTTTGGCTTACCTGGGCGGAACGTAGAAGCCACTTACACTGAAACAGAGCCATGCCAGTTACCACAAAGCACTTGGCTGGACACCGAACTGCTAGCGTGAAGAGGATTATGCACCAACAGACAACGATACGCGGCGTCGCTCCCCTGCTGGTCACGGGTGGCGCAGGCTTTATCGGTTCCAACTTCGTGCTGCGGCACCTGCGCGACGCTGCGGCGGGTCCCGTACTGACGCTGGACGCACTCACCTACGCCGGCAACCCGCACAATCTGCGCGCCGTGGCCGATGACCCGCGCCACACGCTGGTGCAAGGCGACATCCTGGACCGCGATCTTGTCCGGCAGTTGCTGCGCGACCACCGCCCGCGCGCGGTCGTCCACTTTGCCGCAGAGAGCCACGTGGATCGCTCCATCCTGGGCCCGGGCGCCTTTCTCAAGACCAACATCGACGGCACCTTCAACCTGCTGGAGTGCGCCCGTGAGTTCCTCGCGACACTGCAGGGCGAGGAGCGCGACCTGTTCCGCTTTCTGCACGTTTCGACCGATGAGGTGTACGGCACACTCGGCCCGGACGATCCGCCCTTCCACGAGGACACGCCCTTCGCGCCCAACAGCCCGTATGCCGCGTCGAAAGCCAGCAGCGACCACCTGGTCCGTGCCTGGCACCACACCTACGGCCTGCCCACGCTCATCACCAACTGCTCCAACAACTACGGCCCGTTTCAATTTCCTGAGAAGCTGATCCCACTCGTCATCGGCAACGCGCTCGCGGGCAAGCCGCTGCCCGTCTACGGCGACGGTCAGCAGGTGCGCGACTGGCTGTACGTGGAGGACCACTGCTCCGCCATCGAGACCGTGCTCGCGCGCGGCACCGTGGGCGAAACCTACAACGTGGGCGGCAACAATCAGCAGGCCAACCTCCACGTGGTGCAGACCATCTGCGCCCTGCTGGACGAGCTAGCACCCGCCAACCGGCCATACGAGGAACAGATCACCTTTGTCACGGATCGCCCCGGCCACGACCGGCGCTATGCCATCGACGCCCGCAAGATCCAGCGCGAGCTCGAGTGGTTTCCCACGCAGGATTTTGGCACCGGCCTGCGCCGCACCGTAGAGTGGTACCTCGCACACCAGACCTGGGTCAAAAACGTGACCAGCGGCGCCTATCGCGACTGGATCGATACCAACTACGGCGCGCGCACTTCCAACGGGACGGGTGCAGAGGCACCCACGGAGACAGGGGCACGATGAAGGGCATCATCCTCGCCGGTGGCTCCGGCACCCGGTTACACCCGGTCACGCAGGCCGTCAGCAAACAACTGCTGCCGGTCTACGACAAGCCCATGATTTACTACCCGCTCAGCACGCTGATGCTGGCAGGCATCCGTGACATCCTCATTATTTCGACACCGGCAGACACGCCACGTTTTCAGCAACTGCTGGGCGATGGCGGTGCCTGGGGTTTGAACCTGCAGTATGCCGTACAGCCCTCCCCAGACGGGCTGGCGCAGGCCTTTCTGATTGGCAAGGACTTTCTCGCGGGCAGCAGCTGCTGCCTGGTGCTGGGCGACAACATCTTCTACGGCCACGACCTCCACCGTTCCCTGCGCGCCACGGCAGACAAGGCGACCCGCGAGGGCGGTGGCCATGTCTTTGCCTACGCCGTCACCGACCCGGAGCGCTACGGTGTCGTCGAGTTCGACAAGCAGCGCCGTGCCGTCTCGCTCGAGGAGAAGCCAAAGGAACCCAAGTCACGCTATGCCGTGACCGGCATTTACTTCTACGGGCCCGACGTGGTGCAGTGCGCGGAGGGCATCCAGCCTTCGCCACGGGGCGAGCTGGAAATCACCGACGTGAACCTCTGGTATCTGCGGCAGAACCGGCTGCAGGTGCAGGTCATGGGCCGCGGCATCGCATGGCTCGACACGGGAACGCACGACTCCTTGCTTGAGGCCTCCGTCTTTATCCACCCCATCGAAAAGCGCCAGGGGCTCAAGGTCGCCTGCCCGGAAGAGATCAGCTACCGCATGGGCTGGATCGACGCCGCGCAGCTGAACACGCTGGCCAGCAACTACGGCAAGAGCAGCTATGGCGAGTACCTGCGATGGCTGGTGCGCGACGACATCCAGTGGAGCCCGGCATGAGGGTGCTGGTCACCGGCGCGTCTGGCCAGGTGGGTGCCGCGGTGGCCCGGCTGTTTGGAAACGCGCTGCCTGGGATAGAGCTCGTGCTGCCCCCGCGAGCACAGCTGGATCTGGAGCGGGCGGAGAGCATCCGCGCCGCCGTACGCGCGGCAGAGCCCCGCTGGATCGTCTCCTGTGGAGCGTATACGGCGGTGGACGCAGCGGAGTCGGACCCTGCGGCTGCCCATGCTGCCAATGCGGTTGCGCCTGGCGTGCTGGCGGAGGAAGCAGTCCGGTGCGGTGCGGGCCTGATCCATTTTTCTACCGACTACGTGTTCGACGGCAGTGGCGAGCGGCCCTGGGTGGAGACGGACCCCACCGGCCCGCTGAACGTCTATGGCACCACCAAGCTGCAGGGCGAACAGGCAGTGGCGGACGCGTTCAGTGCCAGCGCCCTGCCCTCCATTGTGCTGCGCACATCGTGGGTGTACAGCGACGGCGGCAAGAATTTCGTGCGCACCATGCTGCGCCTGCTCAGCACCCGCACAGAACCACTGCGTATCGTGGGCGATCAGCACGGCGCGCCCACGTCTGCCGCGGACCTTGCCGCTGCGGCGCTTGCCATGGTGCAGCAGGCCGAGGCGGGGTCGCCGGATGGCACCCTGCGCGGCGCGCTGCTGGGCCGCACCGGCGTGTACCACTGCGCAGGAGCGGGCGAAACCACGTGGGCCGGGCTAGCAGATGCCGTCCGCGACTACCTGCACGTGCAGCATGGGATGGAGCCGCCTGCCGTGGTGCCAATCGTCACCGCGGACTATCCGACTCCTGCGCGACGCCCCCTGAACTCGCGCCTGAACTGTGACAAGCTGCACGCCAATTTCGGCATCCGCCTGCCCCACTGGCGCCAGTCTCTCGCAGAGGCACTGCGAGGGTTAGCAGCCACGGATCTGCAGACAGCACTCGTTCGGATGGCCTAACGTACCTCCAACCGAACGCTGTAGCCTCACATCGCCACTGGTGCTGTTGCGCGGTTTTCCCCTTCGCCTGAAAATCCTCGCTTGCGCCTGGGATGAAACGTCCGGGTGCAAAGTGGTTGTGGGCTCGCGCCACAAGCTGCCGAGCTGTGGAAATGACGGACATAAGTATTAGCGAAGCGGGTTCCTCTCTGCGGTTGTGACTGGCGGCACAGAATGCGCAAGGAGCGCTCAAAACACCGCAGTTAGCAGCACAAATAGAGGCACGAAGGCGCTAAAAGCAGGCGAAACGAGCTCCATTACACCCTTTTTGCGCTCAAAATCATCGTTTCTGGTACATGTTTGTATCGAAAAGTGGCTCTTCAGGCAGCACGTTACGTCCAGCACTGTTTCTGGACCGCGACGGCGTGATCAATGAAGAAGTGGACTACCTCTACCGGCCAGAGGACTGCCGTCTGGTGCCTGGTATCGCCAGCCTCTTGCGAACAGCCCATGCCGCGGGCTACTTCTGCTGCGTTGTAACGAACCAGGCCGGGATTGGCCGAGGCCTGTACACCGAGGCCGACTTCTACCGTTTGATGGGACATATCGCAGGGGAACTGGCCGCGGAGGGGGCGGCTTTGGATGCCGTGTATTTCTGTCCGGACCACCCGGTGCACGGGTTGGGCAAGTACCGGCGCGAAAGCGAGGACCGCAAGCCTCAGCCTGGCATGCTGCTTCGCGCCGCCAGAGAGCATGGCCTCGATTTGTCCCGCTCCATCCTGGTGGGCGATCGCTGCACGGACTTGCTCGCAGGGCACGCCGCTGGCCTGCGAACCCTGTTTTTACTGGAGAGTACAGAACCCGGCCCCTGCCCGGTGAAATTTCCGTACCACCATGTCAACGCGCTGGCCGCCGTGGAAGGGGTACTGAGCGCAACACTCCGTAAAACTCCGGGTCCTGATTAGGACGGGTATGCTGTAAGAATACAGCCGAGGCTTTCATGGGTACTACGTTGGCGGACGCCGCCCTGCGGCAGCGGGTCAGGCTTTGCCACAGTCGAGCACCTATGAGGTTCTAGAAAAATCGTGACAACGTACAGCGGCCATGTACGCAGGGGATGGATGGAGTCAAACGAGCAAATAGGCAGCGCCTCGCCCGTTTTGTTGAGCTTTCCAGCGAGCACGCCGACAGCGGGCGTGGAGCGTCGTGTGACGGTGAGTTCACCCGCGCGCCGCTTTTCCTATGCAGTGGTCAAGCGCGCCCTCGACATCCTCCTGATTGTGCTGGCCTCCCCGGTGATTGTCTCCGTGTGCATCGTGCTCGCTCTGAGCGTGGTGCTTAGTTCGCCCGGCCCAGTGTTCTTCTCACACCGTCGTATCGGCAAAGGCGGCATTTTCTTCTCCATGTGGAAGTTCCGCACCATGTGCACAAACTCGCAGGAAGTTCTGGAGCAGCACCTGGCGGACCATCCTGAGCAGCGAGCGGAGTGGGCCGCCAACCACAAATTGCGCAACGATCCACGCATCACGCCGCTGGGCCGGTTCATGAGGCAGTCCTCCCTCGATGAGTTGCCGCAGCTTTGGAACGTCCTCACGGGTCGTATGTCACTTGTGGGCCCGCGCCCGATTGTGGCCGCGGAAGCTCAGAAGTACGGCTCGGACTTCAGCTACTACCTGGCGGTCAAGCCAGGACTGGCCGGTTTATGGCAAGCCTCCGGTCGATCGACCCTCACCTACGACGAGCGTGTGGCGCTTGACCGGCACTACGTGGAAACCTGGTCTCTGATGGGCGACATCCGGCTTATCTTGCGGACAATGACCCAGGTGGTGAACGCGGACGGCGCATACTGACGGACGGCGCATACTAGCGGACGG